>JBDKLN010000119.1:0-52778 GCA_039806045.1 Pseudomonadota bacterium
AGGATGGCCAGCGTCAGTGGCAAGGCGATCGACACCGTGGTGCCGACGCCGGCCACGGACCGAATGTCGACCTGGCCGCCGAGGGCCGTGATGTTGCGCTTGACGACATCCATGCCCACGCCGCGACCGGAGACATCGGTGACGGTTTCGGCAGTCGAAAAGCCGGGCGCGAAAATCAATTGCCAGACTTCGCCATCGCTCATGTTGTCGGAGACCGGCAAGCCTTGCTGGCGCGCCTTCGCCAGAATGCGCTCACGCTTCAGGCCGCCGCCATCATCCGAGACTTCGATCACCACATGACCGCCACGGTGCATGGCCGACAGTGTCAGACGGCCGGTCGCATCCTTGCCGGACGACTGCCGCACCGCCGGCAATTCGATGCCATGGTCGACGCTATTGCGCACGAGGTGGGTGAGCGGATCGATGATGCGTTCGATCAGGCCCTTGTCCAGCTCGGTCGCCACGCCCTGCGTGACGAAATCGACTCTCTTGCCCAGCTTGGCGGCAAGGTCGCGCACCATGCGCGGGAAGCGCGAGAACACATAGTCCATCGGCATCATGCGGATCGACATCACGGCTTCCTGCAGGTGGCGGGTGTTGCGGGTCAGTTGCGACACGCAATTGAGCAGCTTTTCATGCAGCATCGGGTCCAGCCCGTGCGTGCGTTGCTCGATCATGGCCTGCGTGATGACGAGTTCACCGACGAGGTTGATCAACTGGTCGACCTTGTCGACGGACACGCGGATCGATGACGACTCGACGCCCGCGTTCGACGCAGGGCCGGCCGTTGAACCCGTCGCTGCCTTGTCGGCGCCGCCTTTGGCGGCTTCGGCACGCACCGGCGCCGTCACCGGAAGGTGGAAAATTTCGTAAGGCGGCTGGCACTCTTCGGTCACCGACAGCTTGGCCGGGTCAACGATGAAGGCGCACAGCGCAGTGATGTCATCCCTGGATTCGCTGGTTTCGAGCAGGAACACCTTGCGGCCATCGTCGTCGACGACGGTCACCTTGCCCAGCAGTCCCAGCTCATCGGCCAGCGCAACGGCGTCCTTGTCGCTGGTTTCGGGCAAGGAGATGCGCACGGTACGCAGCGCCGGCATCGACGTTCCGGCCGGAACGGCAGTCGCCGCCGCATTCGACGCCGGCGAGTTTGCTGACGGCTGCGCCAGTGCGTTGAGTCGTGCCAGCAGGGCGTCGACCTCCGGTTGCTCGACTTCGGCGCCATCGCGATGTCCGCGCAGCAGCATCTGCAGCACGTCCTTGGCCTGCAGGAAGCAATCGACCTGTTCGGCTGTCAGCGCCATCTCGCCTTTGCGCAAGCGGTCCAGCAGCGATTCGAGCACATGGGTGACGCCGGTCATGTCGGCCAGGCCGAAGGTGGCGGCACCACCCTTGATCGAATGCGCGACGCGGAAGATGGCGTCGATGTCGGCCATGTCGAACGCGGCCGGATCCAGCCTCAGCAACAGGCGCTCTTTTTCGGCCAGCAGTTCCTCGGCCTCGTCGAAGAAAACCTGGAAAAATTGACTGATCTCGACGCTCATGCCGGCACTCCCGGCCCGATGCACTTGCCGACCACTTCCAGCAGGCGCTTCGGATCAAAGGGTTTGACCAGCCAGCCATTGGCGCCGGCCTCGCGGCCCTTGTTCTTCATCTCCGGGCTTGATTCAGTGGTCAGCATCAGGATCGGCACCTGATGGTAGGCCGGCAGCGCGCGCAGGCTTCGGATCAAGGTCAGCCCATCCATGTTCGGCATGTTCTGGTCGGTCAGCACCAGGTCGAACTGCGTCGCCTGCGCCTTGGCGAGGCCATCGACGCCGTCGATCGCATCGATGACCTGGTAGCCGCCGGTGCGCAGCGAGAAGGTCAGCATCTGCCGCAGCGAACCCGAGTCATCCACTGCCAGGATTTTCTTGCCCATGTCTATCTCCGAGGTACCACTTAACGTTGTTCAGAACAATTCGATGCTGCCGCTTTCCATGTGCTGCTGTGGAACGCTGCGATTGACGGCATAATCGACGGCACAATCGACGGCACAATCGGCGCGCAATGCATCGCCACCGGTCTTGTCGTTATCCGGCTGCTTGCCAGCGCCGCCATTGCCGCAGCTGCCGCCGAGATGGCGGCGCGCGCTGGCGATCAACTGGCTGGCGATGTCTTCGAATTGCAGCGCCGTGAGCGCCGCATCGAGATGGTCGCCAGCGAGCTTCGCCAGCGCTGCGCACTCCGGGTTGGCGTGGTCGGCCAGGGCCTGCTGTCGTGCCAGCGCCTCATGCGCGCCGACGAAGCTGACCGACAGCTTGGCGATGGCTTCTTTCAGCAGCAAGTCCAGCTGTGCCAGGTCGTCTTTCAGCGCATCCCGGGCCGGCGAGCCATGTCGTGGATGTTTCATCGTGCCGCTCCCTTTGCTGCGACCGGCGACGATACTGCGGCCATCGGGGTCGGCGCCGCCGCCGTGCCCGGTGCCGCGGGTGCTTTCGCCGACTTGTCCGAGGCCAGACCGGTGCCCAGCTCGGTACCCTCACGGATAGCCAGCGAAGCCTGCTCGCCCGTGATCGCCTGTTCGGCGCGCTTGTTCATGACGACGATGCTGATGCGCCGGTTGATCGGGTCGCGTGCATCGTCCTTGTTCATCGGCACGGCCGATGCCAGGCCGACCACACGCAACACCTTCGCGTCCTGCATGCCGCCCTGCACCAGTTCTCTGCGCGACGCATTGGCGCGGTCGGCCGACAATTCCCAGTTGCCGTAACCACGCTCGCCGTTGGCGAACACCACGTTGTCGGTATGACCGGACAGGCCGATGCGGTTGGGCACGTCGTTCAGCGTGCGGCCGATCTCGCGCAGGATGTCGCGCGTATACGGCTGCAACTGCGAGCTGGCGGTCGCGAACATGGGCCGGTTCTGTTCATCCACGATCTGGATGCGCAAGCCTTCGCTGGTGATGTCGAGCAGGATCTGTTTCTTGAATTGCCTGAGCACGGGGTTGGCGTCGATGGCGGCCTCGATCCTCGCCTTCAGCGATTCCAGCTGTGCCTTCTCGCGCCTTTCGAGTTCTGTCTGTGCGGCCTTGATGTCGGGCACCTTGCGAACTTCGCCGTCCTTCTTCGTCACATCCTTGCCGCCGCCCTTGATCACGCTGCTGCGCTCGGCGATCGACGGCCCGCCCTTCATCGCCACGTTCAGCGGCGTCTTGAAATATTCGGCAATGCCTTCGAGCTTGGCTTTTGACGTCGAGCTGATGAGCCACATCAGCAGGAAAAAGGCCATCATCGCTGTCACGAAGTCCGCGTACGCAATCTTCCACGCGCCGCCATGATGCCCACCGCCCGCCTTCTTGACGCGCTTGATGACGATGGTGGACTTGTCGGCAGCAGCCATGTCAACGTGCCTTGGCGTTCCTCAGGTGTTCTTCGAGCTCGGCGAACCCGGGACGCTCGCTCGAGTACAACACCTTGCGGCCGAATTCGACCGACAGCGCCGGAGCGCAACCATGAAAACTGGCCAGCAGTGCAGCCTTGATGCACTGGAGCATTTTGGTCGCTTCATGGGCTTTTTGCTCCAGCAGTGACGACAGCGGGCCGATGAAGCCGTAGGCCAGCAAAATGCCGAGGAAAGTGCCGACCAGCGCGCGCGCAATCAGGATACCCAGTTCCTCGGGCGGGATGCCGATCGATTCCATCGTATGCACGACGCCCATCACGGCCGCGACGATGCCGAATGCCGGCATCGCATCGCCGAGCTTGGCGATGCAGTGTGCGGGCACTTCGGCCTCGTGATGGTGGGTGTCGATCTCGTTGTCCATCAAATTCTCGATCTGGAACACGTCGATATTCCCGGAGACCATGAGGCGTAGGTAATCACAGATGAAGTCGATCGCATGGTGGTCGGCCTGGATGTCGGGGTAATTCGCAAACAGCGCGCTCTCATACGGGTTTTCGATGTCGCGCTCGATGGCCATCATGCCCTCCTTGCGGACTTTGCCGAGCAGCTCGGAGAGCAGCGCCAGGAGTTCAAGATAGCGCGCCTGCGTGTACGCCGATCCCTTGAACAGCGAGGGAATTGCCTTGCATGTGGCCTTGATGGCCTTGCCGTTGTTGCCCACGAAGAAAGCGCCGGCTGCGGCGCCGCCGATCATCAGCAGTTCGATAGGCTGGAACAAGGCGGCCAGGTGGCCGCCTGCCATCGCAAAGCCCCCGAAAACCGATCCGATGACGATGAGATAACCAATGATGACCAGCACGATATGCTCCCGATTCCGTTTGAGTGGAAAGACCTGAACCGGTTACGGCGTGTGGTGCGCGAACTTTTAGCGCCGCGTGTCCCCGATTGCACGGCGCGGACGGGGGCACGAATGACGGGAAAGCATGGTGCCGGACAAAAAAAAGCGACAAGGCCGGCTTTCGCCTGTGCCCTGCCGCTCGCTTGCTGCAGCCGTAAAGTAAATTCGTGTATTCGGTTGTGCGGGCGCGCTTACGCCGGCAATGCTTCTTCGTGGGGTTCGACTTTCTTCTTCTTGCCGGCACGCGAAGGCGGATGGCAGAGGCCGCAGCGATAGCCGCTATGCAGCTCGAAGGTATGGTTGACAAAGTGGCCGTGGCATTCGCGGCACTCGACCAGGGTCAGCATCTTGCTGTCGATGAAGCGAATCAGCGTCCATGCGCGGGTCAGCGACAACAGCGGTTCGTCGCCTTGGGCCGGCGGCATCTGCTCGAGGTACAGGCGGTAGGCCTTGATCACCGCCTCGATGCCGGTCACCTTTGCATGGCGCACCAGGTGACGGTAGACGTTCATGAAGATGGACGCGTGGATGTTCGGCTGCCAGGTGATAAACCAGTCGGTCGAGAACGGCAGCATGCCCTTCGGCGGCGAAACGCCGCGCAGCTCCTTGTAGAGCTTCAGAAGTCGTTCGCGCGAGAGCGTCGTTTCAGTCTCGAGCAATTGCAGGCGCGCGCCCAGCTCGATCAGTTCAATGGCCAGACTGATCTGGCGACCTTCGGATACTACGCTCTTGTTACCCATGACTCGCTCCTGCGCTCGGTTTCAAAAAGACGACCGCTGCCTTTTATTTTTGAACTTGCCTTTGTCCGCCCGCTGTCTTTTGTGCAGCGAGTCTGCAGGTCATGCTTAAGCGATCTCTTCGACCGGTTGCGCTGCCATCAGAATCGTGGCGTGGGCTTGCGACAGCGAACGTTCCTTCGAGTGACTGGTCAGCATGCCCAGCACGGCACTGTCGTCAAAGCGGAAGCGGGCGAGCATCATGTTGCTGGAGGCGAGTTTGACAACCTGGGCCGGCGACAGATGCTCGATCAGGTCGGCCAGTTCGGCACTGATGCCGAGGCGGAAGATGGCCGTCGCGCGATCGGTGCGGACCAGCTGCTGGGCCAGCATCAGGTAGTTGAGGTTGGCGTCGCGGATGTCTGCCAGCATATCGTTCATTTTCATGATCTTCTCCTTGTGGGGGAATTACCGGACAGGCCTCGCCGGATGGAAAGGATTTTCCTGCGAAGCCCGCGCCGGAAAAATCGGCGGGAAACGGTATTTTTCGTGAGCGCCGCGCTGTCGCGCTTGTCGGTGTTTGTCCTACAAGCGCGGCGAGAAGAGGAGCCTGCTCGGGTTTACGGCAGGGGAAGTGATCGATTTAGGGAAGGAGGCAAAAAAACTTTGCGATGGCGTGACAGCCCGTCATGACGAGCCGTCAACACTTGCCGCCACGGGCCGATGCGCCGCGCCGGGCGCATCGCGGAACTGTCAGAGTTCGTAGCTGTCCCGTTCGCCGGCCAGCACTTGTTCGACCAGTTTGCGTGACAGGTTGGGCGCCATCAGCTCGATGAAAGTGAATACAAAGCTGCGCAGGTAGGCGCCTTCCTTCAGCGCCACGCGCGACAGGTTCATGCCAAACAACTGCCCGGCCGGGATCGCCTTCAGGCCGGTGTCGCGGTTGGCATTGAAGGCCAGCCCGGCAATGATGCCCACGCCCATGCCCAGCTCGACATAGGTCTTGATGACATCGGCGTCGATCGCTTCGAGCACCACGTCGGGCTTCAATCCCCTGCGCTGGAACGCAAGGTCGATCTTGTTGCGACCCGCGAAGGCGGCGTCATAGGTGATGAGCGGGAAGGTCGCCAGCTCTTCCAGCGTCAACGATTTGGACTGCGTCAGCGGATGCGACGGCGGCACCACCACCATGTGCTCCCACTGGAAGCACGGCAGGGAGACCAGACCGTCGATGTCGGCGATGGCTTCGGTCGCGATCGCGATATCGGCCTGATCGTTCAGCACCATCTCGGCCACCTGCTTCGGGTTGCCTTGCAACAGCGACAGCCGCACCTTCGGGAATTTCTGCGAAAACGCCTGCACCACGGCCGGCAGCGAGTAGCGTGCCTGCGTGTGGGTGGTGGCAATGGTGAAGCTGCCGGCGTCCTGCGACGCGAACTCCTTGCCGATGCGCTTGAGGCCCTCGATCTCCTGCAGGATGGATTCGACCGACTTCAGCACCTGCTTGCCGGGCTCGGTCAGCCCGCGAATGCGCTTGCCGTGGCGGGTGAAAATGTCGATTCCAAGCTCTTCTTCGAGCTCGATGATGGCCTTGGAGACGCCCGGTTGCGACGTGAACAGCGCCTTGGCGGCCTCGGTCAGGTTGAAGTTCTGGCGAACGGCTTCCCGCACGAAACGGAATTGATGAAGGTTCATGACCGGCAATTTCCCCGATTTTCCCGGGTCTGACGTGCAGCGCGGCCGCCCGTTTTCCCCGGCTGGCATCGCCGTTTTGGGCCCGAATCCTTGCCTATCATGAAACGACCCGGCGATGCCTGACTGACAACTCCGCTTATATATCTGAAAAGCATATAAGCAAATAAGAGTTCTGTTGTTTGGAATAAGGGGGAAGTTTATTACTATCCGCCGTTCTTCGCGCGAGGTTTTATGACTTTGACTTATGTAGCATCTGGTTTTGCCGTCGGCATGCTGGTGGGCCTGACGGGCGTCGGCGGCGGTTCGCTGATGACCCCCCTGCTGACCCTGCTGTTCGGCATCAATCCCTCCGTCGCGGTCGGCACCGACCTCGCGTTCGCCTCGATCACCAAAAGCGCCGGTACCCTGACCCACCGCCTGCGCAACACCGTCCATTGGGACATCGTCAAGCGCCTGTGCATGGGTGCGCTGCCGGCGGCGCTGGTCGCCACCCTCGCGCTGAAATACTACGGCGCGCTCGACAAGCAGATCGGCCAGATCATCCGTTACACCATTGCCTTCTCGGTGATGCTGACGGTCATCGCGATCATCTTCCGTGGCCGCATGCAAGCGTGGATGCAGGCACACCCGAGCCGCCAGTTCCACGGCCGCAAGCAAGTGATCGCCACCATCGTCGCCGGCGCTGCAATCGGCGTGCTGGTGACGGTGTCCTCGATTGGCGCAGGCGCCGTCGGTGCCACCATCCTCGTGCTGCTTTACCCGAAACTGTCGCCGGCCGAGATCGCCGGCACCGACATCGCCTACGCCGTGCCGCTGACGGCCATCGCTGCCTTCGGCCACTGGTGGCTGGGCTCGATCAACTGGGAACTGCTCAGCATGCTGCTACTCGGCTCCCTGCCCGGCATCACGCTCGGCTCGTTCGCCGCGCGTGCCGTGCCTGAAAAATTCCTGCGCGGGCTGCTCGCCACCACGCTGACCGGCGTCGCGGCCAAGCTCGTGCTGTAAGAGATTCATAAAGGAAGACCATGTACCGCTACGACCAATACGACCACCAGATCGTCAAGGAACGCGTCGCGCAATTCAAGGGCCAGGTGGAACGCCGCCTGTCCGGCGAACTGACCGAAGATGAATTCCGCCCGCTGCGCCTGCAAAATGGCCTGTATATGCAGCGCCACGCGTACATGCTGCGCGTGGCCGTGCCGTATGGCCTGCTGTCAGCCAAGCAGATGCGCATGTTCGCGCACATCGCGCGCAAATATGACCGCGGCTATGGCCACTTCTCGACGCGCCAGAACATTCAGTACAACTGGATCGAGCTCGAGCAGACCCCGGCCATCCTCGCCGACCTCGCGTCGGTCGAGATGCATGCCATCCAGACCTCGGGCAACTGCATCCGCAACACCACCACCGACCAGTTCGCCGGCGTCGCCGCTGATGAGCTTCAGGACCCGCGCCCTTTCATCGAGATCCTGCGCCAGTGGAGCACCTTCCATCCCGAATTCGCGTGGCTGCCGCGCAAGTTCAAGATCGCGGTCAACGGCGCTGCCGAAGACCGTGCGGCCGTACAAGTGCATGACATCGGCCTCAATCTCGTGAAGAACGAAGCCGGCGACGTCGGCTTCCAGGTGCTGGTCGGCGGCGGCCTCGGCCGTACCCCGATCATCGGCAGCGTGATTCGCGAGTTCTTGCCGTGGCAGCACCTGCTGTCGTACACCGAAGCGATCATGCGCGTGTACAACCAGTACGGCCGTCGCGACAACAAATACAAGGCGCGCATCAAGATCCTGGTCAAGGCGCTGGGCGTCGAAGAGTTCACCCGTCAGGTCGAGGCCGAGTGGGCCGACCTGAAGGACAGCGAAAGCACGATCACCATCGAAGAGCTGGCACGCGTGGCGTCTTACTTCGCGCCGCCGGCCTATGAAACGCTGGCCGACAGCGACGCACTGTTGCAGCAACAGCGCGGCGAGAACAAGGCGTTCTCGAACTGGCTGGGCCGTAACGTCAAGCCGCACAAGGTGCCGGGCTATGCCACCGTCACGCTGTCGCTGAAAAAGACCGGCACCCCGCCGGGCGATGCGACCGCCGAGCAGATGGACTTTGTCGCCGATCTGGCCGACCGCTACAGCTTTGGCGAACTGCGCGTCACGCACGAGCAAAACCTGGTACTGGCCGACGTCAGGCAAACCGACCTGCTGGCGCTGTTCCTGGAAGCGAAGGCGCATGGCCTCGCGACCCCGAACCTGGGCCTGCTGACCGACATGATCTGCTGCCCGGGCGGCGATTTCTGCTCGCTGGCGAATGCGAAATCGATCCCGATCGCCGAAGCGATCTCGGAGCGCTTCGACAATCTCGACTTCCAGCACGACATCGGCGACATCGACCTCAACATCTCGGGTTGCATCAATGCCTGCGGCCACCATCACATCGGCAACATCGGCGTGCTGGGCGTGGACAAGGATGGCTCCGAGTGGTACCAGGTGTCCATCGGCGGCCGTCAGGGCAATGACAGCGCGATCGGCAAGATCATCGGCCCGTCGTTCTCGGCCGGCCAGATGCCGGAAGTGATCGGCCGCCTGCTCGAAGTCTATGTGCGCGAGCGCCAGGATGAGGAGCGCTTCATCGATACCTACGACCGCATCGGCCTCGAACCATTCAAGACTCACGTGTATGCGACCCCGATCTCGGGTCAGGCGTACCAGGCAGGAGAAGACGCATATGCGTAAGATCATCAAGGACAAGGCCATCGTCAACGACGACTGGAACCTCTTCAAACTGGCCGAAGGCGACGCCGCCGACAGCGTTGCCGTCCCGGCTGGCAAGCAGATCGTGCCGCTGGCCGTATGGCTGGCGCAAAAGACTGTGCTGGCCGCACGTGCCGGCGAGATCGGCGTCTGGCTGGCCAGCGACGAGCGTCCGGAACAACTGAAGGAAGATGCGGCCTCGCTGCCGGTGATCGCGGTCGATTTCCCGACCTTCGCCGATGGCCGTGGCTACTCGATCGCTTACAACCTGCGCGCCCGCGTTGGTTACACCGGTGAAGTGCGTGCCGTGGGCGACGTGCTGCGCGACCAGCTGTTCTACATGTCGCGCGTCGGCTTCAACGCCTTCGCGACCCGCGAAGACCGTTCGATCGAGGATGCACTGAAGGGCCTGTCCGATTTCTCGGACGCTTACCAGACCTCGTGGGACCAGAAGACGCCGCTGTTCCGCCGCTTCGCCCGTCCGGCCGCGCAGGAAGCATGATGAGTGCCGCTGACGTCACCGCAGCTTCGGCTGCCGCCGCTGCCGGAAACATCGACGACGCGCACTTTGCCTCGGTACTCGCCGATGCGCAGGCGACGCTGGCGCGCATCGCGGCCGATTTCTCGCCGGCTGTGTTCGCTTCCAGCCTCGCCGCCGAGGACATGGTGCTGGCCGACCTGATCTTGCGCGCGAAACTGCCGATCACCATCTTCACGCTGGAGACCGGCCGCCTGCATGCCGAGACACTGGGCATGGTGGACCGCATCCGCGAGGTGTATGGCTATGAAGTCGCGTTGTACAAGCCGGAACCGGCAGCGGTCGAAGCCTATGTATCCGCCAACGGCCTGAACGCTTTCTACGACAGCGTCGAGATGCGCAAGGAATGCTGCCGCATCCGCAAAGTCGAGCCGCTGAACCGCGCACTGGCCGGCAACCAGGCCTGGATCACGGGCCAGCGCCGTGCGCAATCGACCACGCGCTCGGAGCTGGCGGTGCAGGAAGACGATGCCGCGCACGGCATGCAGAAGTTCAATCCGCTGGCTGACTGGACGGAAGCTGAAGTCTGGCATTACCTGAAGAACAATCAGGTTCCGTATAATCCGCTCCACGACAAGGGCTATCCGTCGATCGGCTGCGAGCCCTGCACCCGTGCGATCCAGCCCGGCGAAGACGTGCGCGCCGGTCGCTGGTGGTGGGAACAGCCGGAATCAAAGGAATGCGGCCTGCACGTCGTCGACGGCAAGCTGGTCCGCATCAAGTCGGCCTGATCGTCCGAACACCCTCTGCTCCCGGACACTATCCGCAGGAAAACATCCGCTGGAAACTATTATGAATACCGCTGTAGACACTACCCATTTCATCGATGCCGCGAGCAATCGCCATCTCGACTGGCTGGAATCCGAGTCCATCCACATCATGCGCGAGGTCGCGGCGGAGTGCGGCAACCCGGCGCTGCTGTTCTCCGGCGGCAAGGACTCCGTGGTCCTGCTGCGCATTGCCGAGAAGGCTTTCCGCCCCGGGAAATTCCCGTTCCCGCTGGTGCACATCGACACCGGCCACAACTTCCCGGAAGTGATCGCGTTCCGCGACCGTCGCGTGGCCGAACTGGGCGAGCGCCTGATCGTGGGTTCGGTCGAAGATTCGATCAAGCGCGGCACCGTGCGCCTGCGCAACCCGGATACCGATTCGCGCAATGCGGCGCAAGCCGTCACGCTGCTCGAGACCATCGCCGAGCACAAGTTCGACGCCTGCATCGGCGGCGCGCGCCGTGATGAAGAAAAGGCCCGTGCGAAAGAGCGCATCTTCTCGTTCCGCGACGACTTCGGCCAGTGGAACCCGAAGGCGCAGCGCCCCGAACTGTGGGACCTGTATAACACCCGCGTGCACCCGGGCGAAAACATGCGCGTGTTCCCGATCTCGAACTGGACCGAGCTCGACGTCTGGCAGTACATCGCCCGCGAGAAGCTGGCGCTGCCCAATATCTATTTCGCGCACCAGCGCGAAGTCATCCCGCGCAACGGCCTGCTGGTGCCGGTCACGCACCTGACCCCGCCGAAGGATGGCGAGGCTGTCGAGACCCAGACCGTGCGCTTCCGCACCGTCGGCGACATCTCCTGCACTTGCCCGGTGTCATCGGATGCAGCCACGGTCGAGGCCATCATCGCCGAGACCGCCGTTACCCAGATCACTGAACGCGGCGCGACCCGCATGGACGACCAGACGTCCGAAGCGTCGATGGAAAAGCGCAAGAAAGAAGGATATTTCTAAATGAACGCCGTAGTGGACAACAACCTCGCCGCCACCGACCAACAGGACCGCGGCCTGCTGCGCTTCATCACCGCCGGCTCGGTGGATGATGGCAAGAGCACCCTGATCGGCCGCCTGCTGTTCGACAGCAAGGGCATCTTTGCCGACCAGCTGGACGCGATCTCGCGCGCCCGTCACAAGCGCACCGTCGGCGACATGATCGACCTGTCGCTGCTGACCGATGGCCTCGAGGCCGAGCGCGAGCAGGGCATCACCATTGACGTCGCCTATCGCTACTTCGCCACCCCGAAACGCAAATTCATCATTGCCGATGCGCCGGGCCACGAGCAGTACACCCGCAACATGGTGACCGGCGCATCGACCGCCGACGCCGTGATCATCCTGGTCGACGTGTCGAAGGTGAAGATCGACGAGGCCGGCCGCGCCGAGCTGCTGATCCAGACCAAACGTCACTCGACCATTGCGCAGCTGCTGCAGATCGAGCACGTCGTGGTCGCGGTCAACAAGATGGACCTGGTCAACTATGACCAGCGCGTCTATGACTGCATCATCAAGGCTTACCGTGAATTCGCCGCAGCGCTGGGCCTGAGGGACATCCACACCATCCCGATGTCGGCACTGGCTGGCGACAACGTTGTCGTTCGCAGCGACAAAATGGACTGGTATCAGGGCCCGACCCTGATCGAGCTGCTGGAATCGCTGTCGGTCTATGACGACGAGCACGCGGCCGCACTGCGCTTCCCGGTGCAGCTGGTCGCGCGCCACAACGGCCACGAAGCGAATGACTTCCGCGGCTACATGGGCCGCATCGAAGCGGGCACCGTGAAGAAGGGCGACAAGGTCACCGTGCTGCCGGCAGGCCAGACCGCGACTGTGAAAGACATCATCACGCTCGACGGCTCGCTGGAGTCGGCATCGGCCGGCAAATCGGTCACGATCCTGCTCGAAGAATATGTCGACATTTCGCGTGGCGACATGCTGGTGTCGTTGGAGTCCCCGGCCACCGTGTTGAAGGACGTGAAGGCCGATGTCTGCTGGCTGTCCGAAGAACCGCTGGACTTGCGCCGCAAGTACTGGCTCAAGCACACCACCCGCCAGGTGGCGGCGAAGGTGAAGTCCATCGACTCCCTGCTGGACATCAACACGCAGGAACGCCATGACGGCACCGAGCTGAAGCTGAACGGCATCGCGACCATCAGCCTCACCGTCCAGCAACCGCTGTCCGCCGATGCCTATGACGCGATCCGCGCCACCGGCAGCTTCATCCTGATCGACGAAATCTCGCACCAGACTGTCGCGGCGGGCATGATCCGGCTCTGAACCACCTGAACTGCCAACGACCTGACCTCGGGGCTTCCTGAGGTCACCGTGCTTCACCCTGCGGGCCTGGTCTATACTGGGCCCGCTTCGTTTCATCCCTGATCCACCCCTGATGCCGCCATTCGTCCCGCCATGCCAGACCATCTCGCACGCCCTGTCCGCCCCCGACCCGGCAAGGTCTGGCTGGTCGGTGCCGGCCCCGGTGCGGCCGACCTGCTGACGGTGCGTGCGGCCAAGCTTCTCTCCGAAGCCGACGTCGTGTTGCACGACGCGCTGGTGACGCCCGAGATCCTCGCGCTGTGCACGCAGGCCGACCTGATCTCCGTGGGCAAGCGCAGCGGACAACGTTCGACGGCGCAAGCGCTGATCAATCAGCAAATCATTGAATGCGCGTTTCGCTATGAGCGCGTGGTACGGCTGAAAGGCGGCGATCCCATGCTGTTCGGCCGCGCCGATGAAGAGCTGAACGCGCTCGAAGGCGCGGGCGTGCCGTATGACGTCGTCCCCGGCATCACCACCGCATTCGCCGCGGCAGCCGCGATCCATCAGCCGCTGACCAAGCGCGGCGTCGCGCGCAATGTCGCCTTCTTCACGTCCACCACCGCGCCCGGCGAACCCGACCAGGCTGCACTGCCGGGTTGCGACACGCTGGTGCAGTACATGGGAGGCACGGAAGCGATCGCCACCGCCAGACGTTTGCTGGATGCCGGCAAGCTGCCGCAGACCCCGGTGATCGCCATCGAGAACGTCAGCCGGCAGGATCAGCGCGTGATGCGCATGTCGCTGGCCGAGATGGTCAACGGCATCCCCGAGTGCTCGGGGCCGGTGCTGGTGATGATCGGCGAGGCCTTGAGGCAGCGCCGCTGACTTGCGACGCGTAGCGCATGACCGCGCGCCACATCGGATGGGCCGGCATTCGCCGACTGTTCAGATGGTCGAGATGCAATACGCCGCGATCGCATCCAGCACTGCGGCATTCTCCCCCACCGCCTCACTGACGCTGATCTGCGTCGAGGGATAGGCCGTCCGCAGCTCGTCGATCATCGGAGGCAGGTCCCTCAGCACATGACCACCTTGCCCGAGGAAGACAGGCACCACGCTGACTTGCTGGATACCTTTGCCTGCCAGGTCTGCGACAACGGCCGGCAAACGCGGCTCCATCAGCTCCAGGAAGGCCAGCACCACCTCGGCATCGGGCAGTCGCGCCTGCGCGCGCTGCTGCAGCTTCTGGAAAGGCTGCGCCCAGCGCGGGTCACGCGCGCCATGGGCAAACAGGACCAGGGCTTTTGTCTTCTGGGTATTCATGTCGGTGGCGTCGTGTCAGGTTTCGGATGGATTGCCGAATGCTCGCAAACGGGCATCAATGTCGCTCGACCCACCATAATGCCCCGATCGCCCCCAGCAGGAACAGCACGCTGGGCATGGCGGCCGTGGCGACCGGCGGCCAGGTATTGAGCAAGCCGATGTGTGAGAACAGACTGTTGATCAGCTGGAAGGACACGCCGATCATGATGCCGATGAAAATCTTGAGTGACAGCCCGCCGCTACGCACGTGCAGGTAGGCGAACGGCAGCGCGACGGCCATCATCACAAAGACCGCAAACGGATACAGCACTTTGCTCCACAACGCGATGTCGTACTGCTCGGTGCGCTGCTTGTTCTCTTCGAGGTGACGGCTGAACAGCGCCAGGTCGAACGCCGACATTTTGCTCGGTTCGACCACCAGCACGGCCATGATCTGCGGCGTGATCTCCGAGTTCAGCACACGGGTGTCGAGCTTGCGACGCTCGATCACGGACGGCTGCCTGGCTTCAGTCGGCGAGCCCACCTGCTTCAGGCGCAACTCGTCGACCTTGCTGAGCTGCCAGCGGCCCTCGCCGGCGTACCTGGCTTCCGCTGCCGACACCATGCCCAGCATGTGCATGCTGTTGTCGAATTCATAGACCCGCAAGTTGCGCAATATGCCATCCGGGTCGACCTTGCGCGCATTCAGGAAACGCGAGCCGATCGTCGCGCGGGTCACCGGGTCACGCAGCACATCCTTCGCCCAAAGGCCGGTCCGGAATTCCGACGAGATCGCCGCGCCCTCGATGCGACGCTTGAAAGACTCGCGGAATTCGCTGCATCTGGGCGCGACGAATTCGCCGAGCACGAAGGTCAGCACCGCCAGCACGACGGCGATACGCAGCAGCAGGCGGATTGCCCCCGTCATCGACAAGGACGATGCGCGCATCACGGTGAACTCGGAACGGGCAGCGAACTGCGCCATCACGTAAATGGTGCCGATCAGGGCCGCGATCGGCATCAATTCGTAAGCATAGGCGGGCAAGCCCAGCGTCACGTACAGGAACGCATGTTCGATGCGGTAAGGCCCATGCACCGCACGGACCTCGCCCATCATGTCGAAGAATGAAAATAGCGCCAGAAAGGCCACCAGCACGAACAGCACGGAGCGATAGATCTCGCTGGCGAAATAACGGCGCAATACCCTCATGCGACCTCCTGCTTGCGGACCAGCAGCGTACGACGCAGGATGGCCAGCAACCGTGCCGGATGCCAGGCGCTGTTGGTGTTGTTGCGCCACACGAAGAGCAGCATGATTGCCGCCAGCGCAGCGGCATGCAGCGGCCACCAGCCCTGCGAGAAACCGAGCTTGCCCTGCCCGACCACGGATTGCATGATGCCGACGGCGTTGCTGTATGAAACCGACAGCACCAGCGCAATCATCAGGTTCAGGGTGCGGCCACGCCTGGGGTTGACGAATCCCAGCGGAATCGCCAGCAGCATCTGCATCAGGCACATCAACGGCACCGCGACGCGCCACAACAGTTCAGCCTGGTTCCCCGGCGTGGGTTGGCGCACCAGCTGCAGCGTGGGCAGGACTCGTGCGGCCTTGTTGTCCACCAACTCCTTTTCATTGCGCGAAATGACCACCACGTAACGCTGGAAATCCATCGTGCGGAAATTTTCACCGCCGGGTTCACCGTCATAGCGACGGCCGCGATCGAGCTCGAGCAGCTTGTCGCCGCGCTCGTCCAGCACCACCTTGCCATCCTGCGCAGCCACCAGGCTTTGCAGGCCGCCTTCGCGCTGGCTGACGAACACGTTCTGCACCTTGCTGGCATCCGATGCCAGTCCTTCGACGAAGAAGATGCGATCGCCTGACGCAGATTCCTGGAATTTGCCGGGCGAGATGCGCGAGATGTCCTCGCGATTGCGGAAGCGTTCCTTGTATTCCGACGACAGGCGGCTGGCCCACGGCGTCAGCCAGAATGACAGCATCGCAATCAGGACCACGATGGGCAAGCCGATCTGCAGCACGGGCCGTATCCAGCGCATCAGCGACAGGCCCGACGCAAACCAGACCACCATCTCGGAATCCTGGTAGCTGCGCGCGACCACCAGCAACACGGAGATGAAGGCCGTCATCGACAGGATGACCGGCAAATAGATCAGGGCCGAGAAGCCGAGCAGCGCGACGACGTCGCCCGAGGCCACCTTGCCGGCGGCAGCATCACCGAGAATGCGGATCAGCATGACAGTGATCACGATCGAGAACAGCGTCGTGAAAACCGCGCCGACCGTGTTCAGCAGCTCGCGGCGTATGGCGCGCTGAAAAATCATTCGGGGACTATAATGGGCAGGGTTTACAGGAGCGGTCATGGACTTTAGCACAAAAGCCTTCAATACGAAAAACGCAATCGCCCAGCACAAGACCGGCTGCGCCGTGGTCGCCGTCTATGAAAACGGCAAGCTGTCGGCGCAGGCCAAGGCCCTCGACGACAAGGGCTTTATCAGTGCCGCCATCAAAGGGGGCGACATCTCGGGCAAGGCCGGCAGCACCCTGCTGCTTCAGCGTCCCGGTGCCGCGATCCAGCGCGTGCTGCTGGTGGGCCTCGGCGGCGAGGACCATGTCTCCGACCGCAATTTCACGGCCGCGTCGCAGGCGGCCGCACGCGTGCTGGCCACGCTGGGCGCTGCCGATGCGCTGCTCGCGTTACCGCTGGACGCCGTCAAGGGCCGTGATGCCGAATGGGCGCTGCGTGCGCAGGTGACCGCGCTGCGCGAGAGCGTGTTCCGCGCCGACGGCCTCAAGAGCAAGAAAGACGAATCCAAGACCGGCGTGCGCAAGATCGCGTTCGCCGTCGACACCGCCGCGCAGGCTGCCGCCAAGACGGCCGTCGCGCAGGCCGTGGCGCTGGCCAACGGCATGGACCTGACCAAGACCCTGGGCAACCTGCCGCCGAATATCTGCACGCCGACCTACCTGGCCAATACCGCGAAGCAGCTGGCCAAGGACCATAAGTTCAGCGTCGAAATCCTCGACCGCAAGCAGCTCGAAGCGCTGAAGATGGGCAGCTTCCTGTCGGTGACCAATGGCAGCGAGCAGCCGCCGAAATTCATCGTCCTCAAGCACATGGGCGGCAAGGCCAAGGACGCACCGGTCGTGTTGGTCGGCAAGGGCATCACCTTCGATACCGGCGGTATCTCCCTCAAGCCCGGCCTCGGCATGGACGAGATGAAATACGACATGTGCGGCGCAGCGTCAGTGCTGGGAACTTTCCGCGCAATCGGCGAGATGCAGTTGAAGCTGAACGTGATCGGCGTGATCCCGACCTGCGAGAACATGCCCTCGGGACGCGCCACCCGCCCGGGCGACATCGTGACCTCGATGTCGGGCCAGACCATCGAGATCCTGAACACCGACGCCGAGGGTCGCCTGATCCTGTGCGACGCGCTGACCTATGTCGAGCGCTTCAAGCCCGCGGCCGTGGTCGACATCGCCACGCTGACCGGCGCCTGCGTGACGGCGCTCGGCCACCACAACACGGGCCTGTTCACCCGCCACGACGACGCACACGATGCGTTGGCCGATGAGCTGCTCGCCGCCGGCAAGGCCGCGAACGACACCGCATGGCGGATGCCGATCGAAGAGCCCTATCAGGAACAGCTGAAGTCGAACTTCGCCGACATCGCGAACATCGGCGGCCCGCCCGGTGGCTCGATCACGGCAGCCTGCTTCCTCGAGCGCTTCACCCGCAAGTACCACTGGGCACACCTCGACATCGCCGGCACGGCATGGAAGAGCGGCGCGGCCAAGGGCGCGACCGGTCGTCCGGTGCCTTTGCTGACCAACTTCCTGCTGGCGCGCGCCAAGCAGTAAGCAGGCAGCACGCGCCAACACAGGGGAGCTTCGGCTCCCTTTTTTTTCGCGAGGCGGCCGCATCCGCGCAAACGACCTCTGCCATGATGGATACGGTACTATGCGAACGCTTCCCGCCACCGGCGACCAGCCGTGCAGCGCGCAGCGCCCGCAAGAGGCGAGCGGTCTCCCCGGTTGACTGGCATCGACGGGCAACGGCGAGAGACATCTTCATCCCCACAAGAATTCACAAGAGCAGGCAATGCCCAGGAAATTCGGAGAGACATTGGCAGCCTTATGCATCGCGCTGGCGTGCATGCTGTCCACCGCCAACGCGGCCACGCTGTGGAAGGAAGACGTACAGCGCATGGTCGGCGACACTTATGTCGTTGGCGAGGTGCAAGCGGACATGCCCGCATGGCCGCTGTTTGCGCCCAATCCGGCGCAACCGGACGCCAAGCCCGACCTGAAGGCCTATGCCTTCGAGTCGAATGACTTCGCCACCGTGCGCGGTTACAGCGGCAAGCCGATCAACATGTTCGTGGTGCTCGACCTGCGCGGGCGTTTCCTCGACATCCAGTTGCTGGACCACCGCGAGCCCATTTTCCTGCGCCCCGAGGGCACGGCCAAGCTGCAGGGCTATGCATCGCAACACAAAAGCCTGACACTCAGGCACACGATACAACTGGGCCGACCTTCCGATACCCCGAGCCATAACTCGCAATTCGCCTACCTCGCCGGCGTGCAAACCGGCACCATCTCGGCCAAGGCGATCACGCGCACGCTGATGACCGCGGCAGCCAATGTGGCGGTTGCTGCGAAGCTTTCGGTGCCGGAGGCGCAGGTAACGCCGATCGCCGGCGGTGATCCTGTCGTTGAACCGTCCGCTGCTGCCGTGTCGACTGCCGGCAAAGAAGCCGCTAAAGAATCCGTCAAGGAGCCAGCAAAAGACACGATCAAAGACAATAGCAAAGAAGCATCAAAGGAAACGCCCAGAGAAACGAAAGCCGAGCCTGCGGCTTCGCCAGCAATGCGTGAACAGGCAAGCATCGATTCGAGCACGCAGCCAGCATCGGAATCGGCGGCACCATCCTCTGACAGCGCATCAGGCACGGTTGCGGAATCGCCCGCCCTCGTCGCTGTGGCATCACCACCGCTGGATATCCAAACCCTTGCTTCTGCAGAGCCGGACTGGGTCGGGCAATGGCGCGAGCGGCGCGCGGAAATTGCGATCGTACTGACTGCGCTTGCGCTGCTTGCCTTTGCACTGCTAGCTCAGCAACGCTTCAGTGCCAACCCGCGTCGCCTGCGGGTGCTGCGCACGCTGTACCTGCTGTTCACGCTGGGCTTCATCGGCTGGACCGCGCAGGGACAGCTGACGATCGTGAACGTCACCGCCGGGATCGAATCGCTGGTCGCCGGCGATGACCTGAGCTTCCTGATGAATGACCCGGTCTCGGTCATCCTGTGGCTGTTCACCGGCGTCACACTGGTCGTTTGGGGACGTGGCACCTTCTGCGGCTGGCTCTGCCCATTTGGCGCGCTGCAGGAACTGGTCAGTATGCTGGCGAACGCCGTCGGCATCCGCCAGCGCCGCATCAAGGCCGCGCTGGATGCGAAGCTCAAATGGATCAAGTACGGCCTGCTGGCGATGATCATTGCATCGCTGTTCGTCGCCCCGACCTTTGCCAGCTGGGCCGTCGAGATCGAACCCTTCAAGACCGCCATCAGCCTGTACTTCATGCGCTCGTGGCCGTATGTACTCTGGGCCGGTGGCTGCATCTTGCTGACCATATTTGTCTATCGTGGCTATTGCCGCTACATCTGCCCACTCGGCGCTGCGCTGGCCTCGATGAGCTTCCTGCGCCGCTGGAACTGGCTGGCACGCCGCGGCGAGTGCGGCACGCCTTGCCAGAGCTGCCGCCACCGCTGCGAATACCAGGCGATCGAACAGAGCGGAAGGATCACTTACCGCGAGTGCTTCCAGTGCCTCGATTGCGTATCCATTTATCAGGATGAGCAACGCTGCCTGCCACTCATCCAGGAAAAAAAGCGCCGCCCGGTCATTGCAATCCAGCCTATCGGAGAACATGCATGATGAACCCACGCCGACAATTCCTGCGCGTCGCGCTCGGACTGTGTGCAGCCGGGATGCCGCCACACTCCTTCGCCGCTCAGTCAGCGGCGCAAGCACCGCTGGTGTGGCGCCAGCGCGCGATGCTGGGCTTCGGCACGACGCTGTGGCTGAAGGCCGCGCATGCGAATGCCGACTTGCTCGAATCCGCACTGGATGAGGCCGTCGCCGCAATCCGGCACATCGAAAGGCAGATGAGCCTGTTCGATCCGCACAGCGCGCTGGCGCGTCTGAATGCCCGCGGGATATTGCACCGACCTGATCCGGACTTGCTGGCCGTACTGACACTGGCCCATCAGGTGTCAGCGCGCAG
Source organism: Pseudomonadota bacterium (assembly GCA_039806045.1). GTDB lineage: Bacteria > Pseudomonadota > Gammaproteobacteria > Burkholderiales > Burkholderiaceae_D > Pernthalerella. Next base: position 20,614 of record JBDKLN010000119.1, read on the forward strand.
CGAAGACGCCTTCGATGTCAGCATGCAGCCGCTATGGCAGCTATGGTCGAAAGCCAGTGCGCAAGGCGCTCTGCCATCGTCGCGCGCGGTGGCGCAGGCACGTCGTCGCGTGCACTGGCGCGCTGTCGAAGTGTCGCCATCGATGATCCGGCTGACCCAGCCCGGCATGGCACTGTCACTGAACGGCATTGCACAAGGCTATGCGTCAGACAAGGTGAAAGCGATCCTGCAGGCGCGTGGAATCGAACACGCGCTGATCGACACCGGCGAGACCTCGCTAATCGGTCAGGCGCCGGATGGCAGCGACTGGTCTTTTAGTATCGAGCGTGCGGCCCCGGGATCAATGCAAGTGTCACCTCTGCTGGCTTACGACGGCCGCGCGATGGCGACCTCATCAGATGTGCACACGGCATTCAGCACAGACCATGTGCACCATCACATCATGGATCCGCGCACCGGCTACTCACCGACCCACTGGTCATCAGTCACGGTGCTGGCCGAGCGCTGTGCGCTGGCGGATGCACTGACCAAGGTGTTTTTCATGCTGCCGCCGGAGCATGTACAAGCGGTTGCGCGCGACTGGGGCGTTGATGTGGTGTTGCAAGACAAGGCCGGTCGCTGGACCTCGACTTTGCGCGACAGGTCTATCGCATAAGCGGCCTACAGTGATTCAGCGAACTTTGCGCATCAGGCCGGCGTCCTTGCCGCAACCGGCGTGCGTGGCTGTGCAGGCGCCTGCTCCTTGATCGGCAAATTGATCAAGGCTGCGCCAACGGCCAGCAAAATATCGATGCTCCAGATGAGGTCGTAGTTGCCTGTCTGTTCAAAGAGCTTCCCGCCCAGCCAGGCGCCGAGGAAGCCACCAATCTGGTGAACCAGCATCACCACGCCGAACAAAGTCGCCATGTTGGCGATACCGAACAGCTTTGCCACCAGGCCTGCGGTTGGCGGCACGGTGGACAAGAAGGTGATGCCCATCACCGCTGCGAAGAGCAGCGCAGTGACGCCTGTCTTCGGCGCCAACAGGAACAACATGATCGCGATCGCACGCGCCGCATAGACCAGCGACAACAGCGACTTCATCCGCCAACGTCCGACGGCGAACCCCATCAACACACTGCCGACGATGTTGAACAGGCCGAGCATGGCCAGGGCCCAACCGCCGTATTGCGCAGGCAGCCCACAAGCGGCGATCACGCCGGGCAAATGCGTGGCCAACAAGGCCACATGAAAGCCGCACACAAAGAATCCCGCCGCAAGCAGGCGAAAACCCGGATGCTGTAACGCCGCCTTGACCGCCTCACCTGCGCCGACGGCCTTCCCGACGCTTGTCGTCGCTGTGTGATGAGGCATGTTCAGGATGTAAGCTGCAGGTAGTGCCAGCAGTACGATCATGCCCATCACCTGTATCGCGCCTGCCCACCCGATGCCTGCGCTCAACGCCCCGGCGATGGGCGCCATGACGAACTGCCCGAATGAGCCGCCGGCATTCACGATACCGGTGGCCATACCCCTGCGCTCAGGCGGCAGCAGGCGATTGGTTGCCGCCAACAACACCGACGGCCCGGCAATCCCTGCACCGCCTGCCGACAGAATGCCGATCGCGAGGATCAAGCCAACAGTGGTCGTCATCCATGGCGTGATGAAGGTACCGAGGGTCACCAACAACACGCCCACCAGCAACACGCGCCCGGCACCGAACTTGTCGGCGATGGCACCCGCAAAGGGTTGGGTCAAGCCCCAGCAAAGCTGGCCGCATGCGAAAGCGAGGCTGATCGACCCCAAGCCCAGTCCGGTGGCCGTGTTCAGCGGCGACAGGAACAAGCCCATCGATTGCCGGGTGCCCATCGTCAGGGCAAAAGCACCAGCGGCAGCCAGCAGGACAGCCCAGAGACCAAAGCGAGAAGTTTGCGTGTCATTCATCGATGTCCTCGTTTTCCAGAGCTTCCAGTTTGTCCATGGATTCATCAATCAACGCGTGCAGCGCTGACACATTGTCCAGCCCCAGTAGCCCGTTGAGACTGTCCTGCGCCTTGCGCCATTGGCGTTTGGCTGCGGTGCGTTTCTTGCGCCCTTCATCCGTCAGCGAGACCAGGCGACTGCGCGCGTCTGTACCAGGCTCGACCACGACCCATCCGGCATCGACCAGGGGCTTCAGATTTCGGGTCAGTGTCGACGCGTCCATCTTGATGCTGGCGGCGAGGTCGATCGGACGAACCGGGCCGAGCTTGTCGATGTGGGACAGCATCGAGTATTGGGTCGTCTTCAGGCCAGCCTGCGCCAATTCAGCGTCGTAATGCTGCGCGATGCGGCGCATGAACTGTCGCAGCTTGAGGTTGGTGCACCCTTGCGGACGATTGGCTGAACTTTGGCTCATGTATCTATTGTACCTGCAATCATTGTACCTACAATGAATTATGAAAATCAATCTGACGCCCGGCTCACCCTCGCGACGATCCGGCGACTGCACCGCCGCTCGGTTAACATACGGCTGCCTTGGTCAGGGTGGGTAGCCGGAGGGGTCGCCAGACGCCAAATTCGCCACCCGCCCCTTGAAAACACGCATGAAACCTGGATTTTTTCAGACAATGAAGATCGCCACCTGGAACGTCAACTCCCTCAAAGTGCGCCTGCCGCAAGTGCTGCAATGGCTGGAATCGTCGCAGGTCGATGTGCTTTGCCTGCAGGAGACCAAGCTGACCGACGACAAATTCCCGGTCGCCGAGATCGAGGCTGCCGGCTATCAGGTCGCCTACACCGGGCAGAAGACGTACAACGGCGTGGCCATCCTGTCGAAACTGCCGCTGGCTGACGTGGTAAAGAACAATCCGCGTTTCGAAGATGCGCAACAACGCATCATCAGCGCCACGATAGGCGGCATGCGCATCGTTTGCGCTTATATCCCGAACGGGCAGGAAGTTGGTTCCGACAAGTACCAGTACAAACTGCGCTGGCTCGATGCCTTGCATGACTGGCTGGCCGACGAGGTCAAGGGATATCCGAACCTTGCGCTGCTGGGCGACTACAACATAGCGCCGGAGGATGGCGATGTGTACGACCCGGTGGAATGGCAAGGCATGGTGCTGTGCTCGGATGCCGAGCGCGCCGCTTTCCAGCGCCTGTGCGCACTGCCGATGAAAGATGCGTTCCGCCTGTTCCCGCAAGCGGAAAAGCTGTACAGCTGGTGGGATTACCGACAGATGAATTTTCGCCGCAACCGCGGGCTGCGCATCGACCACATCTTGCTTACCCCGCCGCTGGCCGCGCGTTGCACGGCCTGCGAGATCGACAAGCTGCCACGCAAGTGGGAGCAGCCGTCCGATCACACGCCGGTGATCGCAACACTGTCGGCCTGACACAGCAAACCGAGTCAGGTCAGACTGGCTGCCTCCAGGATTTGCTTCAATTTTTGCAGGTCGGCTTGCACCAGCGCCAGATCCTGCGTCCATTCCGCATCCGTCATTGAAGACGGGCGGAAAGCCGTGAACAGCACTTCGCTGCCATCGTCGTTCGATACCACACGCATCGGCATCAGCGCCGGCCAGCCGGAAGCCGGCGTGACCCGGTGATCAAGGATGCCAAGCTCGGTGGGACCGGTGAAGGCAAAGCCCACTTCGCCTTCACCGGTATCGACGATCCACGCACCCCCCGCCTGCCTGACCGAGCGGCAAAGCCCGGACGCCCATTGCGGCAGGTTACGCGGGTCAGCCACGAAAGCCGTCACCGCCGCAGGCGGGCGGGCAATCGAGACCGACAGCGTGGCCGAGGGCTTCATCCAGATTAAGACAACAGCGCGTCGCGGATCTGCTGCAGCGATGAAGGATCTTCGATCGTCGTCAAATCGCCCGGATCGCGGCCTTCGCAGATGGCCTGGATGGAGCGGCGCAGCAACTTGCCCGAGCGGGTCTTCGGCAGCAAGGTGACCACATGCACACGCGACGGACGTGCGACTGCACCCAGCTGATGGTCGACCACGCCGAAGATCTCTTTCTCCATCTGCTTCTTCGCTTCCGGCGTCGCCGCTTTCTCGGCATGCTTGGCGATCACGAAGGCAACGGCGACCTGGCCCTTGACCTTGTCCTCGACCCCGACGACGGCGACTTCGGACACGTTGTCGTGGCTGGAGATGCTCTCCTCGATCTCGCGCGTGCCCAGACGGTGGCCCGCGACGTTGATGACATCGTCGGTACGGCCAAGGATGAAGTAGTAGCCATCGGCGTCGCGGATGCCCCAGTCGAAGGTCGAGTACACCTGCTCGGTGCTGAAATTCGACCAGTAGGACTTGATGAAGCGCTCGTCATTGCCGAACACGGTCTGCAGGCAGCCCGGCGGCAGCGGACCTTCGATGACCACCACGCCCTTCTCGTTCGCGCCGCACAGCGCGCCGGTGGCTTCGTTCAGGATCTTGACGCGATAGCCAGGCATCGGCACGCCCGGGCTGCCGAGGCGGGTCGGCTTGTCTTCGATGCCCTTGGCGACCGACAGAATGGGCCAACCGGTCTCGGTCTGCCAGTAGTTGTCGATGATGGGCACGCCCAGCTGCTCGGCAATCCATGCGGACGTGCTTTCGTCCAGCGGCTCGCCGGCGAGATAAAGCGCCTTCAGCGACGACAGGTCGTGCTTCTGCATCAGTTCCGGCGGCTGCTTCTTCAGCACGCGCACCGCAGTCGGCGCGGAGAACATGCGCGTGACCTTGTGCTTCTCGACGATCTGCCACCAGATCGCCGCATCCGGACGCAGCGGCGTGCCTTCGTAGACGATGGTCGCCATGCCGGCAATCAGCGGGCCGTAGACGATGTACGAGTGACCCACGACCCAGCCGATGTCGGAGGTCGAAAAATAGGTCTCGCCCGGCTTGCCACAGAAGATGTGTTCCATCGACGTGGCCAGTGCGACCGCATAACCGCCGACGTCGCGCTGCACGCCCTTCGGGGTGCCGGTGGTACCCGAGGTGTACAGGATGTACGAGATGTCATCCGACTTCAGCCAGGTGACCGGCACCTGCGCATCGATGTGCTTCTCGCGCAGCGATGCATAGTCGACATCACGGCCTGCCACGAGATTCATTGGCGCCAGATGGCGGTTCACCAGCAGCACGTGTTGCGGCTTGTTCTTTGCCAGATCAATCGCTTCGTCCAGCAGCGGCTTGTACGGGATCGCCTTGCCGCCACGCGAGCCGGCATCGGCCGAGACGATCAGCTTGGGCTTGGCATCGTCGACGCGGGTTGCCAGACTGTTGGCCGCAAAACCACCGAACACCACGGAGTGAATCGCGCCGATGCGCGCGCAAGCCAGCATGGCAAAGGTCGCTTCCGCGATCATCGGCATGTAGATCAGCACGCGATCGCCCTTGCCGACGCCCAGCGATTGCATGATGGCCGCCGTGCGCTCGACTTCGCGCTGCAATTCCTTGAAAGTCCAGGTCTTCTCGACCGGGGTGCCGTCCGGCGTCTGTTCGGTGGTGATCGCGATCAAGGCCGTCGTATCGCCCTGCTTCTGCGCCCAGCGGTCGACCGCGTTGTGGCACAGGTTGGTTTCACCGTCGACGAACCACTTCGCAAACGGCGGGCGGTCGTAGTCGATCACGCGCGAGAAAGGCTTGTGCCAGGCTATGCGCCTGGCTTCTTCGGTCCAGAAGCCTTCAGGATTGTCGATCGACTTGCGGTAGAACGCCTCGTAGTTCATATCCCCTCCAGGTCATTGCATTGGAATACAGGAGGCTCTGAAAGCGAGCATCGCGAAGCGATGCGGTCGCTGGCAAGGCGGCGCAACGCGGCCGCGTTGCGCCGCCTTGCCAGCGACCGCATCGCTTCGCGATGCTCGCTTTCAGAGCCTCCTGTATTCCAATGCAATGACCTGGAGGGGATATGAACTACGAGGCGTTCTACCGCAAGTCGATCGACAATCCTGAAGGCTTCTGGACCGAAGAAGCCAGGCGCATAGCCTGGCACAAGCCTTTCTCGCGCGTGATCGACTACGACCGCCCGCCGTTTGCGAAGTGGTTCGTCGACGGTGAAACCAACCTGTGCCACAACGCGGTCGACCGCTGGGCGCAGAAGCAGGGCGATACGACGGCCTTGATCGCGATCACCACCGAACAGACGCCGGACGGCACCCCGGTCGAGAAGACCTGGACTTTCAAGGAATTGCAGCGCGAAGTCGAGCGCACGGCGGCCATCATGCAATCGCTGGGCGTCGGCAAGGGCGATCGCGTGCTGATCTACATGCCGATGATCGCGGAAGCGACCTTTGCCATGCTGGCTTGCGCGCGCATCGGCGCGATTCACTCCGTGGTGTTCGGTGGTTTTGCGGCCAACAGTCTGGCAACCCGCGTCGACGATGCCAAGCCCAAGCTGATCGTCTCGGCCGATGCCGGCTCGCGTGGCGGCAAGGCGATCCCGTACAAGCCGCTGCTGGACGAAGCGATTGATCTGGCAAAGAACAAGCCGCAACACGTGCTGCTGGTGAACCGCCATCTGGCGCCAATGAATCTCGTGGCAGGCCGTGATGTCGACTATGCATCGCTGCGCGAGAAGCACATCGATGCGCAGGTGCCGGTCACCTGGCTGAAGTCGGATGACATCTCGTACATCCTGTACACCTCGGGTACCACCGGCACCCCGAAGGGCGTGCAGCGCGACGTCGGCGGTTATGCGGTCGCACTGGCCACGTCGATGGAACACATCTTCTGTGGCAAGCCGGGCGAGACCTATTTTTCGACCTCCGACATCGGCTGGGTCGTGGGTCACTCGTACATCGTCTACGGCCCGCTGATTGCCGGCATGGCGACCATCGTCTACGAAGGCACGCCGCTGCGTCCGGATGCGGCGATCTGGTGGCAGATCGTCGAGAAGCACAAGGTCACGCGCATGTTCTCCGCGCCGACTGCGGTGCGCGTGCTGAAGAAGCAGCCGCCGGAACTGATGCAGAAGCACGACCTGTCGTCGCTGAAGGCGCTTTATCTCGCCGGCGAGCCGCTGGACGAAAGCACGTCCGCATGGATTGCCGAGCAGCTGGGCGTGCCCATCATCGACAACTACTGGCAGACCGAGACCGGTTGGCCCATTCTGTCGGTCGCCAAGGGCATCGAAGACAAGCCGACCCGCCTCGGCAGCCCGGGCGTGCCGATGCCTGGCTATCGCGTCAAGATCCTGAACGAAGCCACCGGCGCGCTGTGCGGCGCGAACGAGAAGGGCGTGGTGGTCATCGAAGGTCCGCTGCCGCCGGGCTGCCTGCAGACCGTGTTCGGCAATGACGAGCGCTTCATCAAGTCCTACTGGTCGAATTTCAGCACCGAGCAGGTGTACTCGACCTTCGACTGGGGCATCCGCGACGCCGATGGCTACTACTTCATCCTTGGCCGTACCGACGATGTCATCAACGTCGCGGGCCACCGTCTGGGCACGCGCGAGATCGAGGAGAGCATCTCCAGCCACGACAACGTGTCCGAAGTCGCCGTCGTCGGGGTCGAGGACAAGGTCAAGGGCCAGGTCGCCGTTGCCTTCGTGATCGCCAAGCATGCCGAGAAAGCGGCGACGCCGGAAGCGAAGAAGCAGATGGAGAAAGAGATCTTCGGCGTGGTCGACCATCAGCTGGGTGCAGTCGCACGTCCGTCGCGTGTGCATGTGGTCACCTTGCTGCCGAAGACCCGCTCGGGCAAGTTGCTGCGCCGCTCCATCCAGGCCATCTGCGAAGGCCGCGATCCGGGCGATTTGACGACGATCGAAGATCCTTCATCGCTGCAGCAGATCCGCGACGCGCTGTTGTCTTAATCTGGATGAAGCCCTCGGCCACGCTGTCGGTCTCGATTGCCCGCCCGCCTGCGGCGGTGACGGCTTTCGTGGCTGACCCGCGTAACCTGCCGCAATGGGCGTCCGGGCTTTGCCGCTCGGTCAGGCAGGCGGGGGGTGCGTGGATCGTCGATACCGGTGAAGGCGAAGTGGGCTTTGCCTTCACCGGTCCCACCGAGCTTGGCATCCTTGATCACCGGGTCACGCCGGCTTCCGGCTGGCCGGCGCTGATGCCGATGCGTGTGGTATCGAACGACGATGGCAGCGAAGTGCTGTTCACGGCTTTCCGCCCGTCTTCAATGACGGATGCGGAATGGACGCAGGATCTGGCGCTGGTGCAAGCCGACCTGCAAAAATTGAAGCAAATCCTGGAGGCAGCCAGTCTGACCTGACTCGGTTTGCTGTGTCAGGCCGACAGTGTTGCGATCACCGGCGTGTGATCGGACGGCTGCTCCCACTTGCGTGGCAGCTTGTCGATCTCGCAGGCCGTGCAACGCGCGGCCAGCGGCGGGGTAAGCAAGATGTGGTCGATGCGCAGCCCGCGGTTGCGGCGAAAATTCATCTGTCGGTAATCCCACCAGCTGTACAGCTTTTCCGCTTGCGGGAACAGGCGGAACGCATCTTTCATCGGCAGTGCGCACAGGCGCTGGAAAGCGGCGCGCTCGGCATCCGAGCACAGCACCATGCCTTGCCATTCCACCGGGTCGTACACATCGCCATCCTCCGGCGCTATGTTGTAGTCGCCCAGCAGCGCAAGGTTCGGATATCCCTTGACCTCGTCGGCCAGCCAGTCATGCAAGGCATCGAGCCAGCGCAGTTTGTACTGGTACTTGTCGGAACCAACTTCCTGCCCGTTCGGGATATAAGCGCAAACGATGCGCATGCCGCCTATCGTGGCGCTGATGATGCGTTGTTGCGCATCTTCGAAACGCGGATTGTTCTTTACCACGTCAGCCAGCGGCAGTTTCGACAGGATGGCCACGCCGTTGTACGTCTTCTGCCCGGTGTAGGCGACCTGATAGCCGGCAGCCTCGATCTCGGCGACCGGGAATTTGTCGTCGGTCAGCTTGGTCTCCTGCAGGCAAAGCACATCGACCTGCGACGATTCCAGCCATTGCAGCACTTGCGGCAGGCGCACTTTGAGGGAGTTGACGTTCCAGGTGGCGATCTTCATTGTCTGAAAAAATCCAGGTTTCATGCGTGTTTTCAAGGGGCGGGTGGCGAATTTGGCGTCTGGCGACCCCTCCGGCTACCCACCCTGACCAAGGCAGCCGTATGTTAACCGAGCGGCGGTGCAGTCGCCGGATCGTCGCGAGGGTGAGCCGGGCGTCAGATTGATTTTCATAATTCATTGTAGGTACAATGATTGCAGGTACAATAGATACATGAGCCAAAGTTCAGCCAATCGTCCGCAAGGGTGCACCAACCTCAAGCTGCGACAGTTCATGCGCCGCATCGCGCAGCATTACGACGCTGAATTGGCGCAGGCTGGCCTGAAGACGACCCAATACTCGATGCTGTCCCACATCGACAAGCTCGGCCCGGTTCGTCCGATCGACCTCGCCGCCAGCATCAAGATGGACGCGTCGACACTGACCCGAAATCTGAAGCCCCTGGTCGATGCCGGATGGGTCGTGGTCGAGCCTGGTACAGACGCGCGCAGTCGCCTGGTCTCGCTGACGGATGAAGGGCGCAAGAAACGCACCGCAGCCAAACGCCAATGGCGCAAGGCGCAGGACAGTCTCAACGGGCTACTGGGGCTGGACAATGTGTCAGCGCTGCACGCGTTGATTGATGAATCCATGGACAAACTGGAAGCTCTGGAAAACGAGGACATCGATGAATGACACGCAAACTTCTCGCTTTGGTCTCTGGGCTGTCCTGCTGGCTGCCGCTGGTGCTTTTGCCCTGACGATGGGCACCCGGCAATCGATGGGCTTGTTCCTGTCGCCGCTGAACACGGCCACCGGACTGGGCTTGGGGTCGATCAGCCTCGCTTTCGCATGCGGCCAGCTTTGCTGGGGCTTGACCCAACCCTTTGCGGGTGCCATCGCCGACAAGTTCGGTGCCGGGCGCGTGTTGCTGGTGGGCGTGTTGTTGGTGACCCTCGGTACCTTCATCACGCCATGGATGACGACCACTGTTGGCTTGATCCTCGCGATCGGCATTCTGTCGGCAGGCGGTGCAGGGATTGCCGGGCCGTCGGTGTTGTTGGCGGCAACCAATCGCCTGCTGCCGCCTGAGCGCAGGGGTATGGCCACCGGTATCGTGAATGCCGGCGGCTCATTCGGGCAGTTCGTCATGGCGCCCATCGCCGGGGCGTTGAGCGCAGGCATCGGGTGGGCAGGCGCGATACAGGTGATGGGCATGATCGTACTGCTGGCACTACCTGCAGCTTACATCCTGAACATGCCTCATCACACAGCGACGACAAGCGTCGGGAAGGCCGTCGGCGCAGGTGAGGCGGTCAAGGCGGCGTTACAGCATCCGGGTTTTCGCCTGCTTGCGGCGGGATTCTTTGTGTGCGGCTTTCATGTGGCCTTGTTGGCCACGCATTTGCCCGGCGTGATCGCCGCTTGTGGGCTGCCTGCGCAATACGGCGGTTGGGCCCTGGCCATGCTCGGCCTGTTCAACATCGTCGGCAGTGTGTTGATGGGGTTCGCCGTCGGACGTTGGCGGATGAAGTCGCTGTTGTCGCTGGTCTATGCGGCGCGTGCGATCGCGATCATGTTGTTCCTGTTGGCGCCGAAGACAGGCGTCACTGCGCTGCTCTTCGCAGCGGTGATGGGCATCACCTTCTTGTCCACCGTGCCGCCAACCGCAGGCCTGGTGGCAAAGCTGTTCGGTATCGCCAACATGGCGACTTTGTTCGGCGTGGTGATGCTGGTTCACCAGATTGGTGGCTTCCTCGGCGCCTGGCTGGGCGGGAAGCTCTTTGAACAGACAGGCAACTACGACCTCATCTGGAGCATCGATATTTTGCTGGCCGTTGGCGCAGCCTTGATCAATTTGCCGATCAAGGAGCAGGCGCCTGCACAGCCACGCACGCCGGTTGCGGCAAGGACGCCGGCCTGATGCGCAAAGTTCGCTGAATCACTGTAGGCCGCTTATGCGATAGACCTGTCGCGCAAAGTCGAGGTCCAGCGACCGGCCTTGTCTTGCAACACCACATCAACGCCCCAGTCGCGCGCAACCGCTTGTACATGCTCCGGCGGCAGCATGAAAAACACCTTGGTCAGTGCATCCGCCAGCGCACAGCGCTCGGCCAGCACCGTGACTGATGACCAGTGGGTCGGTGAGTAGCCGGTGCGCGGATCCATGATGTGATGGTGCACATGGTCTGTGCTGAATGCCGTGTGCACATCTGATGAGGTCGCCATCGCGCGGCCGTCGTAAGCCAGCAGAGGTGACACTTGCATTGATCCCGGGGCCGCACGCTCGATACTAAAAGACCAGTCGCTGCCATCCGGCGCCTGACCGATTAGCGAGGTCTCGCCGGTGTCGATCAGCGCGTGTTCGATTCCACGCGCCTGCAGGATCGCTTTCACCTTGTCTGACGCATAGCCTTGTGCAATGCCGTTCAGTGACAGTGCCATGCCGGGCTGGGTCAGCCGGATCATCGATGGCGACACTTCGACAGCGCGCCAGTGCACGCGACGACGTGCCTGCGCCACCGCGCGCGACGATGGCAGAGCGCCTTGCGCACTGGCTTTCGACCATAGCTGCCATAGCGGCTGCATGCTGACATCGAAGGCGTCTTCGCTGCGCGCTGACACCTGATGGGCCAGTGTCAGTACGGCCAGCAAGTCCGGATCAGGTCGGTGCAATATCCCGCGGGCATTCAGACGCGCCAGCGCGCTGTGCGGATCGAACAGGCTCATCTGCCTTTCGATGTGCCGGATTGCGGCGACGGCCTCATCCAGTGCGGATTCGAGCAAGTCGGCATTCGCATGCGCGGCCTTCAGCCACAGCGTCGTGCCGAAGCCCAGCATCGCGCGCTGGCGCCACACCAGCGGTGCTTGCGCCGCTGACTGAGCGGCGAAGGAGTGTGGCGGCATCCCGGCTGCACACAGTCCGAGCGCGACGCGCAGGAATTGTCGGCGTGGGTTCATCATGCATGTTCTCCGATAGGCTGGATTGCAATGACCGGGCGGCGCTTTTTTTCCTGGATGAGTGGCAGGCAGCGTTGCTCATCCTGATAAATGGATACGCAATCGAGGCACTGGAAGCACTCGCGGTAAGTGATCCTTCCGCTCTGTTCGATCGCCTGGTATTCGCAGCGGTGGCGGCAGCTCTGGCAAGGCGTGCCGCACTCGCCGCGGCGTGCCAGCCAGTTCCAGCGGCGCAGGAAGCTCATCGAGGCCAGCGCAGCGCCGAGTGGGCAGATGTAGCGGCAATAGCCACGATAGACAAATATGGTCAGCAAGATGCAGCCACCGGCCCAGAGTACATACGGCCACGAGCGCATGAAGTACAGGCTGATGGCGGTCTTGAAGGGTTCGATCTCGACGGCCCAGCTGGCAAAGGTCGGGGCGACGAACAGCGATGCAATGATCATCGCCAGCAGGCCGTACTTGATCCATTTGAGCTTCGCATCCAGCGCGGCCTTGATGCGGCGCTGGCGGATGCCGACGGCGTTCGCCAGCATACTGACCAGTTCCTGCAGCGCGCCAAATGGGCAGAGCCAGCCGCAGAAGGTGCCACGTCCCCAAACGACCAGTGTGACGCCGGTGAACAGCCACAGGATGACCGAGACCGGGTCATTCATCAGGAAGCTCAGGTCATCGCCGGCGACCAGCGATTCGATCCCGGCGGTGACGTTCACGATCGTCAGCTGTCCCTGCGCGGTCCAGCCGATGAAGCCCAGCGTGAACAGCAGGTACAGCGTGCGCAGCACCCGCAGGCGACGCGGGTTGGCACTGAAGCGTTGCTGAGCTAGCAGTGCAAAGGCAAGCAGCGCAAGCGCAGTCAGTACGATCGCAATTTCCGCGCGCCGCTCGCGCCATTGCCCGACCCAGTCCGGCTCTGCAGAAGCAAGGGTTTGGATATCCAGCGGTGGTGATGCCACAGCGACGAGGGCGGGCGATTCCGCAACCGTGCCTGATGCGCTGTCAGAGGATGGTGCCGCCGATTCCGATGCTGGCTGCGTGCTCGAATCGATGCTTGCCTGTTCACGCATTGCTGGCGAAGCCGCAGGCTCGGCTTTCGTTTCTCTGGGCGTTTCCTTTGATGCTTCTTTGCTATTGTCTTTGATCGTGTCTTTTGCTGGCTCCTTGACGGATTCTTTAGCGGCTTCTTTGCCGGCAGTCGACACGGCAGCAGCGGACGGTTCAACGACAGGATCACCGCCGGCGATCGGCGTTACCTGCGCCTCCGGCACCGAAAGCTTCGCAGCAACCGCCACATTGGCTGCCGCGGTCATCAGCGTGCGCGTGATCGCCTTGGCCGAGATGGTGCCGGTTTGCACGCCGGCGAGGTAGGCGAATTGCGAGTTATGGCTCGGGGTATCGGAAGGTCGGCCCAGTTGTATCGTGTGCCTGAGTGTCAGGCTTTTGTGTTGCGATGCATAGCCCTGCAGCTTGGCCGTGCCCTCGGGGCGCAGGAAAATGGGCTCGCGGTGGTCCAGCAACTGGATGTCGAGGAAACGCCCGCGCAGGTCGAGCACCACGAACATGTTGATCGGCTTGCCGCTGTAACCGCGCACGGTGGCGAAGTCATTCGACTCGAAGGCATAGGCCTTCAGGTCGGGCTTGGCGTCCGGTTGCGCCGGATTGGGCGCAAACAGCGGCCATGCGGGCATGTCCGCTTGCACCTCGCCAACGACATAAGTGTCGCCGACCATGCGCTGTACGTCTTCCTTCCACAGCGTGGCCGCGTTGGCGGTGGACAGCATGCACGCCAGCGCGATGCATAAGGCTGCCAATGTCTCTCCGAATTTCCTGGGCATTGCCTGCTCTTGTGAATTCTTGTGGGGATGAAGATGTCTCTCGCCGTTGCCCGTCGATGCCAGTCAACCGGGGAGACCGCTCGCCTCTTGCGGGCGCTGCGCGCTGCACGGCTGGTCGCCGGTGGCGGGAAGCGTTCGCATAGTACCGTATCCATCATGGCAGAGGTCGTTTGCGCGGATGCGGCCGCCTCGCGAAAAAAAAGGGAGCCGAAGCTCCCCTGTGTTGGCGCGTGCTGCCTGCTTACTGCTTGGCGCGCGCCAGCAGGAAGTTGGTCAGCAAAGGCACCGGACGACCGGTCGCGCCCTTGGCCGCGCCGCTCTTCCATGCCGTGCCGGCGATGTCGAGGTGTGCCCAGTGGTACTTGCGGGTGAAGCGCTCGAGGAAGCAGGCTGCCGTGATCGAGCCACCGGGCGGGCCGCCGATGTTCGCGATGTCGGCGAAGTTCGACTTCAGCTGTTCCTGATAGGGCTCTTCGATCGGCATCCGCCATGCGGTGTCGTTCGCGGCCTTGCCGGCGGCGAGCAGCTCATCGGCCAACGCATCGTGTGCGTCGTCGTGGCGGGTGAACAGGCCCGTGTTGTGGTGGCCGAGCGCCGTCACGCAGGCGCCGGTCAGCGTGGCGATGTCGACCACGGCCGCGGGCTTGAAGCGCTCGACATAGGTCAGCGCGTCGCACAGGATCAGGCGACCCTCGGCGTCGGTGTTCAGGATCTCGATGGTCTGGCCCGACATCGAGGTCACGATGTCGCCCGGGCGGGTGGCGCGTCCCGAGGGCATGTTCTCGCAGGTCGGGATCACGCCGATCACGTTCAGCTTCAACTGCATCTCGCCGATTGCGCGGAAAGTTCCCAGCACTGACGCTGCGCCGCACATGTCGTATTTCATCTCGTCCATGCCGAGGCCGGGCTTGAGGGAGATACCGCCGGTATCGAAGGTGATGCCCTTGCCGACCAACACGACCGGTGCGTCCTTGGCCTTGCCGCCCATGTGCTTGAGGACGATGAATTTCGGCGGCTGCTCGCTGCCATTGGTCACCGACAGGAAGCTGCCCATCTTCAGCGCTTCGAGCTGCTTGCGGTCGAGGATTTCGACGCTGAACTTATGGTCCTTGGCCAGCTGCTTCGCGGTATTGGCCAGGTAGGTCGGCGTGCAGATATTCGGCGGCAGGTTGCCCAGGGTCTTGGTCAGGTCCATGCCGTTGGCCAGCGCCACGGCCTGCGCGACGGCCGTCTTGGCGGCAGCCTGCGCGGCGGTGTCGACGGCGAACGCGATCTTGCGCACGCCGGTCTTGGATTCGTCTTTCTTGCTCTTGAGGCCGTCGGCGCGGAACACGCTCTCGCGCAGCGCGGTCACCTGCGCACGCAGCGCCCATTCGGCATCACGGCCCTTGACGGCGTCCAGCGGTAACGCGAGCAGCGCATCGGCAGCGCCCAGCGTGGCCAGCACGCGTGCGGCCGCCTGCGACGCGGCCGTGAAATTGCGGTCGGAGACATGGTCCTCGCCGCCGAGGCCCACCAGCAGCACGCGCTGGATCGCGGCACCGGGACGCTGAAGCAGCAGGGTGCTGCCGGCCTTGCCCGAGATGTCGCCCCCTTTGATGGCGGCACTGATAAAGCCCTTGTCGTCGAGGGCCTTGGCCTGCGCCGACAGCTTGCCGTTTTCATAGACGGCGACCACGGCGCAGCCGGTCTTGTGCTGGGCGATTGCGTTTTTCGTATTGAAGGCTTTTGTGCTAAAGTCCATGACCGCTCCTGTAAACCCTGCCCATTATAGTCCCCGAATGATTTTTCAGCGCGCCATACGCCGCGAGCTGCTGAACACGGTCGGCGCGGTTTTCACGACGCTGTTCTCGATCGTGATCACTGTCATGCTGATCCGCATTCTCGGTGATGCTGCCGCCGGCAAGGTGGCCTCGGGCGACGTCGTCGCGCTGCTCGGCTTCTCGGCCCTGATCTATTTGCCGGTCATCCTGTCGATGACGGCCTTCATCTCCGTGTTGCTGGTGGTCGCGCGCAGCTACCAGGATTCCGAGATGGTGGTCTGGTTTGCGTCGGGCCTGTCGCTGATGCGCTGGATACGGCCCGTGCTGCAGATCGGCTTGCCCATCGTGGTCCTGATTGCGATGCTGTCATTCTGGCTGACGCCGTGGGCCAGCCGCCTGTCGTCGGAATACAAGGAACGCTTCCGCAATCGCGAGGACATCTCGCGCATCTCGCCCGGCAAATTCCAGGAATCTGCGTCAGGCGATCGCATCTTCTTCGTCGAAGGACTGGCATCGGATGCCAGCAAGGTGCAGAACGTGTTCGTCAGCCAGCGCGAAGGCGGCCTGCAAAGCCTGGTGGCTGCGCAGGATGGCAAGGTGGTGCTGGACGAGCGCGGCGACAAGCTGCTCGAGCTCGATCGCGGCCGTCGCTATGACGGTGAACCCGGCGGTGAAAATTTCCGCACGATGGATTTCCAGCGTTACGTGGTGGTCATTTCGCGCAATGAAAAGGAGTTGGTGGACAACAAGGCCGCACGAGTCCTGCCCACGCTGCAGCTGGTGCGCCAACCCACGCCGGGGAACCAGGCTGAACTGTTGTGGCGCGTCGCGGTGCCGTTGATGTGCCTGATGCAGATGCTGCTGGCGATTCCGCTGGGATTCGTCAACCCCAGGCGTGGCCGCACCCTGAACCTGATGATTGCGCTGGTGCTGTCGGTTTCATACAGCAACGCCGTCGGCATCATGCAATCCGTGGTCGGGCAGGGCAAGCTCGGTTTCTCGCAGGGCTGGTGGCCGCTGCATGCCGCTGCGCTGGCGGCAATCATGCTGCTCTTCGTGTGGCGCAACAACACCAACAGCGCCTGGCATCCGGCACGGTTGCTGGCCATCCTGCGTCGTACGCTGCTGGTCCGCAAGCAGGAGGTCGCATGAGGGTATTGCGCCGTTATTTCGCCAGCGAGATCTATCGCTCCGTGCTGTTCGTGCTGGTGGCCTTTCTGGCGCTATTTTCATTCTTCGACATGATGGGCGAGGTCCGTGCGGTGCATGGGCCTTACCGCATCGAACATGCGTTCCTGTACGTGACGCTGGGCTTGCCCGCCTATGCTTACGAATTGATGCCGATCGCGGCCCTGATCGGCACCATTTACGTGATGGCGCAGTTCGCTGCCCGTTCCGAGTTCACCGTGATGCGCGCATCGTCCTTGTCGATGACGGGGGCAATCCGCCTGCTGCTGCGTATCGCCGTCGTGCTGGCGGTGCTGACCTTCGTGCTCGGCGAATTCGTCGCGCCCAGATGCAGCGAATTCCGCGAGTCTTTCAAGCGTCGCATCGAGGGCGCGGCGATCTCGTCGGAATTCCGGACCGGCCTTTGGGCGAAGGATGTGCTGCGTGACCCGGTGACCCGCGCGACGATCGGCTCGCGTTTCCTGAATGCGCGCAAGGTCGACCCGGATGGCATATTGCGCAACTTGCGGGTCTATGAATTCGACAACAGCATGCACATGCTGGGCATGGTGTCGGCAGCGGAAGCCAGGTACGCCGGCGAGGGCCGCTGGCAGCTCAGCAAGGTCGACGAGTTGCGCCTGAAGCAGGTGGGCTCGCCGACTGAAGCCAGGCAGCCGTCCGTGATCGAGCGTCGCAAGCTCGACACCCGTGTGCTGAACTCGGAGATCACGCCGCAGATCATGGCCGTGCTGGTGGTCGAACCGAGCAAAATGTCGGCGTTCGACCTGGCGCTGTTCAGCCGTCACCTCGAAGAGAACAAGCAGCGCACCGAGCAGTACGACATCGCGTTGTGGAGCAAAGTGCTGTATCCGTTTGCGGTCTTTGTGATGATGGCCGTCGCGCTGCCGTTCGCCTACCTGCACGTGCGTAGCGGCGGGCTGTCACTCAAGATTTTCATCGGCATCATGATCGGCGTGTCCTTCCAGCTGATCAACAGTCTGTTCTCACACATCGGCTTGCTCAATACCTGGCCGCCGGTCGCCACGGCCGCCATGCCCAGCGTGCTGTTCCTGCTGGGGGCGATCGGGGCATTATGGTGGGTCGAGCGACATTGATGCCCGTTTGCGAGCATTCGGCAATCCATCCGAAACCTGACACGACGCCACCGACATGAATACCCAGAAGACAAAAGCCCTGGTCCTGTTTGCCCATGGCGCGCGTGACCCGCGCTGGGCGCAGCCTTTCCAGAAGCTGCAGCAGCGCGCGCAGGCGCGACTGCCCGATGCCGAGGTGGTGCTGGCCTTCCTGGAGCTGATGGAGCCGCGTTTGCCGGCCGTTGTCGCAGACCTGGCAGGCAAAGGTATCCAGCAAGTCAGCGTGGTGCCTGTCTTCCTCGGGCAAGGTGGTCATGTGCTGAGGGACCTGCCTCCGATGATCGACGAGCTGCGGACGGCCTATCCCTCGACGCAGATCAGCGTCAGTGAGGCGGTGGGGGAGAATGCCGCAGTGCTGGATGCGATCGCGGCGTATTGCATCTCGACCATCTGAACAGTCGGCGAATGCCGGCCCATCCGATGTGGCGCGCGGTCATGCGCTACGCGTCGCAAGTCAGCGGCGCTGCCTCAAGGCCTCGCCGATCATCACCAGCACCGGCCCCGAGCACTCGGGGATGCCGTTGACCATCTCGGCCAGCGACATGCGCATCACGCGCTGATCCTGCCGGCTGACGTTCTCGATGGCGATCACCGGGGTCTGCGGCAGCTTGCCGGCATCCAGCAAACGTCTGGCGGTGGCGATCGCTTCCGTGCCTCCCATGTACTGCACCAGCGTGTCGCAACCCGGCAGTGCAGCCTGGTCGGGTTCGCCGGGCGCGGTGGTGGACGTGAAGAAGGCGACATTGCGCGCGACGCCGCGCTTGGTCAGCGGCTGATGGATCGCGGCTGCCGCGGCGAATGCGGTGGTGATGCCGGGGACGACGTCATACGGCACGCCCGCGCCTTCGAGCGCGTTCAGCTCTTCATCGGCGCGGCCGAACAGCATGGGATCGCCGCCTTTCAGCCGTACCACGCGCTCATAGCGAAACGCGCATTCAATGATTTGCTGATTGATCAGCGCTTGCGCCGTCGAACGTTGTCCGCTGCGCTTGCCCACGGAGATCAGGTCGGCCTGCGTGCACAGCGCGAGGATCTCGGGCGTCACCAGCGCGTCGTGCAACACGACGTCGGCTTCGGAGAGAAGCTTGGCCGCACGCACCGTCAGCAGGTCGGCCGCACCGGGGCCGGCACCGACCAGCCAGACCTTGCCGGGTCGGGGGCGGACAGGGCGTGCGAGATGGTCTGGCATGGCGGGACGAATGGCGGCATCAGGGGTGGATCAGGGATGAAACGAAGCGGGCCCAGTATAGACCAGGCCCGCAGGGTGAAGCACGGTGACCTCAGGAAGCCCCGAGGTCAGGTCGTTGGCAGTTCAGGTGGTTCAGAGCCGGATCATGCCCGCCGCGACAGTCTGGTGCGAGATTTCGTCGATCAGGATGAAGCTGCCGGTGGCGCGGATCGCGTCATAGGCATCGGCGGACAGCGGTTGCTGGACGGTGAGGCTGATGGTCGCGATGCCGTTCAGCTTCAGCTCGGTGCCGTCATGGCGTTCCTGCGTGTTGATGTCCAGCAGGGAGTCGATGGACTTCACCTTCGCCGCCACCTGGCGGGTGGTGTGCTTGAGCCAGTACTTGCGGCGCAAGTCCAGCGGTTCTTCGGACAGCCAGCAGACATCGGCCTTCACGTCCTTCAACACGGTGGCCGGGGACTCCAACGACACCAGCATGTCGCCACGCGAAATGTCGACATATTCTTCGAGCAGGATCGTGACCGATTTGCCGGCCGATGCCGACTCCAGCGAGCCGTCGAGCGTGATGATGTCTTTCACAGTCGCGGTCTGGCCTGCCGGCAGCACGGTGACCTTGTCGCCCTTCTTCACGGTGCCCGCTTCGATGCGGCCCATGTAGCCGCGGAAGTCATTCGCTTCGTGGCCGTTGTGGCGCGCGACCAGCTGCACCGGGAAGCGCAGTGCGGCCGCGTGCTCGTCGTCATAGACCGACAGCGATTCCAGCAGCTCGATCAGGGTCGGGCCCTGATACCAGTCCATTTTGTCGCTGCGAACGACAACGTTGTCGCCAGCCAGTGCCGACATCGGGATGGTGTGGATGTCCCTCAGGCCCAGCGCTGCGGCGAATTCACGGTAAGCCTTGATGATGCAGTCATAGACGCGCTGGTCATAGTTGACCAGGTCCATCTTGTTGACCGCGACCACGACGTGCTCGATCTGCAGCAGCTGCGCAATGGTCGAGTGACGTTTGGTCTGGATCAGCAGCTCGGCGCGGCCGGCCTCGTCGATCTTCACCTTCGACACGTCGACCAGGATGATCACGGCGTCGGCGGTCGATGCGCCGGTCACCATGTTGCGGGTGTACTGCTCGTGGCCCGGCGCATCGGCAATGATGAATTTGCGTTTCGGGGTGGCGAAGTAGCGATAGGCGACGTCAATGGTGATGCCCTGCTCGCGCTCGGCCTCGAGGCCATCGGTCAGCAGCGACAGGTCGATCATGTCGCCGACGGTGCGCTTGTGACGGGCGCGCGAGATCGCGTCCAGCTGGTCGGCAAAGATGCCCTTGCTGTCGAACAGCAGGCGGCCGATCAGGGTGCTCTTGCCATCATCCACCGAGCCGGCGGTGATGAAGCGCAGCAGGCCGCGGTCCTGTTGGTCGGTGGCGGCGAGGTTGTTGTCCACTACGGCGTTCATTTAGAAATATCCTTCTTTCTTGCGCTTTTCCATCGACGCTTCGGACGTCTGGTCGTCCATGCGGGTCGCGCCGCGTTCAGTGATCTGGGTAACGGCGGTCTCGGCGATGATGGCCTCGACCGTGGCTGCATCCGATGACACCGGGCAAGTGCAGGAGATGTCGCCGACGGTGCGGAAGCGCACGGTCTGGGTCTCGACAGCCTCGCCATCCTTCGGCGGGGTCAGGTGCGTGACCGGCACCAGCAGGCCGTTGCGCGGGATGACTTCGCGCTGGTGCGCGAAATAGATATTGGGCAGCGCCAGCTTCTCGCGGGCGATGTACTGCCAGACGTCGAGCTCGGTCCAGTTCGAGATCGGGAACACGCGCATGTTTTCGCCCGGGTGCACGCGGGTGTTATACAGGTCCCACAGTTCGGGGCGCTGCGCCTTCGGGTTCCACTGGCCGAAGTCGTCGCGGAACGAGAAGATGCGCTCTTTCGCACGGGCCTTTTCTTCATCACGGCGCGCGCCGCCGATGCAGGCGTCGAACTTGTGCTCGGCGATGGTCTCGAGCAGCGTGACGGCTTGCGCCGCATTGCGCGAATCGGTATCCGGGTTGCGCAGGCGCACGGTGCCGCGCTTGATCGAATCTTCGACCGAACCCACGATCAGGCGCTCGCCCAGTTCGGCCACGCGACGGTCGCGGAACGCGATCACTTCCGGGAAGTTGTGGCCGGTGTCGATGTGCACCAGCGGGAACGGGAATTTCCCGGGGCGGAAAGCCTTCTCGGCAATGCGCAGCAGGACCACGGAGTCCTTGCCGCCGGAGAACAGCAGCGCCGGGTTGCCGCACTCCGCCGCGACCTCGCGCATGATGTGGATGGACTCGGATTCCAGCCAGTCGAGATGGCGATTGCTCGCGGCATCGATGAAATGGGTAGTGTCTACAGCGGTATTCATAATAGTTTCCAGCGGATGTTTTCCTGCGGATAGTGTCCGGGAGCAGAGGGTGTTCGGACGATCAGGCCGACTTGATGCGGACCAGCTTGCCGTCGACGACGTGCAGGCCGCATTCCTTTGATTCCGGCTGTTCCCACCACCAGCGACCGGCGCGCACGTCTTCGCCGGGCTGGATCGCACGGGTGCAGGGCTCGCAGCCGATCGACGGATAGCCCTTGTCGTGGAGCGGATTATACGGAACCTGATTGTTCTTCAGGTAATGCCAGACTTCAGCTTCCGTCCAGTCAGCCAGCGGATTGAACTTCTGCATGCCGTGCGCGGCATCGTCTTCCTGCACCGCCAGCTCCGAGCGCGTGGTCGATTGCGCACGGCGCTGGCCCGTGATCCAGGCCTGGTTGCCGGCCAGTGCGCGGTTCAGCGGCTCGACTTTGCGGATGCGGCAGCATTCCTTGCGCATCTCGACGCTGTCGTAGAAAGCGTTCAGGCCGTTGGCGGATACATAGGCTTCGACCGCTGCCGGTTCCGGCTTGTACAACGCGACTTCATAGCCATACACCTCGCGGATGCGGTCCACCATGCCCAGTGTCTCGGCATGCAGGCGGCCGGTCTCCAGCGTGAAGATGGTGATCGGCAGTTTCGCGCGCAAGATCAGGTCGGCCAGCACCATGTCCTCGGCGGCGAGGCTGGAAGCGAACACAGCCGGCGAGAAATCGGCCGCGATGCGCGCCAGCGTCGCCTGCGCATCGGCGAGTACCGAGGCAAAGTGCGCGTCGTCGATGTTTCCGGCAGCGGCGGCAGCCGAAGCTGCGGTGACGTCAGCGGCACTCATCATGCTTCCTGCGCGGCCGGACGGGCGAAGCGGCGGAACAGCGGCGTCTTCTGGTCCCACGAGGTCTGGTAAGCGTCCGAGAAATCGGACAGGCCCTTCAGTGCATCCTCGATCGAACGGTCTTCGCGGGTCGCGAAGGCGTTGAAGCCGACGCGCGACATGTAGAACAGCTGGTCGCGCAGCACGTCGCCCACGGCACGCACTTCACCGGTGTAACCAACGCGGGCGCGCAGGTTGTAAGCGATCGAGTAGCCACGGCCATCG
This sequence comes from Pseudomonadota bacterium, assembly GCA_039806045.1. GTDB lineage: Bacteria > Pseudomonadota > Gammaproteobacteria > Burkholderiales > Burkholderiaceae_D > Pernthalerella. The sequence continues at coordinate 43,108 of JBDKLN010000119.1, forward strand.
GCGAAGGTCGGGAAATCGACCGCGATCACCGGCAGCGAGGCCGCATCTTCCTTCAGTTGTTCCGGACGCTCGTCGCTGGCCAGCCAGACGCCGATCTCGCCGGCACGTGCGGCCAGCACAGTCTTTTGCGCCAGCCATACGGCCAGCGGCACGATCTGCTTGCCAGCCGGGACGGCAACGCTGTCGGCGGCGTCGCCTTCGGCCAGTTTGAAGAGGTTCCAGTCGTCGTTGACGATGGCCTTGTCCTTGATGATCTTACGCATATGCGTCTTCTCCTGCCTGGTACGCCTGACCCGAGATCGGGGTCGCATACACGTGAGTCTTGAATGGTTCGAGGCCGATGCGGTCGTAGGTATCGATGAAGCGCTCCTCATCCTGGCGCTCGCGCACATAGACTTCGAGCAGGCGGCCGATCACTTCCGGCATCTGGCCGGCCGAGAACGACGGGCCGATGATCTTGCCGATCGCGCTGTCATTGCCCTGACGGCCGCCGATGGACACCTGGTACCACTCGGAGCCATCCTTGTCCACGCCCAGCACGCCGATGTTGCCGATGTGATGGTGGCCGCAGGCATTGATGCAACCCGAGATGTTGAGGTCGATGTCGCCGATGTCGTGCTGGAAGTCGAGATTGTCGAAGCGCTCCGAGATCGCTTCGGCGATCGGGATCGATTTCGCATTCGCCAGCGAGCAGAAATCGCCGCCCGGGCAGCAGATCATGTCGGTCAGCAGGCCCAGGTTCGGGGTCGCGAGGCCATGCGCCTTCGCTTCCAGGAACAGCGCCAGCAGGTCGGTTTGCCTGACGTCGGCCAGTACCAGGTTTTGCTCGTGCGTGACGCGCAGTTCGCCAAAGCTGTAGCGGTCGGCCAGATCGGCGACAAAGTCCATCTGCTCGGCGGTCGCATCGCCCGGCGGGGTGCCGGTCTTTTTCAGCGACAGCGTGACGGTGGCATAGCCCGGCACCTTGTGCGGCTTGACGTTACGGCCCAGCCAGTTCGAGAACGCCTTGTTCTCGCCGCGCTGTTGCTGCAACAGTGCGTCGCTGTCGGCCAGCGTTTCATAGGCCGGCGGCGCGAAGTAAGACGCCACGCGTGCCAGCTCTTCGATGGTGATCGTGCTTTCGCTGTCCTTCAGGTCGGCCCACTCGGCCTCGACCTGACGGGTGAACTCTTCGACGCCCAGCGCCTTGACCAGGATCTTGATGCGCGCCTTGTATTTGTTGTCGCGACGGCCGTACTGGTTGTACACGCGCATGATCGCTTCGGTGTACGACAGCAGGTGCTGCCACGGCAAGAACTCGCGAATCACGCTGCCGATGATCGGGGTACGGCCGAGGCCGCCGCCGACCAGCACCTGGAAGCCGACGTCGCCGGCTTCGTTCTTCACGAGATTGAGGCCGATGTCATGCACTTGTACGGCCGCACGGTCTTCGGCAGCGCCGTTGACCGCGATCTTGAACTTGCGCGGCAGCCACGCGAATTCGGGATGGAAGGTGCTCCACTGGCGCAGGATCTCGATGAAAGGGCGCGGGTCCTGAAGCTCATCAGCGGCGACGCCGGCGAACTGGTCGGTGGTGGTGTTGCGGATGCAGTTGCCCGAGGTCTGGATGGCATGCATCTCGACCGACGCGAGGTCGGCGAGGATGGCCGGGGTCTGCTCGAGCTCGATCCAGTTGTACTGAATGTTCTGGCGCGTCGAGAAGTGGCCATAGCCGCGGTCATATTTGCGCGCGATGTGCGCGAACATGCGCATCTGCTTGGCTGACAGCAGGCCATACGGCACGGCCACGCGCAGCATGTACGCGTGGCGCTGCATATACAGGCCATTTTGCAGGCGCAGCGGGCGGAATTCATCTTCGGTCAGTTCGCCGGACAGGCGGCGTTCCACCTGGCCCTTGAATTGCGCGACGCGTTCCTTGACGATCTGGTGGTCGTATTGGTCGTAGCGGTACATGGTCTTCCTTTATGAATCTCTTACAGCACGAGCTTGGCCGCGACGCCGGTCAGCGTGGTGGCGAGCAGCCCGCGCAGGAATTTTTCAGGCACGGCACGCGCGGCGAACGAGCCGAGCGTGATGCCGGGCAGGGAGCCGAGTAGCAGCATGCTGAGCAGTTCCCAGTTGATCGAGCCCAGCCACCAGTGGCCGAAGGCAGCGATGGCCGTCAGCGGCACGGCGTAGGCGATGTCGGTGCCGGCGATCTCGGCCGGCGACAGTTTCGGGTAAAGCAGCACGAGGATGGTGGCACCGACGGCGCCTGCGCCAATCGAGGACACCGTCACCAGCACGCCGATTGCAGCGCCGGCGACGATGGTGGCGATCACTTGCTTGCGGCCGTGGAACTGGCGGCTCGGGTGTGCCTGCATCCACGCTTGCATGCGGCCACGGAAGATGATCGCGATGACCGTCAGCATCACCGAGAAGGCAATGGTGTAACGGATGATCTGGCCGATCTGCTTGTCGAGCGCGCCGTAGTATTTCAGCGCGAGGGTGGCGACCAGCGCCGCCGGCAGCGCACCCATGCACAGGCGCTTGACGATGTCCCAATGGACGGTGTTGCGCAGGCGGTGGGTCAGGGTACCGGCGCTTTTGGTGATCGAGGCGAACGCGAGGTCGGTGCCGACCGCGACGGAGGGATTGATGCCGAACAGCAGGGTCAGCAGGGGGGTCATCAGCGAACCGCCGCCGACGCCCGTCAGGCCCACCAGCATGCCGACGGCAAAACCAGATGCTACATAAGTCAAAGTCATAAAACCTCGCGCGAAGAACGGCGGATAGTAATAAACTTCCCCCTTATTCCAAACAACAGAACTCTTATTTGCTTATATGCTTTTCAGATATATAAGCGGAGTTGTCAGTCAGGCATCGCCGGGTCGTTTCATGATAGGCAAGGATTCGGGCCCAAAACGGCGATGCCAGCCGGGGAAAACGGGCGGCCGCGCTGCACGTCAGACCCGGGAAAATCGGGGAAATTGCCGGTCATGAACCTTCATCAATTCCGTTTCGTGCGGGAAGCCGTTCGCCAGAACTTCAACCTGACCGAGGCCGCCAAGGCGCTGTTCACGTCGCAACCGGGCGTCTCCAAGGCCATCATCGAGCTCGAAGAAGAGCTTGGAATCGACATTTTCACCCGCCACGGCAAGCGCATTCGCGGGCTGACCGAGCCCGGCAAGCAGGTGCTGAAGTCGGTCGAATCCATCCTGCAGGAGATCGAGGGCCTCAAGCGCATCGGCAAGGAGTTCGCGTCGCAGGACGCCGGCAGCTTCACCATTGCCACCACCCACACGCAGGCACGCTACTCGCTGCCGGCCGTGGTGCAGGCGTTTTCGCAGAAATTCCCGAAGGTGCGGCTGTCGCTGTTGCAAGGCAACCCGAAGCAGGTGGCCGAGATGGTGCTGAACGATCAGGCCGATATCGCGATCGCGACCGAAGCCATCGCCGACATCGACGGTCTGGTCTCCCTGCCGTGCTTCCAGTGGGAGCACATGGTGGTGGTGCCGCCGTCGCATCCGCTGACGCAGTCCAAATCGTTGACGCTGGAAGAGCTGGCGACCTTCCCGCTCATCACCTATGACGCCGCCTTCGCGGGTCGCAACAAGATCGACCTTGCGTTCCAGCGCAGGGGATTGAAGCCCGACGTGGTGCTCGAAGCGATCGACGCCGATGTCATCAAGACCTATGTCGAGCTGGGCATGGGCGTGGGCATCATTGCCGGGCTGGCCTTCAATGCCAACCGCGACACCGGCCTGAAGGCGATCCCGGCCGGGCAGTTGTTTGGCATGAACCTGTCGCGCGTGGCGCTGAAGGAAGGCGCCTACCTGCGCAGCTTTGTATTCACTTTCATCGAGCTGATGGCGCCCAACCTGTCACGCAAACTGGTCGAACAAGTGCTGGCCGGCGAACGGGACAGCTACGAACTCTGACAGTTCCGCGATGCGCCCGGCGCGGCGCATCGGCCCGTGGCGGCAAGTGTTGACGGCTCGTCATGACGGGCTGTCACGCCATCGCAAAGTTTTTTTGCCTCCTTCCCTAAATCGATCACTTCCCCTGCCGTAAACCCGAGCAGGCTCCTCTTCTCGCCGCGCTTGTAGGACAAACACCGACAAGCGCGACAGCGCGGCGCTCACGAAAAATACCGTTTCCCGCCGATTTTTCCGGCGCGGGCTTCGCAGGAAAATCCTTTCCATCCGGCGAGGCCTGTCCGGTAATTCCCCCACAAGGAGAAGATCATGAAAATGAACGATATGCTGGCAGACATCCGCGACGCCAACCTCAACTACCTGATGCTGGCCCAGCAGCTGGTCCGCACCGATCGCGCGACGGCCATCTTCCGCCTCGGCATCAGTGCCGAACTGGCCGACCTGATCGAGCATCTGTCGCCGGCCCAGGTTGTCAAACTCGCCTCCAGCAACATGATGCTCGCCCGCTTCCGCTTTGACGACAGTGCCGTGCTGGGCATGCTGACCAGTCACTCGAAGGAACGTTCGCTGTCGCAAGCCCACGCCACGATTCTGATGGCAGCGCAACCGGTCGAAGAGATCGCTTAAGCATGACCTGCAGACTCGCTGCACAAAAGACAGCGGGCGGACAAAGGCAAGTTCAAAAATAAAAGGCAGCGGTCGTCTTTTTGAAACCGAGCGCAGGAGCGAGTCATGGGTAACAAGAGCGTAGTATCCGAAGGTCGCCAGATCAGTCTGGCCATTGAACTGATCGAGCTGGGCGCGCGCCTGCAATTGCTCGAGACTGAAACGACGCTCTCGCGCGAACGACTTCTGAAGCTCTACAAGGAGCTGCGCGGCGTTTCGCCGCCGAAGGGCATGCTGCCGTTCTCGACCGACTGGTTTATCACCTGGCAGCCGAACATCCACGCGTCCATCTTCATGAACGTCTACCGTCACCTGGTGCGCCATGCAAAGGTGACCGGCATCGAGGCGGTGATCAAGGCCTACCGCCTGTACCTCGAGCAGATGCCGCCGGCCCAAGGCGACGAACCGCTGTTGTCGCTGACCCGCGCATGGACGCTGATTCGCTTCATCGACAGCAAGATGCTGACCCTGGTCGAGTGCCGCGAATGCCACGGCCACTTTGTCAACCATACCTTCGAGCTGCATAGCGGCTATCGCTGCGGCCTCTGCCATCCGCCTTCGCGTGCCGGCAAGAAGAAGAAAGTCGAACCCCACGAAGAAGCATTGCCGGCGTAAGCGCGCCCGCACAACCGAATACACGAATTTACTTTACGGCTGCAGCAAGCGAGCGGCAGGGCACAGGCGAAAGCCGGCCTTGTCGCTTTTTTTTGTCCGGCACCATGCTTTCCCGTCATTCGTGCCCCCGTCCGCGCCGTGCAATCGGGGACACGCGGCGCTAAAAGTTCGCGCACCACACGCCGTAACCGGTTCAGGTCTTTCCACTCAAACGGAATCGGGAGCATATCGTGCTGGTCATCATTGGTTATCTCATCGTCATCGGATCGGTTTTCGGGGGCTTTGCGATGGCAGGCGGCCACCTGGCCGCCTTGTTCCAGCCTATCGAACTGCTGATGATCGGCGGCGCCGCAGCCGGCGCTTTCTTCGTGGGCAACAACGGCAAGGCCATCAAGGCCACATGCAAGGCAATTCCCTCGCTGTTCAAGGGATCGGCGTACACGCAGGCGCGCTATCTTGAACTCCTGGCGCTGCTCTCCGAGCTGCTCGGCAAAGTCCGCAAGGAGGGCATGATGGCCATCGAGCGCGACATCGAAAACCCGTATGAGAGCGCGCTGTTTGCGAATTACCCCGACATCCAGGCCGACCACCATGCGATCGACTTCATCTGTGATTACCTACGCCTCATGGTCTCCGGGAATATCGACGTGTTCCAGATCGAGAATTTGATGGACAACGAGATCGACACCCACCATCACGAGGCCGAAGTGCCCGCACACTGCATCGCCAAGCTCGGCGATGCGATGCCGGCATTCGGCATCGTCGCGGCCGTGATGGGCGTCGTGCATACGATGGAATCGATCGGCATCCCGCCCGAGGAACTGGGTATCCTGATTGCGCGCGCGCTGGTCGGCACTTTCCTCGGCATTTTGCTGGCCTACGGCTTCATCGGCCCGCTGTCGTCACTGCTGGAGCAAAAAGCCCATGAAGCGACCAAAATGCTCCAGTGCATCAAGGCTGCACTGCTGGCCAGTTTTCATGGTTGCGCTCCGGCGCTGTCGGTCGAATTCGGCCGCAAGGTGTTGTACTCGAGCGAGCGTCCCGGGTTCGCCGAGCTCGAAGAACACCTGAGGAACGCCAAGGCACGTTGACATGGCTGCTGCCGACAAGTCCACCATCGTCATCAAGCGCGTCAAGAAGGCGGGCGGTGGGCATCATGGCGGCGCGTGGAAGATTGCGTACGCGGACTTCGTGACAGCGATGATGGCCTTTTTCCTGCTGATGTGGCTCATCAGCTCGACGTCAAAAGCCAAGCTCGAAGGCATTGCCGAATATTTCAAGACGCCGCTGAACGTGGCGATGAAGGGCGGGCCGTCGATCGCCGAGCGCAGCAGCGTGATCAAGGGCGGCGGCAAGGATGTGACGAAGAAGGACGGCGAAGTTCGCAAGGTGCCCGACATCAAGGCCGCACAGACAGAACTCGAAAGGCGCGAGAAGGCACAGCTGGAATCGCTGAAGGCGAGGATCGAGGCCGCCATCGACGCCAACCCCGTGCTCAGGCAATTCAAGAAACAGATCCTGCTCGACATCACCAGCGAAGGCTTGCGCATCCAGATCGTGGATGAACAGAACCGGCCCATGTTCGCGACCGCCAGCTCGCAGTTGCAGCCGTATACGCGCGACATCCTGCGCGAGATCGGCCGCACGCTGAACGACGTGCCCAACCGCATCGGCCTGTCCGGTCATACCGACAACGTGGTGTTCGCCAACGGCGAGCGTGGTTACGGCAACTGGGAATTGTCGGCCGACCGCGCCAATGCGTCGCGCAGAGAACTGGTGCAGGGCGGCATGCAGGACGCGAAGGTGTTGCGTGTGGTCGGCCTGGCATCGGCCGTGCCGATGAACAAGGACGATGCACGCGACCCGATCAACCGGCGCATCAGCATCGTCGTCATGAACAAGCGCGCCGAACAGGCGATCACGGGCGAGCAGGCTTCGCTGGCTATCCGTGAGGGTACCGAGCTGGGCACCGGTCTGGCCTCGGACAAGTCGGCGAAAGCACCCGCGGCACCGGGCACGGCGGCGGCGCCGACCCCGATGGCCGCAGTATCGTCGCCGGTCGCAGCAAAGGGAGCGGCACGATGAAACATCCACGACATGGCTCGCCGGCCCGGGATGCGCTGAAAGACGACCTGGCACAGCTGGACTTGCTGCTGAAAGAAGCCATCGCCAAGCTGTCGGTCAGCTTCGTCGGCGCGCATGAGGCGCTGGCACGACAGCAGGCCCTGGCCGACCACGCCAACCCGGAGTGCGCAGCGCTGGCGAAGCTCGCTGGCGACCATCTCGATGCGGCGCTCACGGCGCTGCAATTCGAAGACATCGCCAGCCAGTTGATCGCCAGCGCGCGCCGCCATCTCGGCGGCAGCTGCGGCAATGGCGGCGCTGGCAAGCAGCCGGATAACGACAAGACCGGTGGCGATGCATTGCGCGCCGATTGTGCCGTCGATTGTGCCGTCGATTATGCCGTCAATCGCAGCGTTCCACAGCAGCACATGGAAAGCGGCAGCATCGAATTGTTCTGAACAACGTTAAGTGGTACCTCGGAGATAGACATGGGCAAGAAAATCCTGGCAGTGGATGACTCGGGTTCGCTGCGGCAGATGCTGACCTTCTCGCTGCGCACCGGCGGCTACCAGGTCATCGATGCGATCGACGGCGTCGATGGCCTCGCCAAGGCGCAGGCGACGCAGTTCGACCTGGTGCTGACCGACCAGAACATGCCGAACATGGATGGGCTGACCTTGATCCGAAGCCTGCGCGCGCTGCCGGCCTACCATCAGGTGCCGATCCTGATGCTGACCACTGAATCAAGCCCGGAGATGAAGAACAAGGGCCGCGAGGCCGGCGCCAATGGCTGGCTGGTCAAACCCTTTGATCCGAAGCGCCTGCTGGAAGTGGTCGGCAAGTGCATCGGGCCGGGAGTGCCGGCATGAGCGTCGAGATCAGTCAATTTTTCCAGGTTTTCTTCGACGAGGCCGAGGAACTGCTGGCCGAAAAAGAGCGCCTGTTGCTGAGGCTGGATCCGGCCGCGTTCGACATGGCCGACATCGACGCCATCTTCCGCGTCGCGCATTCGATCAAGGGTGGTGCCGCCACCTTCGGCCTGGCCGACATGACCGGCGTCACCCATGTGCTCGAATCGCTGCTGGACCGCTTGCGCAAAGGCGAGATGGCGCTGACAGCCGAACAGGTCGATTGCTTCCTGCAGGCCAAGGACGTGCTGCAGATGCTGCTGCGCGGACATCGCGATGGCGCCGAAGTCGAGCAACCGGAGGTCGACGCCCTGCTGGCACGACTCAACGCACTGGCGCAGCCGTCAGCAAACTCGCCGGCGTCGAATGCGGCGGCGACTGCCGTTCCGGCCGGAACGTCGATGCCGGCGCTGCGTACCGTGCGCATCTCCTTGCCCGAAACCAGCGACAAGGACGCCGTTGCGCTGGCCGATGAGCTGGGACTGCTGGGCAAGGTGACCGTCGTCGACGACGATGGCCGCAAGGTGTTCCTGCTCGAAACCAGCGAATCCAGGGATGACATCACTGCGCTGTGCGCCTTCATCGTTGACCCGGCCAAGCTGTCGGTGACCGAAGAGTGCCAGCCGCCTTACGAAATTTTCCACCTTCCGGTGACGGCGCCGGTGCGTGCCGAAGCCGCCAAAGGCGGCGCCGACAAGGCAGCGACGGGTTCAACGGCCGGCCCTGCGTCGAACGCGGGCGTCGAGTCGTCATCGATCCGCGTGTCCGTCGACAAGGTCGACCAGTTGATCAACCTCGTCGGTGAACTCGTCATCACGCAGGCCATGATCGAGCAACGCACGCACGGGCTGGACCCGATGCTGCATGAAAAGCTGCTCAATTGCGTGTCGCAACTGACCCGCAACACCCGCCACCTGCAGGAAGCCGTGATGTCGATCCGCATGATGCCGATGGACTATGTGTTCTCGCGCTTCCCGCGCATGGTGCGCGACCTTGCCGCCAAGCTGGGCAAGAGAGTCGATTTCGTCACGCAGGGCGTGGCGACCGAGCTGGACAAGGGCCTGATCGAACGCATCATCGATCCGCTCACCCACCTCGTGCGCAATAGCGTCGACCATGGCATCGAATTGCCGGCGGTGCGGCAGTCGTCCGGCAAGGATGCGACCGGCCGTCTGACACTGTCGGCCATGCACCGTGGCGGTCATGTGGTGATCGAAGTCTCGGATGATGGCGGCGGCCTGAAGCGTGAGCGCATTCTGGCGAAGGCGCGCCAGCAAGGCTTGCCGGTCTCCGACAACATGAGCGATGGCGAAGTCTGGCAATTGATTTTCGCGCCCGGCTTTTCGACTGCCGAAACCGTCACCGATGTCTCCGGTCGCGGCGTGGGCATGGATGTCGTCAAGCGCAACATCACGGCCCTCGGCGGCCAGGTCGACATTCGGTCCGTGGCCGGCGTCGGCACCACGGTGTCGATCGCCTTGCCACTGACGCTGGCCATCCT
>JBDKLN010000120.1:0-11427 GCA_039806045.1 Pseudomonadota bacterium
CAAGGTCGAGCGGACCGGACTTGCGTTCCCATTGATATTTGATCGACAGTGACAGCTGGTCGACCTGCGACAAGGTGCGCAACAATTGCTCGGCATAGGTGCGCGACCGCCCCAGCGTCTCGGCCTCGGCATTGGCCACCAAATGCTTGCGGTCGGCTTGCAGCACCAGCAGCAAGCTAATCCAGACCAAGCTAATCAGCAATGCACAGCCCAAGCCCCACGCCATACCCAGTCGAGTATTGGCGCGTTTGACGGCTTGTTCAGACTGTCGCAACCAGACTTCCATGCGCTTGCTCGTTCAGGAAATGTTTTTCCATTATGAAAGACAAGGCGTGAAATTCATAATTGCCTTGCGGCAACATATGGCATGGGTCGCCACGCGCGACGGTCACATTTTTCCCGCAAAAAGACCAAGTTAATGCATTACAAATCCCTCTGCAGCACGCACCTGTGGGTCATCGCTATTGGCGGAGAAGGACCTGATGGGCAGGGGGAAACGCCGCACGATCACCGCAGTGAGCGGCGGGCCATCAGAATCCAGCGCCCGGCGTGGCGCGCGCACGCTGCCGGCGATTCGCTTCCTGGGTCTGCCGGTAGATCGGCAGGAAGACAAAGGCCAGCGTGCCGCGATTGTCCTCGCGACTGAATTCCAGCTCGACATAGACCTGCTCGTCGGTGCCGCCACCCCAGATGCGGGTCTCGGTGAAGCGCTGGCCCGCCCGGCTCTCGCCCCAGCTGGCGTTGCCGTGCGCCAGCAGTGCTTCATACGCATCGGCACCGGTGAATTCCATCTGCACGAAATAGAAGCGGTCATCCGCAAAGCACATCCGCAGATTGCTGACCGGGGTCGCGCCGACCACACTGTGGCCATCGCCAGTGCGATAGCACGCATAAAGCGCCGTTTCCGCCAGTTTGCGGGCCTCCGACAAGGTGGCCACCGGTGCTTCCCAGGTCAGCTCGCCGAAGCCGGCCGGCAGACTGCCGGCGACTGCCGGTGTCTGCCAGACCAGCACCGATGCGAGCAGCATCGGCGCCAGTGCCAGGCAACGCACGAAGCGATGCTTCGTGCGGCACGTCACGCAGCCCATGGCGCTCATTTCCAGAGCGCGCACTTGGTTTCGGCCTTGGTCATGTAAGCCTGATCGCCAGGGATGGTCTGCACCACCTTGTAATAATCCCATTCGTACTTGGACTCGGCCGGCGACTTCACCTGCATCAGCGTCATGTCGTGCACCATGCGCCCATCCGGACGCACGACGCCATTCTTGGCGAAGAAGTCGTTGACCTTGGTCGACTTCATCTTGGCCATGATTTTGTCACCGTCATCGGTGCCGGCAGCCTTCACCACATTGAGGTAGAAGTTGGTGGCCGAGTAGTCGGCGGCATGCAGCATCGACGGTGCCTTCTTGTTGCGGGCCATGAATTTCTTGGCCCAGGCACGCGTCTCGTCATTGGTGTCCCAGTACCAGCCATCGGTCAGGTACATGCCCTGGGTGATGTTCAGGCCGACGGCGTGCACGTCGTTGACGAACATCAGCAGCGCGGCCAGTTTCATCTTCTTGTTCACGCCGAATTCGGCGGCAGCCTTGATCGAGTTGACGGTATCGCCACCGGCATTGGCCAGACCCAGCACCTGCGCCTTGGAATTCTGGGCCTGCAGCAGGAAGGACGAGAAGTCCGACGCCGCCAGCGGATGGCGCACCGAACCCAGCACCTTGCCGCCGCCGGCCTTCACGACATCCGACGCATCTTTTTCAAGCGACATGCCAAACACGTAGTCCGCCGTCAGGAAGAACCAGTCCTTGCTACCCTGCTTGGTCAGCGCCGCTGCAGTGCCGCGCGACATGGCTGCCGTGTCGTATGCATAGTGCACGGTATAGGGCGTGCATTCTTCATTGGTCAGGCGCGAGCTGCCGGCGCCGATCGCGATGAAGGGCTTCTTCTTGTCGGCCGCAACCTTGGCCATCGCAAGGTTGGTGGCCGAATTGGTACCGCCGATCAGCATGTCCAGGCCCTGCTGATCAAACCACTCGCGTGCCTTGCTGGCGGCGATGTCGGCCTTGTTCTGGTGGTCAGCCGTGACCAGCTCGATCTTCTTGCCATTCACGTTGCCGCCGAAATCGGCGATGGCCATCTTGATCGCGTCGGCACCGGCCGGGCCGTCGACGTCGGCGTACACGCCGGACATGTCAGTGATGAAACCGATCTTGATGGTGTCGTTCGACACCTGTGCGGACGCGGGCAATGCGGCGAAGGCCAGTGCGGATGCGACGGCCACGGACAAGGCTTGCTTCTTCAATTCGGTCTCCCTCAGAGTAGTGCGGGTGGTGGGTGTTTATTGTTGTCGGCTCCGGGCCTCTCTTGCCCGGGGGCTAGGGAATCTTAGCACGCTGTCATCGAGGATTCTCAGCCGCAGGCCGCTGCCATCGTGCCCGCCGGGCGCCGTCGCGCATGGGCCTGGCGCAACCTGCCCCCCAAAATTTCCCTGCGCTGCGCGTAATTTTTTCAGCCGGCGGTGCGTACCGCATTGCCCGCCGTGCGGCACAGGCGTGGCATGGCACTTGCCTGTTGCTCCCTCCGTCAGGCGGGCGTCGTCCGAAGCGGCCACCGGCGCTTCGGCCGGCCGCCGCCGCCGCGGGCGTTGTCCTCGATCAAAACCACCCAGGAGGCAATGATGGATCCGGAAATCCAGACCGGCAGTACCGATACAGGCGCCCGCCGTCGCGACTACCAGGAACAATCCCTGTCGTCGGGCAAGGCGATGCGGATTCGCGAAGACCTGGCCAACCTGAAAAGCGATCTCGATGCGCTGATGTCGCATGCATCGACCCTGTCGGAAAACGAATTGCACGAGGCACGTGACCGAATCCTCGCCCGTTTCTCGACAATGCGCTTCGCTGCACGCGGCATTGCGGAGCAGGCCGGCCGCCAGATTACCCAGGGGCGCGACCTGACGGTCGATTACGTGCGCGACAAGCCGCTGCAGTCGGTCGCGATTGCGGCCGGTGTCGGCATGCTGATCGGCGCCATGGTGCGCCGCGACTGAGGCCGGGAGCGGGCAGTGCTCGAGATCCTGAAAAAATCACGCCAACTGGCCGTCATCGCGCTCGATCGCATCGGCGACTACATGGCGCTGCTGCGCATCGAAATGAAGCTGCAAGGGCGCGAAATCGGCGTGCAGGTCGCCGGCTATGTCGCGGCGGCCGTGTTCGCGCTGTTTGCGCTGCTCTTCATCGGCATCGCGCTCATCATCAGTTTCTGGGACAGCGACTTCCGCGCCCTTGCCGCGTGGGTCGTGGTAGCGCTGTACGCCAGCGGCGCGGCGGCCGGCGTCGCGCTGGCGCGGCGCCACGCGGGACGCGAAGCGCCATTGCTGGCGCTGCGCGAGGAGATGCGGCGCGACATCGCGCTGGTTCGCGAAAGCTTGTGACGATCGGGGAGCGGGCATGAATGTGTCACTCGAAGACCAGCGCCGCACGTTGCTGGAGCAGATCGAAGCCAGCCGTGCCGTGTACCGCCGCATGCTGACCGGCGAAAGCGCAGCGGATACGGCTCGCGTAGCGCTGACGGCGCGTGCCGCAGTGGCTACCGAATTCAGTCAGGGCGTCAGCCCGTCCTCGGGCGCCATCCGTTCGCGGCAAACTTACGGTCGTGCGCATGACAGCGGACGCGGCAAAGCCATGCAATGGGCGATGGATCACCCGTTTCGGGTGGCCGGCGGCGTCGCCTTGCTGGTGCTGCTATGGCCGCGCGTGGCCGCGGCAAGACGGCGGCGCGCGCACGGCTCACCCCCGGGCAAGGCCGACCGGCCGGCGCAAGCCCTGCCGCAGGTTCAGGGTCGTGGACTCGGGCACGCGCTGCTGGCCGCTGCCCTGCTGCTGTTGCGCGACCCGGCAAGATGGCAGGCCGCGAGCCGGCTGGCCAGTATCGGCTGGCGCTGGGTGCAGCGTTGGCGCACACGATGAAAGCACGTTCGTAACCCTCTGACCCTGGGACGGCACCGGCTCACGCGGCAAACTGGCACGCAGGAACACCGTGACCCACCACCTGGCGCAACGCGGCCGGCGACCGGGTGCCAACCTGTTCGCACAAGTGCACAAGTGCGCAAGCTATTGCCGCTGGACTTGCTCTGAATCGGATCAGAGAGCGATCTTCAAGAATAGGTGTAATACACCAGCCGCACCAGCGAAGAATCGAAATAAAGCGCTTGCCACGGAATCACGACCTGGGCCTTGCCATGCTGGGGCGTGACGATCACATAGCGCAATTGCCGGCTGCGCAGGTCGACCAGCACTGAACGCACGCGCCCCATTGGCTGCCCGGTCGCTGTGACGACCGGGCAGGAACGCAGCAACTCGGTGGCCGACGATTGGCCTGCATTCATGCAGGCAAAGCGCCGGCGAATTCCCTTGCCGGCGGCAGGCCCTCCCTCGAATGTCTTCAGCATGACGGCGCGCTTTCAACGCGAGACGGTATCGTGCATGTCAGACTAGCGGTGCGCCGCCGGAGTTCATCTTCCGGCACGCGCGAACCGGCATCCTGCGGGCTGTTCGTTCAGTTGCCTGCCCATGCCAGCCATCAGCTGCGTCCGAGGTCGGCGCGAGCTGCCGCCGCCTCTGTCTCGCCGGCTTCACCCCAGGTCGTACGGCGCGCGCCCATGGCGCCAAGCGCGCCACCCAGCAGGCTCAGGATTAGCGATAGTGCGACCGCGCCGAACACGGTCCACGCCGCAGTGCTGGCACCCTTGATCGCCCGATCGGCGGCCGCGCGTCCGGCCGGTGATGCCTGTTCCGGCGAACCGGACAAGATCAAGGCCTGATCGACCACCGTTGCCGCGCGATCGCGCTGCACACCCATGCTGCTGCTCATGTAGTCGATCGCCTGGTCGCGCCGTCCGGCTGCGATATGGCCTTGCAGCGTGCGCATGTTTTCAGGGCTGATGTTGGTGCCAAGCTGGCGATTCAGCATCGCTGTCATGCCGGCTGCGCCACCACCCGTGTTTTGTGCGACCGATGCTGCGCCCTGGCTGATGCCGGAGAATATCCCGGACAGCAGCGAACCGCCCGCCGATGTTGCCAGCGTCACGAACAGCATGGTCGTCACGGCCCATGACACCGCACCATGCAAGACGCCATCGGTCTTGCGCTTGAGACCGGACATGCGGCCAGCGACATAGGCTCCGACCAAGGCCGAGATCAGCATCGAGATGCCAGCCCACACCAATGCACCCGTGCCCGGGGCCTCGCCAGCCTGCACGCTCGTCATCGAGAGTCCGCTCGCGATGCCCAGCAGCGTCAGCACCAGTTGCACCGAGATGCCGACGGCGACACCGGCCAGTACTGCGCTCCAGCGTATCGACGAAAACAAGGGCCGGCGCATGATGTTTTCCTGGGAGATCAGGGTGCCGCCGGAATATGCAGCGCCTGTGTCGAGATGAATCGTGGCCATCGGCAATTCTCCTTGCTTGTTTGGGTCAGACCTTTGGAGTCCGCAGCGCGGGAAAGCTCCCGCTGATTTGGTCCTGATCAAACCTCCTGGTCAACGGGCTTGGCGAATCACAGTGGCTACCCAAACCCTGGTAGTCGACCTGTATGCGCTGACCAACCTGCCGCGTACGCCCTGACAGGTGCGCAGCCGCGTGTTGTTCCGGCCTGTACCTTGCCGTGGCTGCCTGCAAAGCGTTTGCCCTCAACTGCACCATGCTTGTCTGGCGCAGGTGAACCCTGAACGGGTGCTGCAGGCCGTGCAGGAATTGCTCTCGCAGCGGTAAAGCCTACCGACCCGGCGGCTCAAGGGGGCTCATGTTTTGCCGAACTCGCGCCGTCTTGCATGATGCTGCTGAAATTGGCGTCAGGCTCGAGATAGACTGCCTTCGCTTTACCCAGTTTGTGCGCACCGTGCTGCCGCAGCTGGCTCCATCACGCTGCTTCGGTGATGAATTCCTTGCGCATGGTTTTAGCCGGGATGTTCGCCGGGGTGTCGCTAGGGGACTTCAACGGCAAGTCTCAATTCAACAGAGCCTTGCCGGATGCAGCGCCTGGCTCTGGCGGGCGCACGCTGCCCGCAACGCCGATCCTTGCATCCAGTGTTTCGTCCAATGGCGTGCCGAGGGCCACCTCATGGCGGTCGATGCCCTTCACCGCCTCGACCGCCCCCAATTGCCCGAGCGCGAGCGCGCGGTCTCGGTTTCCGTAATCCTCCAGGCGGTTGTAGAGCGTCTTCAGGCTGATGCCCAACAGATCGGCCGCACGCTTCTTGACACCGCCACACAGGTCCAGGGTCGCGAAGATCAGGCGTCGGTCAACGTCGGCCAGTGATGCGCCGACCGGTACGGACAAGGTCAGTGCCGTCGCCGTGCATTGCGCCGGCCCCGGATCCAGCGCGTGCGCGTCGATCTGCTGGTCCGACAAAATGTGCGCACGCTGCATGAAATTGCGCAACTCGCGCACATTGCCCGGCCAGTGGTAGTTGCCCAGCACGGATAGCGCATGCGGTGACAAGATCTTGACCGTACCCTGGGTGCGATTGAGCTCATCGAGGAAATGTTGCGCAAGCAACGCGACGTCGGCGCCGCGCTCGCGCAGCGCCGGAATCTTCAGCGGGAATACATTCAATCGATGATACAGGTCCAGCCTCAGCTTGCCGGCGGCAATGGCGCCCTCAGGATCGCGATTGGTGGCGGCGACGATGCGCACGTCGGTATGCAATTCCTGATTGCTGCCGATGCGCATGAAGCTGCCAGTCTCCAGTACTCGCAGCAACTTGACCTGCAGCTCGATCGGCATTTCCACCACTTCGTCGAGAAACAACGTGCCGCCCGATGCGCGCTCGAAATATCCCTTGTGCTGCCGATCAGCACCCGTGAAGCTGCCTTTTTCATGGCCAAAAATTTCACTCTCGATCAGTTGTGGCGAAATCGCGCCGCAGTTGACCGGCAGGAAGGGATGGCGCTGGCGCGCGCTGTGCGTATGGATATTTTGTGCGACCAGTTCCTTGCCTGTGCCGCTTTCGCCCAGCAGCAAGACACTGGCCTCCGTTGGCGCGACGCGCGCAACATGTTCGCGCAAGATGTGCATTGCTTCTGATTCGCCGATCAGGGGTGACGCCTGCAAGCCTGCCATCGCGCGCGGTGCATCGCCCTTGCCGGCTCCGTGGCGTGATGCAAGCAGGGACTTCAGGTAATGCAAATCCGGGGGACGCTCGATGTAGTCGGCAGCGCCTTTGCGAAACGCAGCGACCGCAGCGGCAACCGTTGGCTGCGCGGCCAGTAGCACAATCTCAGCACGTGAAGGGTTCGCGCCTGAGGCCGGATCAGACGCTTCCATCATCGCCATCCCGCTGCCATCAGGCAGGTGATCGGCAACGATCACCCAATCAAGCGCGTGCAATGACCGTTGCAACTGGCCCTGGCGCAAGCTGTTCACCAGCAGGCAGCGATGCCCGTCCGACGTCAGGGCATCACGCAAGGCCAGCGCGCCGGCATCGTCATCGACGATCAGCACATGGGACATGGCGGGTGGCGGGCAGCAAGACGGATGTCGTCATCGACCAAAGCGATGCGACGACAACCTGCGTGCCGCACCTGCGGAAGTCATCCCGGGCGAGGCGGGTCAGCGCGATGGCGGCCTTTCGCCCGACGATTCATTGGTTCCCGGCACTTGCCGCTCGCTGCGAGTCGCCTTTCCACCGCCTGACTGCGTCGAGCCGCCGCTGCTGGTGCCGGAGCTTGCGCCCGTGTCCTCGCCGGCCTTGTGACACGCAGCCAGCATCGACGCCGTGAATACCGGCACGGCGAGCAATGCGATCCAACGCTGAAACGGGCTGTTCGTCATGGTCTTGTCCTTTGCGAAATGCGGATGCTGGTCGGTGGCAACGTCGTATCGGCGTCGAGCAGCCGTCCATACTACTTGGTGGCGCCTGCTGAACTGCTGCCGCCGGTCGAACTGCCCCCTGTACTGCTGCTGCCCATGGGCGCCCCCCTTTCACTGCCTGCGGTGCCGGGCGGGCTGCCCGGGCTCATTGCGCCGCTGAACATGGCACCGGTCCCGCTGGCACCGTTGCTGCTGCCGGACATGCCAGAAGTGCCGGACGTTCCCGATGTACCACTTTTCTCGCCGGGCTTCTCGCTGCCCGTACCCGGTGCCGCGCCCGGTGTCGTCGTACCCGTACCGGAAGTTCCGCCCGTGCCTGGTGCAGGCGTGGCCGGCTCGGCGGGTGGCGGCGTAGTCGCTGCCGGCGCCGGGGAGCTGGGCGTCGTCGTGCTGGTGCCGCCCGTGGTACCGGTGGTGCCACTGGTCGTTCCCGGGTCGCCACCGCTGCTACCGCGATTGCAGGCGGCGACACTGAGGGTCAGCAGGCTCAGGAATATCAGGGTTTTCGTTGCTTGCAGTCTTGGGTTCATCACCATACCTTTCAACTAACGATGGAGTCGTCGCTCCCGTCTTGACTGGGGCATGCTGCATAAGTTTCAACACTGGCAGCCTGCGTGTGAGCGGCAGCAAAAACACCATCAACTTGCAGCAATCACGCTGAAGAAGTCCACACGCGGCAAGCGCATCGCCTTTGATGTAGTGCAGTGCCCGGCGCGTCGGCAGGTACAGATTGTCCCGTTTGTGCTGCGGAGGTGGTTTTGCATGGCGCCGCCCTCGGCAAGCTGCCTGCCGTGAAGCTTTTTTATCGACCATCACCGACATCGCCATGACTGCTGACCAATCGCTGACGTGCTTCGGGCTGCTGCATGGCAGCTCTGCGGCGATGGCTGCGATGTATCGCCAGCTCATGCGCGTGGCCGCTACCGATGCCACCGTGCTGCTCGAGGGCGAGAGCGGAACTGGCAAGGAACTGGTCGCGCGTACCGTGCACCAGCAAAGCCTGCGCGCCGACCGGCACTTCGTGGCAGTGAACTGCGGCGCAATACCATCACACCTGATTGAGGCCGCGCTGTTCGGTCATGAGAAAGGCAGCTTCACAGGCGCGGTCAAGCGCCAGGATGGCTACTTCGAGCACGCATCGGGCGGTACGCTGTTCCTCGACGAAATTACCGAGATGCCCTGCGACATGCAGGTGAAGCTGCTGCGGGTGCTGGAATGCGGCCGCTTCCTGCGCGTTGGCGGAAATGAAATGGTGCAGGTGGATGTGCGGCTGGTGGCAGCGACCAACCGCTCACTGCAGACCGCCGTTCAGCAAGGCTGCCTGCGGCAAGACCTGATGTACCGGCTGGCGGTGTTCCCCGTTCGTGTGCCGCCGCTGCGCGAACGCGGCGCCGATATCGAGAAGCTGGCCCAGCTGTTCCTGGATCAACTGAATGACGAGGCGCACACCGGGAAATCATTTTCGCGTGGCGCGCTGGAGCGGCTGCGCAACCACCCGTGGACCGGCAATGTGCGCGAGCTGAAAAACCGGGTGCATCGCGCGTACATCCTGTCGGCCGACGTGGTCGACATCGATGAGCCTATGCAGGCCGCGAAACGGGCCACATCGGCAAAAGGCGTAGTGACTTTTCCGGTCGGCATAGCCCTCGCTGATGCACAACGCGAAATCATCCTCGCCACCTTGCACCATTTCAGTGGCAACAAGAAGCTGGCCGCCGAAACGCTGGGCATCAGCCTCAAGACGCTGTACAACCGCCTGAAAATCTACTGATGACCAGCGAACCAAGAGTCAGCCGTTGATGATCTCGCCGCCATTCGGATGCAGCACTTGTCCCGTCATGTAACGACTATCATCGCTGGCACTGTCACCGCCGGAGACGATCGCCACCATGTCCATCAGCTTGCCGGCGGGCCGGTACGTCTTGCCGTCGATCTCGGGATGCGGCTGCATCGCCGCCTCCCGGCCTGGCTGATGGATTTGTTGTCGCGGCGGGAAAGCCTGATCGGCCATGGCTGCACCTCGCATTCACATTTGCACGTGACCGCAAGGGCGGCAGGTGACATGCCATTCGCAGGAGGTGAATCAGCCAGCGTTCGGCAAGACACGTTCGGCGGCACGCAACAACAGGTCGGCATCACCGGCGGCCAGTTGCTTCGCGTCCGACAATACCTGCCGGAACGCGCGCGCACCGGGTAGCCCGGCCATCAGGCCGAGCATGTGGCGGGTGATGGTATTGAGACGTGGGCCGCCGCTTTCCAGCTGGGCCCGGATGTAGGGCAGCATTGCCATGATTACCTGCACGCGCGTGCGCGGCTCGCCGTCAGCATCGCCATCGCCCGCGACATCACTGTAGTAGCGCGCATCGAAGCCAGCCATCAGCCAGGGGTTGTGATACGCCTCGCGGCCGAGCATCACGCCGTCGACCTGGCGCAGGTGCTCGTCGATCTCTGCGGTCGTCTTGATGCCGCCATTGATGATGATTTCCAGGCCGGGGAAATCGCGCTTGAGACGATATGCGTAGTCGTACTTCAGGGGCGGAATCTCGCGGTTCTCTTTCGGCGACAGGCCCCGGAGTATCGCATTGCGCGCATGGACGATGAAGGTGTTGCAGCCGGCGTCGGCAATGGTGCCGACGAAATCACGCACGAAGTCATACGACTCGACGTCGTCGATGCCAATGCGGTGCTTGACGGTGACATCCACAGACACCGCATCCCGCATTGCCTTCACGCAATCAGCCACCAGCGCCGGTTCCGCCATCAGGCAGGCGCCGAATGCGCCACGCTGTACGCGCTCGGACGGGCAGCCGCAGTTGAGGTTGATCTCGTCATAGCCCCAGCGCTCGCCGATCCTGGCGCTCTTGGCGAGGTCATCCGGCTCGCTGCCGCCCAGTTGCAGCGCAACCGGATGCTCGACATCGTGGAAGTCGAGGTGGCGCGGCTGGTCGCCATGGATGACGGCACCGGTCGTCACCATCTCCGTGTACAGCCAGGTATGGCGCGTGATCTGGCGATGGAAGTAGCGGCAGTGGCGATCCGTCCAATCCATCATCGGGGCAACGGACAAGCGGCGCGGCGGCAACGGGGAAACGGTCTTTTCGGTCACGGTAGTGCGGCTTGCAAGGCAGGCCCTCATTTTAACTTTTTCATGTGCATGCAGCGCCGGCTCGACTGACGCGACAGCAAGTTCGCGCCCAACAAAAAAGCGCCCGCAGGCGCTTTTATGTCGTTGGCCCGCAGTGATCAGGCCGCTTCGCGCGATGCCTTCTTGCGCTCGTGCTCCTTCAGGAAGCGCTTGCGCAGGCGGATGCTCTTCGGCGTGATTTCAACCAGCTCGTCATCCTCGATGAACTCGACTGCGTACTCGAGCGACAGCTCGATCGGCGGCACCAGGCGCACCGCTTCATCGGTGCCGGAAGCACGCACGTTGGTCAACTGCTTGCCCTTGATCGGGTTGACGACCAGGTCGTTGTCACGCGAGTGAATGCCGATGATCATGCCTTCGTACACCGGGTCGTTGTGGCTGACGAACATGCGCCCGCGATCCTGCAGCTTC
>JBDKLN010000121.1:0-16406 GCA_039806045.1 Pseudomonadota bacterium
GGACGGACACAATGCCGTCGGCGCAATGCAGGCTGGCGCTCAGCACAGCAGCGCCGCGGACGCCGGTTCAGATGACGCTGCAGCCACAACTGTCGAAGCAACGGTCGAACCCGAAGCTGTCGCCGAGCCTGAAGCGCCCGGCCAGCTGCCCGGGGAATTGCTCGCCGCGCGCCGCCTCGAAATGCGCCTGTCGATCGAAGAATTGTCGGCGCGCGTGAAGCTCGCGCCGCGCCAGCTGATCGCCCTCGAGGCCAATGATTTCGGTTCGCTGCCCGGCATGGCGACGACGCGCGGCTTCATTCGTTCGTGCGCCAAAACCATGGGCATGGACCCCGAGCCTTTGCTGGCCATGGTCGCGAATGAACCGAACCCGGCGCTGGGCCCGATGGTGATGCGCCGTCCGCTGCCGCAACCCGGCTTCAATGGCCGCCGTTACGCACCGTCGACCAGCCACCGCCGCAGCGCCAACAAGCTGTCCGGCCTGGCGGCTGTGGTCCTGATCTTCGTCGGGATGCTGGCGTATATCGCCTGGCGCAATGACTGGCTGCATGTGCCCAGTCTGGACTTTTCGGCGGCGCGTGACGCGATCACGGCCTCGTCAGCCACGACCGAACCGCCAGTATCCGAAGCGGTGCCCGAAGTCGCTGCGGAACAGGCAGCGAGCAAGCCGGTCGCACCTACGGCACCGGCAGCGCCGGCCGCCAAGAATGCTGCAGCACCGGGTAAGGCGGCACCGGCAGAGGCGGAAGTGTACGCACCTGCTGCGCCGGTGCCTGTCGCTCCGGCATCCGGCACGGCCAAGGCCGAGCCCGCGAAAGCCTTGCCGGCGCTCGCTGCGAACATCGACCCGGCACGCGCGCTGGAGCTGAAGTTGCGCGAAGACTCGTGGGTCGAAGTGCTGACGCAGAACGGCGAGCGCAAGCTGGTGTCGCGCCTGATGAAAGCGGGCGGCACAGAGCGCATCGAAGTGACGGAGCCGGTGATCCTGGTAGTCGGCAATGCAGCCGGCGTCGACGTGAAGCTGCGTGGCCAGCCGGTCAGCCTGAAGCCGGGCACGCGCGACAACGTCGCCAAGCTGAACCTGAAGTGATGAACTGACGAGATGGCACTGCGATGAACACCGTGCTCAAACCGAACTGCCTCCCAGACGCGACGCCGATTCCGTCGGGCCCCGGTGCGCGCCGCATCACGCGCCAGACGGTGGTCCGCTATGGATCGCGCGAAGTGCGCGTCGGTGGTGGCGCGCCGGTGATGGTGCAATCCATGACCAATACCGACACCGCCGATGCGATTGGCACGGCGATTCAGGTGAAGGATCTTGCGCGCGCCGGCTCCGAAGTCGTGCGCATCACTGTCAACACGCCGGAAGCGGCGGCTGCGGTGCCCCACATCCGCGAGCAGCTCGACAAGATGGGCATTGACGTGCCGCTGGTCGGTGACTTCCATTACAACGGCCACCAGCTGCTGACCCAGTACCCGGCCTGTGCCGAAGCGCTGTCCAAGTACCGCATCAATCCCGGCAACGTCGGGCAGGGTGCCAAGCGCGATACGCAATTTGCGCAGATGATCGATGTCGCAAACCAGTACGCCAAGCCGGTGCGTATCGGCGTCAACTGGGGCAGCCTCGACCAGTCGCTGCTGGCGCGCATCATGGATGAGAACGCGCAACGCGCAAATCCGTGGGATGCGCAGGCCGTGATGTACGAAGCGCTGGTGACCTCCGCGATCGAGAATGCCCATCGCGCCGAAGAACTCGGCATGCCGGGTGACCGCATCATCCTGTCGTGCAAGGTATCGGGCGTGCAGGACCTGATCGCGGTCTATCGCGAACTGGCGAAGCGCTGCGATTATCCGCTGCACCTGGGACTGACCGAGGCCGGCATGGGCAGCAAAGGCATCGTCGCGTCAACCGCGGCCCTGTCGGTGCTGCTGCAGGAAGGCATTGGCGACACGATACGCATCTCGCTGACCCCGGAACCGGGTGGCGATCGAACGAAGGAAGTGGTGGTCGGGCAGGAGATCCTGCAGACCATGGGCCTGCGCAAGTTCACGCCGATGGTGATTGCCTGCCCGGGCTGCGGCCGCACCACCTCGACCGTATTCCAGGAACTGGCCGACCGCATCCAGACCTACCTGCGCGAGCAGATGCCGGTCTGGAAGGGCGTCTATCCTGGCGTCGAAGAAATGAACGTGGCCGTGATGGGTTGCATCGTCAACGGCCCGGGCGAATCGAAGCACGCCAACATCGGCATCAGCCTGCCGGGCACCGGCGAGTCGCCGGCGGCACCCGTGTTTGTTGATGGCCAGAAAACCGTCACGCTGCGCGGCGAGCGCATTGCCGAAGAATTTCAGGCCATCGTCCTCGACTACGTAAAAACTCGTTACGGCCAATGACGGCCAGCCGGCCCGCGCATCGAGCTGCAAGCATCGCAATTACACCATCAGATAACGCAATCAGCATGGCAGAGACCAAGAAAGAAAAAATCCTCGGCGTCAAAGGCATGAATGACGTGCTGCCCGAGGACGCACCGCTGTGGGAACTGTTCGAGAACACCGTGCAATCGGTGCTGCGCAGCTACGGCTACCAGCAAATCCGTACCCCCATCGTCGAGCCGACCGCGCTGTTCGCGCGCGGCCTGGGAACCGTGACCGACATCGTCGAAAAAGAAATGTACTCGTTCACCGACAGCATGAATGGCGACGAGCTGACGCTGCGCCCGGAGTGCACGGCCGGCGTGGTGCGCTCGGTGCTCGAGCACAACCTGACGTATGAAGGCCCCAAGCGCCTGTGGTACGCCGGCCCGATGTTCCGCCACGAGCGTCCGCAGCGCGGTCGTTACCGCCAGTTCCATCAGGTCGGCGCGGAAGCGGTCGGCTTCAATGGCCCGGATATCGATGCCGAAATGATCATGCTGTGCCAGCGCCTGTGGGATGATCTCGGCCTGACCGATATTCGCCTCGAAATCAACTCGATCGGCGATGCCGAAGAGCGCAACCGTCACCGTGCGGACCTGATCGCGTACTTCGAGCAGCACCGGGACCAGCTCGATGCCGACGCCCAGCGTCGCCTGCACAGCAACCCGCTGCGTATCCTCGACACCAAAAACCCGACGATGCAGGAACTGGTTAACGCGGCACCGAAGCTGCTCGACTATCTCGGCGAAGAATCGCGCGCGCACTTCGAGGGCGTGCAACGCTACCTCGACCGCAACGCGATCCGCTACACCATCAATCCGCGCCTGGTGCGCGGCATGGATTATTACAACCGCACCGTGTTCGAGTGGATCACCGACCAGCTCGGCTCGCAGGGCACAGTTTGCGGCGGCGGGCGTTACGACCCGCTGGTCGAGATCTTCGGTGGCAAGCCGACCCCGGCGGTCGGCTTCGCAATGGGCGTCGAGCGCCTGCTGGAGCTGCTCAAGGCGACCGGCGGCGCTTTCGCGCGCAGCCAGTGCGATGTCTATCTGGTGCATCAGGGCGAGGAAGCGCGGATGCAGTCCTTCACGGTGGGCGAGCGCATCCGGGATGCGGGGCTGGATGTTGTGCTACATTGCGCGACGGCCGGCAGCGTGGGCAGCTTCAAGTCGCAGATGAAGCGCGCCGACGCCAGCGGCGCGGCGTTTGCAGTCATCCTCGGCGACGATGAGGTGGCGAAGCAGCAGGCCACCGTCAAGCATTTGCGCGACGCGGACCCGGCGAACAACCAGCACAGCGTGCCGCTGGACCAGTTGGTGGATTACCTGATCGACCAGGTCACCGGTGATGACGAGCATGACCATGGTCACCTGCACGCCGGCCAGATCCATACCCACTGATACACAGCACCGGACTGCCGGATCACCGAATTACTGAATAACCGAAGCGCGGAATTCCCATTCGCGTCCACCTACAAGATCTGAACGACTATGGCTTACGACCACGAAGAACAAGAACAACTTGCCACCCTCAAGGCATGGTGGAACCAGAACGGCAACCTCGTGACCTGGCTGGCGATCGCCGTGCTGGTGGCCTATGCCGGCTGGTCCGGCTGGCGCTATTACCAGCGCGATCAGGCTGCGAAGGCTGCGGTGCTGTATGAAGAAATCGTGAAAGCCGCCGAAGCGAAGGACATGGCCAAGGTGACGCGTGCCGCCGCCGACATGGAAGAGCGCTTCGCCGGCACGCCGTATGCCCAGATGGGCGCGCTGACCGCCGCCCGTGCAGCCAATGACGCCAATGACGCGAAGGCCGCCAAGGCCCAGCTGCAATGGGTGGTCGACCATGGTCGTGCCGACGAATACAAGGCGATCGCCCGCCTGCGCCTGGCCGGCATCCTGCTCGATGAAAAAGCCTACGACGAAGGCCTGAAGGTGCTGTCCGTCGACATGCCGGAAGCCTTTGCGGCACTGGCCGCCGACCGCAAGGGCGACCTCCTGTTCGCGATGGACAAGATCGATGACGCGCGCAGTGCCTATCAGGCTGCGCTGGACAAGACCGATGCCAAGAACCCGGCCCGCCAGCTGATCCAGCTCAAGCTTGACGCGCTGGGCGGCGCGCCGGGCAAGGCCTGAGCGAGGTCCATCCATGCATCGCTCCCTGCACACCGTATCCAAGCATCTGTCCAAACGGGCCGCGTTCCTGCTGACCGTTGGCAGCCTGTGCATGCTCGCCGGCTGCTCGTCGATGAATCCTTTCTCCAGCAAGAAGCCGCGCAATGAGCCGGCACCGCTGCAGCAGTTCAAATCGACGATGGCAACCCGCATCCTGTGGACCGCGGACATCGGCAAGGCGGGTGACTATTTCCTGTCGCCGGCCGTCAATGGCGGAAAGGTGTATGCAGCCAGCGCCGACGGCGATCTGGTCAGCATCGATGCCGCGAACGGCAAGCAGCTGTGGCGCACGAAGGCCGGCACCGGCATTACCGCCGGCGTCGCGACCGATGGCAATACTGTCGCCGTAGGCGGCACCAATGGCGCGTTGATGGCCTTCGATGCCGCTACCGGCAAGCTGCGCTGGAAGATGCAGGCGTCGACCGAGATCCTGTCGCCACCGGCCATCGGCAGTGGCGTGGTGGTCGTGCGCAGCATCGACAACCTGATCGCCGCCTATGACACCGAAACCGGCACCCGCCGTTGGTTCGTGCAGCGTAGCGCGCCGCCGCTGGTGCTGCGCGCAGCGCCGGGCATCGTGATCAATGAGGGGCTGGCCTACGTCGCTTTGCCGGCCGGCCGCCTGCTGGCGCTGTCTGCTCAGAATGGCGTGGCGCGCTGGGAGGCCACCATTGCCGAGCCGCGCGGCGCGACCGAACTGGAGCGCGTGGCCGATGTGTCGGGCATGCCGGTGCTGCTGTCGCGTGATATCTGCGCGTCGTCGTACCAGGGCCGTGTCGCCTGCGTCGACGCCGGCAATGGATCGATGCGCTGGGCGCGCGAGCTGTCGGCTGACGTCGGTCCCGGCATGGACCAGCGCTATGTGTTCGCCGCCGACGAGAAGGGCAATGTGCTGGCTTTTTCGCGTGATGCCGGCAGCAACCTGTGGCGCAACACCAGCCTTGGCAATCGCCGCCTGACGGCACCGGTGTCCTTCGGGCGCGCGGTGGTGGTCGGCGATCGCGATGGCTATCTCCATTTTCTGTCGCGCGAAGAAGGCGCGATGCTGGCGCGTATCGGCACTGGCAGCAGCGCGATCCGCGCTACGCCCGTGGTGGCCGGTGCCAGCCTGATCGTGCAGAACGTGGACGGCAAGCTGCTTGCCGTCTCCACCGACTGAGGCCCGCAGGGTCTGGGTCGGCATTTACTGCCGTACGTTTTAACGAGTTTTCATGAAGCCGGTCATTGCACTTGTCGGTCGACCTAACGTCGGCAAATCCACGCTGTTTAATCGCCTCACGCGCTCGCGTGATGCACTGGTCGCCGACTTGCCCGGCCTGACCCGCGACCGCCATTACGGCGAAGGGCGGGTCGGCGATCGTCCGTTCCTGGTCATTGATACCGGTGGTTTTGAACCGGTGGCCAAGGACGGCATCCTGCATGAGATGGCCAAGCAGACCAAGCAGGCAGTCGCCGAAGCTGACGTGGTGGTCTTCATCGTCGATGGCCGCCAGGGCCTGACACCGCATGACAAGACCATCACGGATTTCCTGCGCAAGGCTGGCCGCAAGGTGATGCTGGTCGTGAACAAATCCGAGGGCATGAAGTACACGTCGGTGACGGCCGACTTCTACGAACTCGGACTGGGCGACCCGTACGTGATTTCCGCGGCGCATGGCGACGGCGTGGCCGACCTGGTGTCGGAAGCGCTGGATCTGGCCAGCGAAGGCAAGCCGGAAGCGGTCGAAGACGACGATAAGATCCGCGGCATCAAGATTGCCATCGTCGGCCGCCCCAACGTCGGCAAGTCGACCATGGTCAACACGCTGCTTGGAGAAGAACGCGTGATCGCCTTCGACATGCCGGGCACCACGCGTGACTCGATCGAAATCCCGTTCGAGCGCGACGGCAAGCATTACACGTTGATCGATACCGCCGGCATCCGCCGCAAGGGCAAGGTGTTCGAGGCGATCGAAAAGTTTTCGGTCGTGAAGACCCTGCAATCGATCTCGGATGCGAACGTGGTGCTGCTGTTGCTCGACGCGCAGCAAGACATCTCGGAGCAAGATGCACATATCGCCGGCTTTGTGCTTGAGTCGGGCAGGGCGCTGGTGGTAGGTGTCAACAAGTGGGATGGCCTCACGACCGACCAGCGCGACCACATCAAGCGCGAGATCGACCGCAAGCTGTCCTTCCTGTCGTTCGCGAAGATGCATTTCATCTCCGCCATCAAGGGCACCGGCATTCCGCCGATGCTCAAGTCCATCGATGCCGCGTATGCGGCCGCGATGCGCAAGCTGCCGACGCCGCAGCTGACCCGCGCGCTGCAGGAAGCGGTGGACCATCAGCAGCCGCGCCGCAAGGGCTCGATCCGGCCCAAACTGCGCTATGCACACCAGGGCGGGCAAAACCCGCCAATCATTGTGGTGCATGGCACCGCGCTCGATGCGATCGACGCCAATTACAAGCGCTATCTGGAGAAGCATTTCCGCGAAAGCTTCTCGCTGACCGGCACACCGCTACGTATTGAGTTGCGCTCGGGAAAAAACCCCTTCACGAAGGCGGAATAGCACAAATTTCATGCAATGCGGTTTGCCAGCGTGTGGCAAAATCGTTTACATTCATCGCAGGCAGTGAAGCGGTACTTTCTTTTTTTGTACCGCCCGGATCGTACCGAAAGGACGGCGGAATCGCGGCGCGCAGACCCACCACTGCCGCCGTTTTTTCGTGACCACACTTACCTGACATAAAAATACGGAGCTTCCATGAGCAATAAAGGGCAACTGCTACAAGACCCATTCCTGAACGCGCTGCGGAAAGAGCACGTCCCCGTCTCGATTTACCTGGTCAATGGCATCAAGCTGCAGGGACATGTGGAATCTTTCGATCAGTACGTCGTGCTGCTCCGCAACACCGTTACCCAGATGGTGTACAAGCATGCGATTTCGACTGTGGTGCCGGCGCGTGCCGTCAACCTCAACCATTCCTCTTCCGAATCCGAATCCGAGTGATCGTCCGCCCCGGACTGTCCGGTCCGGGGGTATTCAATGCGCGCAGTCCTGGTAGGTATTGATTTTGGCCGCGGGGATTTCCTCGCCAGCCTCGAGGAACTCGCACTGCTGTCCTCGTCCGCCGGTGCGACACCGGTCGCCAGCGTCACCGGCAAGCGTTCCAGTCCCGATCCCGCGCTGTATGTCGGCTCCGGCAAGGCCGAAGAAATCCGCGACACCGTCAGCGACTTGTCTGCCGATATCGTCATCTTCAATCACGCGCTGTCGCCGGCACAGCAACGTAACCTCGAGCGTGCGCTGAAGGTGAGAGTGGTCGACCGCACCAGCCTGATCCTCGACATCTTCGCGCAGCGCGCCCAGAGCCACGAGGGCAAGGTGCAGGTCGAGCTGGCGCAGTTGCAGCACCTCGCGACGCGCCTCGTGCGTGGCTGGACCCACCTCGAGCGCCAGAAAGGCGGCATCGGCCTGCGCGGCCCCGGTGAAACCCAGCTCGAGACTGACCGCCGGCTGATCGGGGAACGGGTCAAGATGCTGCGTGCGAAGCTTGAAAAACTGCAGCGCCAGCGCCTGACCCAGCGCCGCGCGCGCGAGCGCAACCATACCTTCTCGGTGTCACTGGTCGGCTATACCAACGCCGGCAAGTCCACGCTGTTCAACAATATGACCAAGGCCGGCGTGTACGCGGCCGACCAGCTGTTCGCGACGCTCGATACCACGTCGCGCCGGGTTCACCTGGGCGAGGTCGGCAATGTGGTCGTGTCGGACACAGTCGGCTTCATCCGCGAGCTGCCGACACAGCTGGTGGCGGCTTTCCGCGCCACCCTGGAGGAAACCATCCACGCCGATCTGCTGCTGCATGTGGTCGACGGCTCCAGCCAAGTCAGGGACGAGCAGATCGAGCAAGTGAATGCGGTGCTGAAGGAGATTGGCGCCGATCACATCCCCCAGATCCTCGTCTGGAACAAGATCGACCTGGCGGGCTTGCCGCCGGCGGTCGAGCGTGATGAATATGATAAAATTTCACGCGTTTTCGTCAGTGCCCAGACAGGTGCCGGCATCGATCTGCTGCGTAGCGCGATTGCCGAGTTTGCGTACAAGAATACCCACCCGCGGAACGCGACAGCATGCTCGAATCCCTCTACAGAAAACTCGGCCTGAAGTTCTCCCTGAACGACCCTCGCTGGGGTCGCGGTTCTCAAGATGGCAACAATCAGGAGCCCCGCCAGAATGAGTCGCGCGACCCGCGCCCGTCCGACGGGCCGCCCGACCTTGACCAGCTATGGCGCGATTTCAACCAGCGCCTCAACCGCCTGATCGGCGGCAAGGGCGGCCGCGGCGGTGATGGCGGGGGCATGCCCGGTGACGCACGCGGCGCCGGCATCAGCGCCGGTGTGGTTGCCCTGGTGATCCTTTTCCTGTGGCTGGTCAGCGGTTTCTTCATTGTGCAGGAAGGTCAGGTCGGTGTCGTGACCACCTTCGGCAAGTATTCCCATGCATCGCCGCCGGGCTTCAACTGGCGCTGGCCGTACCCGGTACAGGCGCACGAGATCGTCAACCTGTCGCAGGTGCGCACCGTCGAAGTAGGCTATCGCAGCAACGTGCGCAACAAACTCGCACGTGAATCGCTGATGCTGACCGACGACGAAAACATCATCGACATCCAGTTCGCAGTGCAATACCGCCTGAAGGATGCGTCCGACTGGGTATTCAACAACCGCGACCAGGAAGAGACCGTCAAGATGGTGGCCGAGACCGCGATCCGCGAGATCGTCGGCAAATCGAAGATGGATTTCGTGCTGTACGAGGGACGCGAGAAGGCCGCACTGGATGTCAGCGTGCTGATGCAGAACATTCTCGACCGCTACAAGATTGGCGTGCTGGTGACCAACGTCACGATGCAGGCGGTGCAGCCGCCCGAGCAGGTACAGGCGGCCTTCGATGATGCGGTGAAGGCAGGGCAGGACCGCGAGCGCCAGAAGAACGAAGGCCAGGCCTACGCAAATGACGTCGTGCCCAAGGCGCGCGGCGCCGCGTCGCGACTGCTGCAGGAATCCGAAGGTTACCGCGCGCGCGTGATTGCCAATGCCGAGGGTGAGGCAGCGCGCTTCTCCAAGGTGCTGGTCGAGTATCAGAAAGCCCCGGGCGTCACCCGCGACCGCATGTATATCGAGGCGATGCAGCAGATCTTCTCCAGCACCACCAAGGTCATGGTTGATACAAAATCCAATAACAGCATGATCTATCTGCCGCTCGACAAGCTGATCGCACAGACGGCGGCCGAAGCCGCGGCCGGCGTCCCGGCCTCGGCACCGCAAGTGGCGCCGGAGGGCGCCGCGGCGTCGGAGCGCCTGTTGCGCGACCGCGATGGTCGCAGCTCACGTGAACGGGAGTCCCGCTGATGAACCGCTTGCTCTCCTATGTGATCGCGGCGCTGATCGCGCTGACGATTTTCTCGTCCACGCTGTTTGTCGTCGACCAGCGCCAGTACGCGATCGTGTTCGCGCTGGGCGAGGTGAAGGAAGTGATCAAGGAACCCGGCCTGCACTTCAAGCTGCCGCCGCCTTTCCAGAACGTGATGTTCCTCGACAAGCGCATCCTGACCCTGGATACGCCGGAACCTGACCGCTTCATCACCGCCGAGAAAAAGAACATCCTCGTCGATGCGTTCGTGAAGTGGCGCATCGTCGACCCGCGCCTGTACTTCGTCAGCTTCGGTGGCGACGAGCGCCGCGCGCAAGATCGCATGGCCCAGATCATCAAGGCCGCGTTGAATGACGAAATCACCAAGCGCACCGTGCGCGAAGTGATCTCCGGCGAGCGCAGCAAGGTGATGGACGCGATCCGCAACAAGGTGTCCGCCGAGGCGACCCAGATCGGCGCAGCCATCGTCGATGTGCGCCTCAAACGCGTCGATTACGTCGAGCAAATCAACAACTCGGTGTACGAACGGATGAAGTCCGAGCGCGCGCGCGTGGCCAACGAACTGCGTTCGACCGGCGCCGCCGAGTCTGAAAAGATCCGCGCCGATGCCGACCGCCAGCGCACCGTGATCCTGGCCGATGCCTATCGGCAGGCCGAAGCCATACGCGGCGAGGGCGATGCGAAAGCGGCCCGCATTTATGCACAGGCCTTTGGCCAGAACCCCGAGTTCTACAAGTTCATCCGCAGCCTCGAGGCATACAAGGAAAGCTTCAAGACCCGCAGTGACGTGATGCTGATTGATCCGAACTCGGAATTCCTCAAATACTTCAAGAGCCCGGGCGGCGCCCGCAAGTAAATAACAATCCCGCAACTTTCGAGCAGTTTCTGCCCGGCAGGTCCAATTTTTCGGACCTGCCGGCTGTCCGTTTGGTATCCTGCTGCTCGTTTTTTCGACATGACTGCTGAATTCCCCCATGCCTAACTGGCTGCTTCCCGAGAACGTCGCCGACGTGCTGCCTTCCGAGGCGCGCAAGACCGAAGAACTGCGTCGCGCATTGCTCGACCAGTTCCGCCGCTACGGTTACGAGCTGGTGGCGCCGCCGATGCTCGAGTATGTCGATTCGCTGATGCCGGTGCCGGACGCCGAGCTCGACCTGCGCATGTTCAAGCTGGTCGACCAGCTGTCGGGCCGCACGATGGGCGTGCGCGCTGACATGACGACCCAGGTCGCGCGCATCGACGCGCACCTGCTGAACCGCGCGTCGGTCACACGCCTGTGCTACGCGGGCAGCGTGCTGCACACCAAACCTTCGGGCTTCCATACCACGCGCGAGCCGCTGCAGATCGGCGCCGAGATTTACGGTCATCAAGGCCTCGAAGCCGACATCGAGATCCAGTCGCTGGCGCTGGCGGCGCTGCAGCTGGCCGGCCTGCATGACATCACGCTCGACCTGTCGCATGCCGGCGTGCTGCATGCGCTGATCGCAAACGATGCGTCGGCGCTGAAAGTGCAGGGCGAATTGATCGCGCTGCTGCGCACGAAAGATGTGCCAGGCCTGCAGGCACTGGCGGCCGGTTTCCCGGCCACCGTGCGCGATGCGGTGCTGGCGCTGGCCACGCTGCATGGCGACGTCAGCGTGCTCAAGCGCGCCAAAGAACAATTGCCGGACTTGCCGGCTGTACGTGCCGCGCTCGACGACCTGTCAGCGCTCGCGCACTCGGCCGACCATGTGCGCGTCAACATCGACCTTGCCGAGCTGTCGGGATACCAGTATGAGAGCGGTGTGACGTTCGCGCTGTACGTGCCCGGCTTGCCGAACGCGGTCGCACGCGGTGGCCGTTATGACCATGTGGGCGAGGCCTTCGGTCGCGCCCGTCCGGCGACCGGCTTCTCGATGGATCTGCGCGAGATCGCGCGCCTGCTGCCGGGCGCAGCGCCGGCGCCGGCCATCCGCGCGCCATGGGGACGCGAGCCGGCGCTGCAGAAATTGATCGCCGAATTACGCGCGGCAGGCGAGATCGTGATCCAGCACCTGCCCGGACACGAAGACGAACAGCAGGAATTCGACGTCGATCGCGAGATCGTCGCGCACCAGGGTGGCTTCGTGGTGCGCCAGCTGGGCTGAGCCGGCAGGCAGGTGCGCCATCTGCTCCGGCAAGCATGCAAATTATTTGAAATAGAGATTTGACGAAGGTAGTGAACAATCATGGCTAGAAACGTCGTAGTCATCGGCACCCAGTGGGGCGATGAGGGCAAGGGCAAGGTCGTCGACTGGCTGACCGACCATTCGCAGGGCGTGGTGCGCTTCCAGGGTGGCCACAATGCGGGCCACACGCTGGTGATCGGCGGCCAGAAGACCGCATTGCAGCTGATCCCGTCGGGCATCATGCGCGAGGGCGTGGCCTGCTACATCGGCAATGGCGTCGTGCTGTCGGTGCCGGACCTGCTGCGCGAGATCGACAAGCTGCAGGCCTCGGGCGTCGAAGTGGCGTCGCGCCTGAAGGTGTCGGAAGCCTGCCCGGTGATCCTGCCTTACCACACCGCACTCGATGCGGCGCGCGAGGCGGCACGCGGCGCGGCCAAGATCGGCACCACCGGCAAGGGCATCGGCCCGGCCTATGAAGACAAAGTCGCGCGTCGTGCGATCCGCGTCGCCGACCTGCTGAACGAAAAGCGGTTCGAAGAGAAGCTGCGCGAGAACCTCGACTATCACAATTTCGTGTTGCTCAATTACCTGAAGGCCGACGCGGTCGACTTCCGGAAGACGTATGACGATGCACTGGCCACCGTGCCGCGCATCCGCCCGATGGTGACCGATGTGTCGAGCGCGCTGTATGCCGCGCACAAGGCCGGCGCCAACCTGCTGTTCGAAGGCGCGCAGGGCAGCCTGCTCGACGTCGACCATGGCACCTATCCGTTCGTGACCTCGTCCAACTGCGTGGCCGGCAATGCGGCGGCAGGCTCGGGCGTGGGCCCGAACATGCTGCACTACGTGCTGGGCATCACCAAAGCCTACACGACGCGCGTCGGCTCCGGCCCGTTCCCGTCGGAACTGCCGACCGATGCCGGCATCGGCCAGCACCTGGCGTCGGTGGGCCACGAGTTCGGCACCGTCACCGGCCGTGCGCGCCGCTGCGGCTGGTTCGACGCCGCGCTGCTGCGTCGGTCGGTGCAAATCAACGGTGTATCCGGCATGTGCCTGACCAAGCTCGACGTGCTGGACGGCCTCGAGACGCTCAAGCTGTGCACCGGTTACAAGCTCAATGGCAAGATCGTCGACATCTTCCCGGTCGGTGCCGAAGAGGCTGCGGCCTGCGAGCCGATCTACGAAGAGATGCCGGGCTGGACCCAGCCGACCGTCGGCGCCAAGAGCATGGATGCGCTGCCGGCAACGGCCCGCGCCTACATCAAGCGCATCGAAGAGCTGGTCGGCGTGCCGGTGGACATGGTCTCGACCGGTCCCGACCGCGAAGAGACCATCGTCCTGCGCCATCCGTTCGCCTGAGCACGGTCTCGTACGGACTGAGTCGTCGGGATGAGCAAGCCGGTGGCGTCGCCCGGCCACTTGTGGGTCAGCTGGGACGACTATCACGGCGCGATCGAGTGCCTCGCACGCATCGTCCACGATTCAGGCTATCGCTTCGACCAGGTCCTGTGCCTGGCCCGCGGTGGCCTGCGCATCGGCGATGTGTTCTCGCGCCTGTTCAAGGTGCCGCTGGCGATCCTGTCGACCAGCGCTTACCGCGAGGCCGCAGGCACGGTGCGCGGCGCGATCGACATTGCCCATGCCATCACCTCCACGGCCGGCCCGCTGGCCGGGCGCATCCTTCTGATCGACGACCTGGTCGATTCGGGCGTCACGCTGGAAAGGGTGCAGGCGCACCTGGGGGAGCATTTCCCCGCCGTGAATGAAGTGCGTTCCGCCGTCATCTGGTACAAGGCCTGCTCGGTGATGACGCCCGACTATTACGTCGACTTCCTGCAGGACAGTCCATGGATTCACCAGCCATTCGAAATTTATGACGACATGACGCCGGACAAGCTGCGGAAGTCCTGAGGCGAGGCAAATCCACGTCGTGGAAAAATCGGGCGCTGCGGCGCCTTTATTTTTTCGTCGGTACGGTCCGCGCCCGTGCCACGCCACGCAAGCAAAGGGTGTCGCCCGCTGGCGGCAAGACTGTTGCGCCAGTGCTGAATCAGTGGCCACCGTACGGCCCGTTTGTACTACAGCCCGGCCTGAATGTACTACCGCCGGATAGCGGCGGGGCTCCGCCTGACTCAGCTGGTCAGAGGCCATGCCGTCCGGGCTGAGGCCGATTGTTCGGGGGCAGCCATGAGCGATCCTTTCGTCCGCAGTATCACCTTCAGCATCGCCGCCACGGCGACTTCGCCGGGGATCCAGATCACGGCCGTCGAGACTGCCGCTGGCACCTTGCAGTTCACGATCGACGTGATCAGCACCACCAAGCTGACGGGGGACCTGCGCGGCTTGTTCTTCGACTTCAACCGGGACTCGCTGCTGGGCGGACTGACGGTCAGCGGGGCCAGCAACCTGACGGCCTTCGACACGATCGACGTGACCAACCTCGGCAACGGCGTCACGATGCAGAGCGCCCGAGCGCCGTATGACGTGGGCGTGTCGTTTGGCACCGCCAATCTCGGCAAGGATGACATCAAGCACCAGACTTTCACCCTGTCGAGCTCGACCAACCCCTTGAGCCTGGACGACATCGCGGGCGTCGATTTCGGCGTGCGCCTGACCAGCGTGGGATCGCCAACCGGCGCGCGCACTGGCAGCTCGAAACTGGTGACCACCGCCACGGCGGCGCCGGATGCGAAGGACGACACCGTCAATGGATACGAAGACGGGCAAGCGGATCTGAATCATCCGTCCACGGCATCAGCGCCACTCGTATTCCAGGTGCTGGGTAATGACACCGATGCCGACCATAACGTGCTCATCATCACGGCCAAGGACACCCCTGGCCATGGCACGTTATCCATCGTCGATGGCAATGATGCGGATTCACTGCCAGGTGACGCATTGCAATACACGCCGAGCACGGACTACGCGGGCACCGACCAGTTCCGGTATGCGATATCGGATGGGCATGGAGGCACCGACTTTGCGTGGGTGCATGTGAATATCGCTGCGGTGGCTGACGTGCCGACGATCTCGTACACCGTCGGGGCGGGGAATGCCGTCAACGAGGTCGTCGTGCATGTGACGTCAGCAGTGCATGATGGCGACGGATCGGAATACATCGATCGTTTCGTGTTGTCTGGCCTGCCTGCCGGCGTGCAGGTGACAGCGCTGGACCATACGACTGTGGACGTCAATCCGTCCGGAGAACCCGCATCGCTCGCGCGCGATTTCCTGCTGACCCTGCCCAACGGGCAGAGCAGCGACTTCGATTTCAGCGTGACCGCGATCGCAAAGGAAAAATCCAATGGCGACGAACAAGGCAACAGTGTGACCGTGCCGATCGAACTGGTCGCCACTGACACACAGGTGACCCCCAGCTTCCTTGCCACCGACCGCAGCTTGTGGGGTGGCGACGCCGGATGGGACTATACGAATCATCAGTTCTTCGGCGTAGACCAGAGCGCCAGCGGATCATCGGACGGACTGCTCGGGTATGACTATGGGGCTTCCATTCACGCGGGAATTCAGGCATCAGTCGAGCTTGACCATGGCGTCATCGATGCCAACCTTGATTATGATCTGGGCATCCAGACTCAGTACAACCATGCCACCGATGTGCTGCAGGTTACCTCCATGCAGGCGCTCACCGGAGGGGGATTTAGCACGGACGGCATGCAGGGAAATGTCGGTTTTGACCTGGTGTTCAATTACTTGCTTCACGCCGCGATTACTTACAACATCCAGGACGTGCTCGAGGGCGATATCCTTGGCGTGACATTGGCCAACGACACAACGTGGCCACTGCTTGATTTGAACAGCGATGCATTGGCGGAACCTTTTGAAGTTGATAACGGGGTCGTCAGCCTCAAGCTTGCCTGGCCTGACACCGCGACGGATGGCAGTGCAACGCCACCGCCAGCAGGCGAGTTTTCAGCCATTGCTGACCAACCCGATTTCTCCACGCTGGATATCGATGTCGACGCATTCCTCGGCCTTCCGCTTCACTGGGCCATCAACATTCCTGACATCCTGGATGTCGATATCGATATCGCGGACATCGATATCGTCAGTGATTTTGATTTTTTCCAGAGCCTGGTGATGCAGGCGCAGGGGCTGCAGGCGTCGTTGAAGTTTGAAGACGGAAGCATCGTCCCGTTTGTTTTCGGCAGCGAGCTCAATTTTTCCCATGCATCGGCGA
Source organism: Pseudomonadota bacterium (assembly GCA_039806045.1). Classification (GTDB taxonomy): domain Bacteria; phylum Pseudomonadota; class Gammaproteobacteria; order Burkholderiales; family Burkholderiaceae_D; genus Pernthalerella. The sequence continues at coordinate 16,346 of JBDKLN010000121.1, forward strand.
TTGATGCAGCCGGTAATAATGACGGCAACGTGGATTTCACGGTGACAGTCGATCCGCAAGC
>JBDKLN010000122.1:0-66286 GCA_039806045.1 Pseudomonadota bacterium
TCGAATGCGATCACCGTGCTCACGCGTGCCCGACGTCTCCGGTGAGACGGTTCGGGTCGATGCCGAGCAGGTGCATCGCGGCCGCAAAGCGGGCCTCGATCGGCGTATCGAACAGGATGGAAGGATCGGACTTCACGGTCAGCCACCCGTTGCGCAGGATCTCGTCTTCCAGCTGGCCGGCGCTCCAGCCGGCGCAGCCCAGGGTCACGAGCAGCCGGCGCGGGCCACGCCCCTCGGCGACGGCTTCGAGCACGTCGCGCGACGTGGTCAGCGCGACCTCGCCGGACACGGCCAGCGACGAACTGTAGGCGGCGTGGGTGGCGTGGTCCGGTTCGGGCGCGTGCAGCACGAAGCCACGCTCGACCTGCACCGGGCCACCGAACATCACCGGCCCGGCCGGCAGGCGCGTGTGCGGGCTGATCTCGAGCTCAAGGTCGAGCCGCTCGAACAGCACATCCATCGTCATGTCGGTCGGACGGTTGATGATCATGCCCAGCGCCCCGCCGGTATGGTGCTCGCAGATGTAGACCACCGTGCCGCCGAAGATCGGGTCGAGCATGTTGGGCATCGCGATCAGGAAGTGATCGGTGAGGTTCAGTGCGTCGGGAGGCAGGGCTGCCGGCTTTGCCGGTGCAGCGGAAAAATCGGGGGCGTCCGCGCCTTGCGCGGCTGTGTCGGCGCTGGCCGACGGCGAAGAGGGGTGCGGCTTGTCTTGCTTGGCCATGCGCGCATTTTAGCAGCATTGCACGCCCTTTCCGATCTGCCCTTACACTGCCGGCTTCCTGCCCTGCATCGCTGGTGCACCATGCGCCGGCAAGCCGCAAAACGATGAAAAAGACGATGACTTCGGCGCTGGTCTGGTTCCGGCGCGACCTGAGGAATTTCGACCATGCAGCATTGCATCATGCACTGCAGCGTGCGCAATCCGTGCATTGCGCTTTCATATTTGACAAGGACATCCTCGATCCTCTGCGTGCGGACGGCACGCAAGATCGCCGGGTCGCCTTCATTCACGCCAGCCTGGCCGAACTGGATGCGGCGCTGCGCGCGCAGGGTGGCGGGCTGATCGTGCGCCATGCGCGCGCCGTGGATGAGATACCGAAGCTGGCCGCCGAGCTCGGTGTCGACGCCGTCTTCACCAACCATGATTACGAACCGGCCGCCGTCGCGCGCGATGCGGCCGTCGCAAGCGCGCTGGCCGCCGGTGGCCGCGAATGGCTGACTTTCAAAGACCAGGTGGTGCGCGAAAAGGATGAAGTGCTGACACTGGCCGGCAAGTCCTTCACCGTCTTCACGCCGTACAAGAATGCGTGGCTGAAGGGTTTCCAGCTACCCTCGGGCGGACTCGATCTGTCGCTGCTGCCGAATCACGAGTGCCGGCCGCAACCGGGCCAGCTGCAAGCATCACCGACAGATGCCCTGCCGCCGCTGGCGCAGCTCGGATTCGACGCGGTCGATCTCGCCGCACTGAAAATACCGACCGGCATGAGCGGCGCGCAGGCGCTGCTCGACGACTTCCTGCCGCGCATGGCGCGCTATGGCAGCACGCGCGACTATCCGTCGGTGAAGGGGCCCTCCTACCTGTCGGTGCACCTGCGCTTCGGCACGACCTCGATCCGTGCGCTGGCGCGCCATGCGATGCAGGCAATACAGTCGGGCACCGGCGGCGAAGGCGCGGCGGTCTGGCTGTCGGAACTGGTGTGGCGCGACTTCTATTTCATGATCCTGCACCACAACCCGCATGTGGTCGGCGGCGCGTTCAAGCGCGAGTACGACCGCATCGCGTGGGAAGAAGGCGAGGCGGCCGACGCCGCCTTCGCCGCGTGGTGTGAGGGGCGCACCGGCTATCCGCTGGTCGACGCGGCGATGCTGCAGCTGAACCAGACTGGCTACATGCACAACCGGCTGCGCATGGTGACGGCCTGCTTCCTGATCAAGGACCTCGGCATAGACTGGCGGCGCGGCGAGGCTTACTTCGCGCGCCACCTGAACGACTTCGACCTGGCCGCCAACAATGGCGGCTGGCAGTGGGCGTCATCCTCGGGTTGCGATGCACAGCCCTACTTCCGCATCTTCAATCCGGTCACCCAGTCTGAAAAGTTCGACCCCGAAGGCAGATTCATCAAGCGCTACCTGCCGCAACTGGCGAAGCTCGACGCCAAGCATGTGCATGCGCCATGGCTGGCGCCGGATATGTCCTTGCAAATGGCCGGCGTCACGCTGGGCGCGAACTACCCGCGCCCCGTTGTCGCGCATGACGAGGCGCGCAAGCAGACGCTGGAACGCTATGCGGTGGTGAAAAAGTAAAGCCATCCACAACATTGGATGGAAACATGGCTTCGAGGGTCGCTGCAGTCGCTGGACCCCGGCATGCGCCGGGATGACGCGCTAGGGCCGATGGTCGTTGGCATGTCGTCCCGGCGCATGCCGGGAACGGGCGTTATTGCGACTTGGCCGGTTGATTTATTCAGCCAGGCTGTTGATCGGGCGACTGTGTTCGGCCAAATCGTATTGCGTGGTGCCGGCCTGTTCACCGGCGGACTTCAGCCATTCCGGATGCTGGATGACGTCACGCAAATCACGCCGCCCCGCTTCCCAGCGCTGTAGCACCGACGCGCGCGAGAATTCGTAGTCCATGGATTCACGCTCGTCCGGCCCCTGCCGGTAGATCAGGTGCACCAGATCCATCGGCGCTTCGGCGGCGAATTCCTGCAAGTGCTTCACTTCAGGATCATCGAGCAGGTCATCCGACAACTTCGCGAGCAGGCTGGTAATGGCCTTCCGGGTGTTGGTCAGCTCCGCCACCATGTTGCTGGTATAACGCGTGCGGCTCGAAAAGGTGATGTCCTTCTGGCGCTTGAGCACTTCATCGAAATCGAGTGGCACCGGCCCGCGCGCATTGAACAAGTCGACCTGGAATACCAGCAGGCTGTGGCTGCGCGCGCGCAGGTCCAGCACATGTTGCAGGGGCGTGTTCGACAGGATGCCGCCATCCCACCATGCCTCGCCATCAATCACGACCGGCGGAAACGACGGCGGCAGCGCACCGCTGGCCATCACATGCTCGGGCCCGATGCGCTCCTGCTGATTGTCAAAGTAATGCGAATTCCCGGTGCGCACGTTCACCGTGCCCAGCGACAGCCGTATCCCGCCGTCATTGATCAAATCGAAATCGATCAGGCTTTCCAGCGTGGTGCGCAACGGCGACGTGTCATACAGGCTGAGCGCGCCTGCCGTGCCCCGCATCTGGAACGGCGGCGGTGGCAGCCGCGGCTGGAAGAAGCCGGGAATGCCGAGTAGCGCCGCATGCCAGGCGCTGAACTGGTTCAACGCACTGCGGTCTTGCCCGTTCTCGGTCATCGCGCGCAACCACGGCATGATCGAGGTCGGGTCGCTGAATTGCGGCATGCCGGATGACACCAGCTGCCAGAAGGCATTCAGCTTTTCCACGCGGTGCGCGGGTTGATTGCCGGCGATGATCGCGGCATTGATCGCGCCGATCGACACGCCGACCACCCAGTCCGGCTGGTAAGGCGTGCCGCTCAATTCTTCGTAGGCGCCAGCCTGATAGGCACCGAGCGCACCGCCGCCTTGCAAGACCAGCGCCACATGATCGTGCTTGCGCTGCAATGCAATTTTTTCGCCACGCCTCTGCCAGTCTATCTTCATTGCATTTCCCTTTAGGCTGTACAGGACGGCAACGATGCCGCCGTTTCATGCGCCGTCGAAGTCGACGCGACCAGACGCGCCAGCAAGGCCACCAATTCCTCTTCCTGATAAGGTTTTCCGACATAGGCCGTCGCGCCGAGTTGCAGCGCGCGCTCGCGATGCTTGTCCGCCGTGCGCGAGGTGATCATCACGACCGGCAACTGCTGCCAGCGCGCATCGCCGCGCAGCAAGGAAAGCAGCTCGAAACCATCCATCTTCGGCATTTCGATATCGAGCAACATCGCTCGCGGTGCGGGCGCCCCGACATCGGCCAGCAAGGCCAGTGCCTCGGCCCCGTCGCGCGCCAGCATCACCTGGTAACCCTGCCGTTGCAGCAAGCCCTGGGCTGCGCGGCGCACGGTCAATGAATCGTCGACGACCATGATGGCTGGCGGTGCAACAGCGATGACGCCGGCATCCGCTGCATTGGCCATGTCATCCGCGCACGGTGGCACTGCACCGGCCAATGCAAAGGGGTTCATCACCAGCACGACGCCACCGCCCGTCGCCGGACTGGCGCCGATCATGCCCGGCACACTCGCCAATTGCGGCCCCGGATCGCGCATCATCAGCTCGGCATGTGCCACCACGTTATCGACGGCAAGTGCCAAGCGGTTCCCTGCCTGGGCCAGGAGCAAGCTCGACGAGCGGCGCGCGATGGCGCCGGCCGGTAGGTGCAGCATCCTTGCCAGCGATTGCCGGCGATAGGTTTCGCCTTGCCATTCGACAGTATCCGCGTCCACGCCATCTGCAGGTTTGATGGTTTCCGTTCCCAGCACATGCCTGACCATAGCCGATGGCACGCCGATGCAGTAGGGCCCCGCGTGACAGACCAGCACTGGCAGGATGGCCAGCGTCAAAGGCAGGTCGAGGACGAAGCGGCAGCCGCGCCCTGATTCGCTGTACACCCTGATCGCACCGCCCAGAGATTGCACGGCAGCGCGCACGGCATCCATGCCGATGCCGCGGCCGGCAAGGCCGGTCAGCTTGTCGCGGGTCGATAAGCCGCGCACGAAGATCAGCTCGGCAATAGCCGAATCGTCGATCGCCTCCTTGCGGACCCCGTCGTCACCGGCCAGGCCCATGGCCGCGGCACGCTCGCGCAACCGCGACAGATCCAGCCCGCGCCCGTCATCCGCCACCTCGAGCCGCCATTGGTTCGCATCCCTCGACAAGCTCACCCGCAGCCTGGCGCAGCGCGGCTTGCCGCCGCGCTCGCGCTCGGCCACAGGCTCGATGCCGTGGACGATGGCATTGCGGATCAAATGTTCGAGCGGCGCGGCCAGGCGTTCGAGCAGGCTGCGATCAATCGCAAGCTCGCCACCGTCAAGCTGCAAGCGCACTGCGCGCTTTGCATCTTCTGCATTCGGTGCCGAGTGGCCGGCTGCCGCCGTCTCGGCCTCGGTCTCCGCATCACGCAGCGCCTGGCGCACGGACTGCAGCAAGCGCGCTTCCACACTGCCGAACGGGGATGTGCCGGCCGACAGCAGGTCAGCGTGCAGCGCGCGCGACTGACGTTGCCGCAGGCCGTTCGACCACGCAATGCTGGCGGCGCGCCGCGCAAGCATGCGCTGCACTTCGGCGAGATCCGCAACGCTTTCCGACATCGCCCGTGCAAGTTCATGCACGCGCGTATAGCGATCGAATTCCAAGGGATCGAAGCACAAAGCCTTGCCGTCGCCCACCTGCGATGCGATGCGCGCATCGGCTTCGATCTCGAGCTCGCGCAGCTGCACGCGCAGGCGACTCAGGTTGTCCGCGAGATCACCTGCGTCCTGTCGCAATCCAAGCAAATCATCCGACTGCTCGTGCATGCCCGCCAACAGCTCGGCCGCGCTGTCGGTCATGCGCTCCAGCAGTTCGGCTGGCACGCGCAGCCGAACCGATGGCTTACTTGCGGGACCGGTTGTGACGGCAGGCAAAGGCATGTCCTTGCTCGGGGACGCCGCCACCGGCAAGGCGATGTCAGGCGGAGCGCCAGCGTCGCGTCGGCAGGTCTCCAGCACCGCATCGAGCTCGTCCTGCAATGCGCGCAGTGGTACTGACGATAGGGATTCGACAGCGAGGAGGCCGGATACGCTGGACTCCAGGCCGTGAAATGCGTCGCCGAGCCCGGACCTACCCGCCATGCGCGCACTGCCCTTCATCGTGTGCAACACGCGCATCAAGTGCGCGGGTGGCGCCGGATCATCGGGCCGTGCCAGCCATGCGCGCATGGCATGATCCAGCTGCGGTAACAAGTCCGCAGCCTCTTCATGAAAGATCGCGTGCAATTCAGTATCCGGCATGGCGTCCGGTACCGTCGCTTGCCCGGGCTGCCGGTCTGCCGCAAGCACTGAATTTGCCGGCACGGCCAGCGGCATGGCGGGCTCGACGGTGGCCGAAGCTGCTTCGATGGCCACGCCCGCCGGGACCTCGCTGCGATTCAACGTGTTTTCCTGCTGCATGTCCTGGGCAAGCGCAAGCAAGCTGTCGATCAGCGAAGCACCGGCGGCGCCGCCGCCTTGCTCTTTTCCTTCGGCAAGCAGGCTGCGGATGGCGGCGATTGCCTCGCCTAACACGCGCACATCGTCCTTTGAAAAGCGGCGCTTCGCACAAGCTTCGCAAGCCCGCTCGAGCGCCTGCGACAGCAGATGGATTGCCGGCCATCCCACGGTCGATGCACTGCCTGCCAATGCATGGGCATCAACGCAGGCCTGCGCAGCCAGGCCTGTCGCCGGCATGGCTTCCCAGCTCAGCAGCGACGCACTCAGCGTGTCCAGCCGGGCGCATGCTTCCTGCATGAAGATTTCCCGCAACGACGGCGAGGAGGTCGAGCCCAACTCCGCATCGATCATATGAATGGCGGCTACCCCATCGTCAATGCCGGGGACAGGCTTTGCCTCGGCACCGACCGGTTCCCGACGGAACGGCAATGTCGCCAGATCCGTTTCCAAGGTTGCCAGCCTTGTCGCGAACGCCAACCAGTTGTCATCGTGGCCGCCACCTGCATCATCGATGGTCGATCGTTGCGTGAGCCTGTCCAGCTCGCCGACCGCCGCACGAACGATCGCCTGCAAGCCTGGATGGCCCGCCATCTGCACGCCGGCATCGATTTGCCTCAACAGCGGCCGCACCTGATCGATCACTCCACGCCAGGCGGATCGCTCGCGTGCAGCATCGACATGGCGCTCGATCGACGCGATGCAATCCCGCACTGCGTCGGTGAACGCGCGCGCCATCCGGGCAGCCGAAGGCACCGCCTGCGACAGGGTGGTCATCGCGCCACCGGCTTCGTCGCAAGTCGCCACAAAGCCTTGCCAATCACGCTCGAAAGTGACGTCATCGTCAACCGGAAGGCGACTTGCAGCAAGGGCTTGCGGCGGAAATTGTTCAGGCAACGCGTACACATCCGACACATGTTTTGCGACTGGCGTCAGGCACGGGTGACAGGCCATCTCGTACAAGGCCTCGCGCAGCAAGGTGTCGTCCGGCACATGATTCGCGTAGCGCTGCAAGCGCCTCGCTTGCCTGCCGGCGGCCGACAAGATGCGCTTTTCCCGCAGGCTGTCATGGCGTTGGCCGGCGGCGATTTCTTCCGCAAAGGCTTGCAATACGCGCCAGCGCAAGCGATTGTCGGGACGGGACTGGCGTGCTGCAAGGCTGGCGATTGCGACCGCGATGGACTGCGCGGCGCGCTGGCGTGCGCTGCTGGCAGGGCAGCGCAGGAAATCCAGCAATGCGCGGTCGATTTCACCGACCAGCAATGCGAGCGATATCGTCCCCACTGAAGCATCAGCGTACAACGCGCCGGCATGCGTGATAGCTGTGTCGTTCGTCGTCGCCGGCGCCAGCGAAAGCAACTGGCAAGGGTGAGTATCGATCTCGGGCGACAGGGCTGCCAGCCGTTGCCAGCAAGGCAGGAAGCCCGATGCAGGCGTGGACTGCCCCAAGGCCATCGCCTGCAGGGCGGCACGCAATGCGTGAGCGCAATCGCCCCGTATCGTGGCAACCTCGCCTGCCATCAGGTGGTCGTGCCGGCGGCTCGCGCCTGCCTTTGCCAGCAATTCGACCAGGGCTGCGCCGCCCTGCGCCCCGACGAAGCGCAATGCCCCGACCATTTGCGCCAGGCTTGCGTCGCCATCCACTGCCACGGCGCAAACCGCGCCTTCCAGCGACGTGGCGATCTCATCGCCGAGCGCCAGCAGTGCGGCAGCGTCAATCCCTGCGACGGCAGCGCTGTGCGCGCGGCAGGCACCATCGGACAAGGAACGATTCACCTGAGCGCCAAGTTCAGGCAATCCGGAAGCGCGCGATCGCACGACCAAGTTCGCCGGCCAGCATGGCCAGCTCCTGCGTGGCGCCCGCCGTCAATTGCGTTCCTTCGCGCGTTTTCACGGTGACGTCGAGGATGCGCTCGATGCTGGCGGCAACGCTGCCGGCGAGCGCCGACTGCTCGCCGGAAATCGATGAAATGCCTTGCACGAGCACATCCAGCTGCAGCGACACGCGACGGATTTCGCTCAATGCAAGGCCCGCCGCATCTGATCGCCGGGCGCCATCGACCACGCTTTGCGTCGAACGTTCCATTGCATGCACAGCCTCTTGCGCATCCGCCTGCAAGGCCTTGACCAGATGCCCGACCCGACGCGAGGCGTCACCGCAGCGCTCGGCCAGGCGCTGAACCTCGTCGGCGACGACGGCGAAGCCACGCCCCGCCTCACCCGCCGAGGCAGCCTGTATCGCCGCATTCAGCGCCAGCACCTGAGTTTGTTCAGTGATGCCGGTAATCAGCTCGGTGATATCGCCGATCTCAAGCGAGGATTCGCCGAGGCGCTTGACGCGCTTGGCCGTCTCCTGCACCTGCTCGCGCAGTTGCTGCATGCTGCGTATCGCATCTTGCACGGCCGCTTCGCCTTGTTGCGCTGCCTGCACAGAGGCCTGCGCGACCTGCGCCGACTCGTCGGCAGCTTGCGACACACCCTGGATCTGCGCGGCCATCTGTAGCACGGCTTGCCCGGTTTGCTGTATGTCCTCGGCCTGGCGTGCTGCCAGCGACAACAGGTCGGCCGCCGTGACACGCGAGCTGTCGCAGGCATCACCCACGCGACGCGCCGTGGCCTGCACCTGCGCCAGCAGAGCGCGCAGTTCTTCCAGTGTCACATTGAGGGAATCGGCGATCGCGCCGGTGATGTCCTCTGACACTGTCGCGCTCAGCGCGAGATTGCCATCAGCGACCTCCTGCAGCTCGTTCATCAGCCGCACGATTGCCGTCTGGTTCTGCTGGTTCAGCTGGCGCGCGGCTTCTTCGTCGACCTGCGCCTGCTGCCGCCGACGCTCGGCCTCGATACGCTGCAGGTTGGCATCGCGCAGCATCATGGCTGCCAGTGCGACTGCCAGCAAGACCGCCGATACGCCAACGACAGGCAGTGCAATGCCGGTCCAGTCATTGCCAGCAGCCTGTGCCCGGTAGACCTGTTGCAAGTCCAGCAGATGCTCGCGCAGTGCTTCGTTGTCGTTGAAGAGAGCGCGCTCGGCGTCCTTGGCCGCAATGAAGTCTGCGAGCTTGCCCAATATGCCGGCAAGTCGGGCGCGGTAGGCATCGAACTGCGTGCGCAATTCGACCAGCTTTGCGCGCGCATCCGCATTCGATGCCGGCGGCAGCCGCATGACCGGGCTGCCATCGATGAAGGCGAGAACAATGTCCTGAAAGGTGTTCGCATCGCGGCCGAGCAGGAAAGCGGAGTTCTGGTTAATGCCGTCGGCAGTCAGGAATTCATTCGCGCCCTTGCCCAGCCGCTGGGTGAGCATGACCAACTGCCCGGCCGCCGCCACTTCATGCGGGGACGCGCCGCTTTGCGCCAGCAGCGTTGCGACCTGCTCCGACAATTCCAGCAGTACCGGGCTGCTTTGGTTGAGCGTCTGCAGCGTGCGGCGAAAGCCCGTCAGTGCCGCTTCATGTTCGAGCAGGGTGGCCGCCGCACCATCCGACGCCAACCACTGCCGTGCGATCGCCGCGATACGCGCCGCCATCTCGCCGGTGTCCGGCGTGACGGCCTGCCCGTCCCAGTCCCCGCCTGCTTGCAGCGCATGCAGGCCCAGATTGATGGCGGCGCGGCTCTGCGCCAGCTGGCGGAACGCCTCGGCATTGCCCTGCACGGCATTGGGCGCTGCCTTGCCCAGGCGTTGCGAATGCATGACCAGTTCGCCGGCCAGCTGGGTCTTCAGCGCAGCCGACCAAGTCAGCTGCGCATGCACCCAGGCCAGCGCGGCAAGCCCCAGCAAGCTCGCGGCAAGCAGGCATTGCGTCGTGCGCAGCAAGCGCACGCGACGCTGAATCCCTTTCGACGGACTTTGATCCTCCTGTCGCTCGCCAACCTGCGCCTGTCCCGGCATGGCCTGCGGGTGCCTGAAGCGCGCCAGCCAATACCTGCCGTGACGACGCCACCATCGAACCGGATGCAAGGCAGAAAGGCGAACGCCGAGGGCTGTCGTGGTCCTTTGCTGGGTCGTCATGCAATCTCCGGAATACTTGCGTTGTTATCTGCCGCCATGAAGTCGGCGGAATGTCAGGCGGACAGGGCGATGCCTGCCTGCAGGAAGGCTGCCGATGTACAGAGCCGTGTTACATCGAGTACGTGCCATCGTGTTCCGCCGGCATCGACCAGCGCTTCGCCCCCAAGCACTGGTCCCGATGCCTCCGGAAACGGCGTCGGTGGCGGCTTGTCGGTCCCTTGCCCGTCGGGCAACGGCTGCGTGTCAACCCGCCCGTACAATCGATCGACGCGCAACGCGACGTGCCAGGGCGCAGGCAAAACCAGCATCCGCTCCGGCGTCTTCACCGGCAGCACGGCGCGACCACACAGGCCCGCCAGATCGACAACGCCCAACAGCTTCTGTTGGTGCCGGACCAGCCCCAGATACCAGGGCTGCGTCAGCGGGACGTGGGCAATTGCCGCATCGATCACCTGTACGCCAGGGGCGGTATCGACCAGCCACCGGATGCCGCCGGCCACGAATCCCAGCCGCGACGCTGCGCTGCCGCCAGACGCGGCTTGCATCAGGTTGTCCATGAGCGACCTTTGCGTCGGTATGGCAGGCGCTTATGCGCTCTCGCCCAGCATGCCGGCGATTTTCTGCAGCAGCTGCACGGGATCGATGGGCTTGACCAGGTAATCGCGAGCGCCCTGGCGCAAGCCCCATGCCCGGTCACTTTCCTGCTGCTTGCTGCTGCAAATGATGATGGGCAGCCCTTGCGTGGCCGGGTCGCGCGCAATCTCGCGCGTGGCATGGAAGCCGTTTTGTCCCGGCATCACGACATCCATCAGGACGAGATCCGGCCGCTTGCTGCGAATTTGCAGCAGCGCCGATTCGCCGTTGTCGGCAGTGGTCACCGAATAGCCATGGCGGGTCAACAAATCGGCAAGGAAATGACGGTCGGTCGGCGAATCGTCGACGACGAGGATGTTCGCAGCGTTCATGGCGATGGGAGATCCGTGGTCAGGGGGGAGAGTTCGGCGCTGTCCCCGTCCGGCACTGGCGCCGGCAACGGGTCGTGCGCCACGGTGGACGTGTGCGAATGCAATGCCGCCGCTGCAGCCAATTGCTCGTCCACGGTTCGCAACAGGCTGTCCTTGGTGAAGGGCTTGGTCAGGTAGGCGCTGGCACCGGCCAGCACGCCACGCGCGCGGTCAAATACGCCATCGCGCGAGGACAGCATCACCACGGGCAGATGCCGGAATTCGGGGTGGCGGCGTATCAGCGCACAGGTTTGAAAGCCATCAAGCCGCGGCATCTGGATGTCGCAGAAGACCAGCACTGGCCGCTGGTCGAGGATGACGGACAGCGCAGCAAAACCATCCTCGGCCAGCACCACCGTGTAACCGGCCTGCCCGAGGAAGATCTCGGCCGAACGCCGGATCGTGCTGCTGTCGTCGATGACCAGGATGGGATTCCCGGCCTGCTCCATTGCCTGCATCGTTCACCCGCGGAAAATGCCTCCGGAGGGATGGAAGCCGCAAAGCGACGAGCCTGTGGCATCCGGGGAGGCGCTACGGCGCGGAATGTAACAAGAAAGGCAATTAGTTAAAACAATGAAAAATCAAAGGTCGGCCAATGTCGGCGTTTTCGAGACAGTCGCAGTGGGGCACCGGGTCATTCACCCAAAAAAAACGGGGACCCGAGGTCCCCGCTCTTGCCGCATGCGTCACATCAACCCGATCAGATCGCGACCATCTCAAAATCTTCCTTGCGGGCGCCGCATTCCGGGCAGGTCCAGTTCATCGGCACGTCGTTCCAGCGTGTGCCGGGCGCAATGCCTTCGTCAGGCAGGCCGGCTTCTTCGTCGTACACCCAGCCGCAGATCAGGCACATCCATGTCTTGAATTCTTGCTCGGTTGTCTTATTGTCACTCACGGTACAGCCCTTAAAGTAAAATGCACAATCAGCTATCTTAATGCTTTCTCCGTGCAAAACCAAACTTCACCGCTCGTTCTGACGTTCGGCATCGCCGACCCGGTCGGTGCGATCGGCATCCAGGCTGACCTGGCGTCGTTTGCAGCGATGGGCTGCCATGGGTTATCGGTAATCACCGCGCTATCGATCGGCGACACCACCGGCACCGAGGATGTGCAGGCGGTCGATCCGGAATGGATCGCCGACCAGGCCCGCGTGCTGCTGGAAGACATGCCGGTGGTCGCATTCAAGGTTGGCTATCTGGGCAGCATCGAAACCATTTCCGTCATCGCCGAGATCGTCTCCGATTACCCGGAAATCCCACTGGTGCTCGATCCGTTCGCGACCACCCTGCCCGACCAGGACGTCGATGAAGAAGTGCTGCTCGCGCTGCGCGAGTTGCTGGTGCCGCAGACCACGCTGCTGCAGGTGTCGGCCGATGAACTGGCGCGCCTTGCCGAGACCTGGCGTGAATCCAGCGACGACGAGACCCTCGAGGTTGATGCGATGCAGATGGTCGAGTTCGGCTGCGAGTACGTGTTCGTCACCGGCACGCCAGGCGATGCGCATGACGTGACCAATGTGCTGTTCAGCGAAGGCGGGCAAGTGCGCACCAACCGTTGGCAGCGACAGGCAGGCCCGTTCATCGGTGCCGGCAATACGCTATCGGCGACCATTACGGCGATGCTGGCCAATGGCATGGACGTGCCCGAGGCCGTCTCCGAGGCGGAGGAATTCACCAATGCCGCATTGTCCAATGCGCAGCGACTGGGCATGGGCAAGCTGGTACCGGACCGGTATTTCTGGGCCCGCGAGGCCGATGCCGAATTGGGCGACAACGACGCCGCCAGCGATTCCACCGGCAACCGTCCCGACTGAAGCGCGGGGCAATTTCGAAACTGAATACATAGCACGGCGCGCAACCGCGCATCGTCGGCCGCATCCATCAAACTATTGCAACACATTCATCAGGCAAGGGAGCTGAAGTGTCCAACAACGATACCCTGTTCGCACGCGCACAACGCAGCACGCCCGGCGGCGTCAACTCGCCGGTGCGCGCCTTCCGTTCCGTCGGCGGCACGCCGCGCTTCATCACGCGCGCCGAAGGCCCGCACTTCTGGGATGCCGACGGCAAGCGCTACATCGATTACATCGGCTCGTGGGGCCCGGCCATCGTCGGCCATGCGCACCCGGACGTGATCGGCGCGGTACAGAAAGCGGCGGCCAACGGCCTGTCATTCGGCGCGCCGACCGAAGGCGAGATCGTGATGGCCGAAGAGATTTGCAAGCTGGTGCCGGCTATCGAACTGGTACGCCTCGTGTCGTCGGGCACCGAGGCCACGATGAGCGCATTGCGCTTGGCGCGCGGCTTCACCGGCCGCGACACCATCGTCAAGTTCGAAGGCTGCTACCACGGGCATGCGGACTCGCTGCTGGTGAAAGCCGGCAGCGGCCTGCTCACCTTCGGCAACCCGACTTCAGGCGGCGTACCGGCCGATTTTGCGAAGCACACCATCGTGCTCGACTACAACGACAGCGCACAGCTGGAAGAAGCTTTCGCCAAGTTTGGCGACAGCATCGCCTGCGTGATCGTCGAGCCGGTCGCCGGCAACATGAACCTGTTGCCCGCGACGCCGGAATTCCTGAAGACCATGCGCGCCCTGTGCGACAAGCATGGCGCGCTCCTGATGTTCGATGAAGTGATGTCGGGCTTCCGTGTCGCACTCGGCGGCGCGCAGGCGCTGTACGGCATCAAGCCGGACCTGACCGCGCTGGGCAAGGTGATTGGCGGCGGCCTGCCGGTCGCAGCCTTCGGCGGCCGCGCCGACATCATGCAAAAACTGGCGCCGCTGGGCGGCGTCTACCAGGCCGGCACGCTGTCGGGCAACCCGGTGGCGGTGGCGGCCGGCATGAGCACGCTGAAGATCATCCAGCAGCCGGGCTTTTACGACAAATTGTCGGCGACAGCCAAGCGTCTGGTGGATGGCCTGTCGGCAGCGGCACAGCAATCGGGCGTGGCCTTCTGCGCCAATTCGGTGGGCGGCATGTTCGGCCTCTACTTCGCCGACAAGTTACCGACGACCTATGCCGAGATGATGGGCTGTGACAAGGAGCGCTTCAACCAGTTCTTCCACCTGATGCTCGATGCCGGCGTCTATCTCGCCCCGTCGGCGTTCGAAGCGGGGTTTGTGTCGGCGATGCATACGGACGCCGTGATCGACGAGACGATCGCGACTGCAAAGCAGGCGTTCAAGGCACTGGCGGCCTGATCGCCCCTCTCACCGCCCCCCAAAAAAGACGCGCACTGCGCGTCTTTTTTTCGCCTTCCATTCTTCCTATTTCAGCCAGCCCCTGCGGCGGAAATACCAGAACGGCGTCACCGCGCTGGCCACCATCAGCAGGATTGCAAACGGATAGCCGAAGCTCCAGTTCAGTTCCGGCAGCACGCGGAAGTTCATGCCGTAGATGCTGGCGATCAGCGTCGGCGGCAGGAAGGCGACCGAGGCCACCGAGAAGATCTTGATGATCTTGTTCTGATTGATGTTGATGAAGCCGACCGTCGCATCCATCAGGAAGTTAATTTTTTCAAACAGGAACGCGGTGTGGCCATCCAGCGATTCGATGTCGCGCAAGATCTGGCGCGCATCATCGAACTGGTCGGTATTGAGCAGGCGACCACGCATCAGGAAGCTGACCGCACGGCGCGTATCCATCATGTTGCGGCGGATGCGGCCATTCAAGTCTTCCTCGCGCGCCATTGCCGACAGCGACTCGGCCGCATCCTGGTCGCTGAATTCCTTCTGCAGCACGCTCTTGCTGACCTCTTCGAGGTTCTGGTAGATGCCCTCGAGCGCATCGGCCGAATATTCGACATCGGTCGCATACAGGTCCAGCAGCACGTCCTTGAAGTCGCCGATCGAGCCCGGACGCGAGCGCGCGCGCATGCGCACCAGCCGGAACACCGGCAAGTCGTCACTGTGCATCGAGAACAGCAAGCCCTTGGCGAGGATGAAGGCCACCGTCACTACGCGCGACTCGCCCTCGTCTTCCTCCAGCAGGAAGTCGGACCGCAGGTGCAGGTCGCCGTTGTCGGCCTCGTAATAACGGGCTGACGCTTCGATGTCCTTGACCTCGTCCTCGTCGGGCAGCGTGACGCCGTAGATGCCCTTCACCCAGTCGCGCTCTTCGTCGCTCGGATCGGTCAGGTCGACCCAGATCGGCGTGGCCTTCTCCAGGTCTGCGCGCGTGTCGATGTTGACCTGGCTGAGACGGCCGTTCTGCAACACGAATACATTGATCATAAGCTCTCCCTGCCGCATGGCTCGCGGCATGGCCACGCGTGTCTGCGCGTGGCAAATTCCAAAAAATCTTCAGGGAGCGTGGCCGTGGTGGCCATGCGCGCCTGCTCGCCGTCACAAGAAAGGACCCGGCAAGCGGCACGCAACAAGCAGCGTCAGCTGGCGAGGGATCCGTCGAATGACGGTCGTTGATGCGGTGAGGTGGGACTGCCCAAGGCTGTCTCCGTTATTGATAACGGCCGAAGTTTAATTTTTTGTTGGGCCCGAGGCAAGCCCGAAGCGAGCAAAAATGCGGCTTTTCAGGGCAAATCGGCGCTGTTCATGCGCGTCTGGATCAGCATCGTGCGCCGCGCCAGGTAATTCGAGTCGAGGTGGCGGCCGAAATAGCGCGGGTTGGGCAGCATCACGGCCAGCTTGGCTGCCTCGGCCGGGCCGAGGTTGGCCGCCGGTACGCCGTAATACTTGCGGGACGCGGCCTCGCAGCCGAACACGCCATTGCCCCACTCGACCACGTTCAGGTAGATTTCGAAGATGCGGCGCTTGTCCATCACCGCTTCCAGCATGAAGGTGATGACCATCTCCTGCGCCTTGCGCACGTAGCTGCGCTGGCCCGACAGGAACAGGTTCTTCGCCAGCTGCTGGGTGATGGTGGAACCGCCGGACACCACCTTGCCCTTCTTCGCGTTCTTTTCGTAGGCTTTCTGCAGCGCTTCCCAGTCCACCCCCTCGTGTTCGGCGAAGTTGGCATCCTCGGCCGCGATGATGGCGCGCTTCAGGTGCGGCGAGATGCGGTTGTACGGCACCCACTGTTGCTGCAGCTGCGCCTTCGGGTTCTTTTCCTGCAGCTTCTCAAGCTGCGCGCGCATGAACGAGGTCGAGCCCGGGTTGAACTTCACCCACCAGCAAATCTGCGCGAAGTACCATAGCTGCAGCAGCAGCACGAGCGCCAGCGGCACGCCGACGATCCACAGCAGGAAACGGCGCTTGCGACTCAGGTGGCGGCTCATCGTGGCGACTCGCGGTCAGGCTCAGCCGGCAGCCAGCTGCGCACGCAGCTCGTGGTAGACCGGCATCGTGTCCGGGCGCACGCCGCGCCAGACGAAAAAGGATTCGGCCGCCTGCTCGACCAGCATGCCGAGGCCGTCGCGCACCCGGGCACCGGCCTGCGCAGCCATCTGCATGAACACGGTAGGCTGGGCACCGTACATCATGTCGTACGCAAAACCACCGGCGGCAAATACGGACGCCGGCACCGGCGGCAGCTCGGATGACAGGCTGGCCGAGGTCGCATTGATGACGAGGTCAAAACTGCCGGCGAGCGCCTCGAAGCCCGATGCCGACAACGACAACGGCACCGGCACAGCCGACGCCGCTTGCGCAGCTTGTGCAAACTGCGCGACCAGTGCTTCTGCGCGCGCCAGCGTGCGGTTTGCAATCACCAGCTGCGCCGGCGATTCGGCCAGCAGCGGCAGGATCACGCCGCGCGCTGCGCCGCCAGCGCCCAGCAACAGCACGCGCGCGCCGGCCACGGGCACACCGGCATTGACGACGATGTCACGCACCAGCCCGACGCCGTCGGTGTTGTCGCCGGCGATGGTCACCCGCTCGCCATCACGGTCAAAGCGCATCGTATTCACGGCGCCAGCCGCTGTCGCACGCTCGCTCAATTGGTCAGCCAACGCGTAGGCTTCCAGCTTGAAGGGCACGGTGACATTCGCGCCGCGTCCGCCGGCGGCAATAAAGTCGCGCACCGCGGCATCGAAACCATCCAGTGGCGCCAGCAGACGTTCATAAGCGACGGCCTCGCCGGTCTGGCGCGCAAACGCGGCGTGGATCTGCGGCGATTTGCTGTGCGCGATCGGGTTGCCGATCACGACGTAGCGGTCAACACTCATTCACCCTCCCGCACGGATGATGTCTCCAACACCTGCTCGCGGGTGAACGCAAAGCGGGTAATGATTTCCCACACGTGTTCGCGGCCGTCCCGCCGCAGCTGTGGCGGGAAGCCGCCAAACGGCGCGGCGCGGCGCACGATGGCGAGCGCGGCAGCGTCGAGCGCCGCATCACCGGAGCTGCGCTCGATGCGCGGCCCGCCCTCTTTGTCATAAAGGCTGCCGTCCTGGTACACGGGGATGTAGACAATCAGTTCACCGTAAAGCTTTTTGCCATCGCGCTGCGGGAAATGCAGCGTGCCGGTCTGTTCGATTTTTTTCTGCAGCGCAGTGTAATACAACGCATACGCGACTTCGCGCGTGCTCGGCGTCAGCTGGGTCTTGACCGGACGCCGGTTGTAGTCGGCGATGTCGCGCGCGATCTCGGCTTCGCGCCGCGCCAATTGCTGTATTTCTTCGACCGAGCGCACGTCGCGGCCATTGATGTCGGGGCGATCCACCTGTTCGCCGGACGGCATGGCTTGCGCGCTCGGCTTCGACAGCTGCGCGAGCAGGCGCTGCTGCCGCGCCTCGAGCTCGGCCACGCGCCGGCGCTGCATCTCGAGCTGGGTGCCTTCGGCGACTTGCCCCAGGTTGGGCAATGGTGAACGGGCGCGGCCGGCGTCGGCATTGCCGCCGCCATCGAGGTTGGCCTGCGCCAGCGCTTCGGCCTCCAGCGGCGCGGCCTGCTGGCGCGCATTGACCAGGATGACGTCGAGGCCGGTCGACAACGGCTTCATGCGGATCGCCTCCGGCGCCGCAAAGCGGACCGACAGGATCGCCGCATGCACCAGCAGCGATACGGCGATGGCGATTCGCAGCGGGCGTTGGTCCGGTGCGAACATTCAGGCTCCGCTCAGGCGCAGACCAGGTGCAGCTCAGGCGCCGCGGGCACCGGCCATGCCGGCGGTGTCCATTGAACCGGCAGCCGCTGCGCCGGCATCGGCCGCCACGTCGGTCGCATCGTCGGTGGTTCCTTCAGATACGCCCGCGGTTGCCGCATCCCCCGCTTCGGCCACCTGCTCTTCCTCGGCCAGCGCGTCGGCATCGTCGAGCTCGACCTCATCGGCCAGGCCCGACTCGACCGCCGCCACTTCCAGCACGCGGGCCTGCACGCCGAGGTCAATTTCATCCCAGCCGATCAGCTCGAGCTTGAGCTGCGTGCCGCGCGGATGCTTCACGCCCGGCATGTTCAGCACCAGCGGCACATCCACCAGCCGCACCACTTCATCCTTCAGCAGCACCGCCTCGACCTGGCGCGCACCTTCCTGCTGCAGCCAGCGCAGGCACCAGTAGCGCTCCATCGTCGACTGAAAATCAGCATAGGCCGAATATGCGCTGTCGAAAGCCGACACGATGGCGAACAGGTCGGCGTCCTTGGGCTTGAAGGTCGCGATCAGCGGCGCGGTCACGCCGCCTTTCACGCAAGCGAGGATCTGCCACTGGTTCACAAGGTCGGTATAACGGCGCAGCGGCGAAGTGCTCCATGCGTACTGGTCAACGCCCAGTCCCTGGTGGGGCGCTGCATGCGTCAGCATCCGCACCTGCATGCGCGCGGCCCAGCCCTGACCGGCCCCCTGGGCGCGATAGATACCGGGCACGCCGTGCTCATGCATCAGCTTGCCCCAGCTGCTGTTGGCGAAGATCATCAGCTCGGCCACGATCTTGTCGAGTGGCGCCCCGCGCTTGCGGCGCGTGATGGTCACGACCTCGTCTGCGACATAGAAATTGAAATCGACACGATTATTCTGCTCGGGACGCAATCCGAAGCTCTCGCGCTTGGCCATGCGCGCGCGCTCCAGCACCTGCGCCCATTGCCACAGCAGCGCGATGTCAGCCTTGTGCGGATAATCGCCGCTGCCCTCGGCCAGCGCCTGCTCGGTCACATGTTCGTCGAGATCGTTGTGACGCAGGTTAGCCGCGATCGGCACCAGCTCGGCGATGGTCTCGGTGGACAGTACCGACCAGTCATTCATGTCCAATGTCGCATACAGCGACACCGCCGGACGCGCGCCGCCTTCGGCCAGCGTGAAATGCGCGACCAGTTCGTCGGGCAGCATGGTGATCTTGTCACCCGGCATGTAGACGGTGCTCATGCGCTCGCGCGCTATCGCGTCGATCGCGTCGTCGCGCGCAATGCCCAGCCCGGGCGCGGCGATGTGGATGCCGATGCGCACGCGATCGCCATCCAAGGGCTGCACCGAAAACGCATCGTCGATCTCGGTGGTGGTGACGTCATCGATCGAGAAGGCTTGCACGTTCGACGTCGGCAACGCAGCCACTGCCGGCAGCGTGATCTTCGGGAAGCCCGTGCCGCGCGGGAAGTGCTCGGACAGGAAACGTGAAAAATGCAGCTCCTTCGCTGATGCGATCGCACCCACCGACAACAGCAGGCGCGCCGGCGTGGTCTGCAGCTCAGCGCACGCCGCTTCCAGCGCCTTAAATTCGATGCTGTTCTTGTCGGGCTTGTACAGCAGCTGGCGCACGACCGGTTTCATCGCCTCCGGCAGGCGGCCCGCCTTCAACTCCTCGACTTGCGCAGCCTGTACCAGCAACTGCTGCTTTTTTCTTTCGATGCCGGCCAGCGCCGCCTGCAGCGTGGCCTCGGGCGCGGCCTTGTAGCGGCCCTTGCCTTTTTTGTGGAAATAGATCGGCGACGCGGCAATCTTCAGCAACAGGCCGGCGGCTTCGGAAGGCTTGGGCGCACGACCAAAGTACTCGGCACCGAGATCAGCGACGCCGAACTCTTCCTGTCCGGCCACTTCCCACAGGAAGGACACGTCGATCTCGTCAGCCAGCTTGTTTGCCTCGGTGATCATCTCGGCCGGCGAAGGCGCTTCGAACTGCAGCAGCACGTCGCGCGCGCGCACCTTGGTGCGCTTGCCCGTCGGCGTCTCGACCTGATAAGCCTCGCCCTGCTGGGTCAGCACGGCACCGACCTTGAAGTCGCCCGATTCTTCGAAAAACAAATTCATTGCGTGATTCTTCTTTCTTGCCGCGTGCCGTTATGACGGGCCGCGCTCATGCGTCGCAAAAGGCCAAAACCTCTTGCAGGTAATCGTCAAAATCGGACAGCCCGTGATCGCTGCCTTCGATCACGTGCTGGTGTGCACCGGGATAACGGGCCGTCATCTCGCGCCAGTCGAGCACTTCATCGCCGGTGGCGGCCAGCAGCAAGTAGCGCTGCAGCTCTGTCGGCTGTGCGACTTCCAGTGCCTTCAGCTCATCAATGTACTCCGGCCGGAAGTAAAAGCGATCTTCCGAATGCCATGCCTGCTGCTCGCCGATGTATTTCTCGAGGTCGCGCGCCGGGTACACAGCCGGATTGATCAGCACCGCACGGCAGTCCGTTTGTTCGGCCAGCACGGTGGCATAGAAACCGCCCAGCGAAGACCCGACCAGCGCCAGCTTCGCCGGATCGATTCCTGCGATGGCCTCGCGCGCGACCGCCATCGCCGCGGCCGGCGACGGCGGCAACTGCGGGCAAAGGAAACGCCCGGACTGCCCCACCGCCGCAAGATGCTCGCGCATGCGGCGTGCCTTGAACGAGGACGGCGACGAACGAAAGCCGTGCAGGTAAAGGATGGTGCGCACTGCGGGCCCGTTGGCTTGCGGTATCAGTTCGCGGATGTGGCCTGTGCAGCCTTGGCCGCCAGCGCGTCCAGCAGCTTCTGGTGCACGCCGCCGAAACCGCCGTTGCTCATCACGAGCACGGAGTCGCCGGGCTGCGCCGCGTCCGCAACCGCCGCCACCAGCGCAGGCAGCTCATCGAAGGCGCGTGCCTTTTCGCCCAACGGCGCCAGTGCCGCACCCAGATCCCAGCCCAGCGCATCCTTGCCCTCGCCCCTGGCGCCATAGCCGAACACGAGGTCGGCCTGTCGCAGGCTGCCCGGCAGCGCATCTTTCATCGTGCCCAGCTTCATCGTGTTCGAGCGCGGCTCGAGCACGGCCAGAATGCGGCCCTGCCCGACTTTTTTGCGCAAGCCGGCGACCGTGGTGGTGATGGCCGTCGGGTGGTGGGCGAAGTCGTCGATCACGGTCACGCCATGGGCAACGCCGCGCGTCTCCATGCGGCGCTTCACGTTCTCGAAGGCTGACAGCGACACGATGGCCTGCTGGGGCGTGACGCCCACATGGCGCGCGGCGGCAATGGCCGCGATCGCATTCCAGCGGTTGTGTTCGCCTGTCAGCGACCAACGCACGGTGCCTAGCTTATCGCCATTGAACAAGACATCAAAGCGACCGTCATCATGCTCGATCATGCCCCAGCCCTCGCTGCCGGCGAACCATTCGAGTTCGCTCCAGTTGCCGCGCTTGATCACGCGCTGCAGCGACGCTTCACGGCCATTCGCGACGATGCGTCCGCTGGTGGGTATGGTGCGCACCAGATGATGGAACTGGGTCTCGATCGCACCGAGGTCAGGGAAGATGTCGGCATGATCATATTCGAGGTTGTTCAGGATCGCGGTGCGCGGACGGTAATGGACAAACTTGCTGCGCTTGTCAAAGAAGGCCGTGTCGTATTCGTCGGCCTCGATCACGAAGAAGGACGCCCCCTCCGCCGAATCGCCACCGAGGCGTGCGGAGATGCCGAAGTTCATCGGCACGCCGCCGATCAGGAAGCCGGGCTGGTATCCGCTGTCTTCGAGGATCCACGCCAGCATCGACGAGGTGGTGGTCTTGCCGTGCGTGCCAGCCACGGCCAGCACCCACTTGTCGCGCAGGATGTGTTCGCCTATCCACTGCGGACCCGACACATAGGGCAAGCCGCGGTTCATGATGGCCTCCATCAGCGGATTGCCACGCGAGACCACATTGCCGATCACGTACAGGTCAGGCTGCAGGCTCAGCTGGTGCGGTCCGAAGCCCTCGATCAGCTCGATGCCCTGCGCCTGCAGTTGGGTGCTCATCGGCGGGTAGACGTTGGCGTCGCAACCGGTGACTTTGTGGCCCGCTTCCCGGGCCAGCACGGCGAGGCCACCCATGAACGTGCCGCAGATGCCGAGGATATGAATATGCATTTACTTTAAAATCGGGTTGCTGCCGGAGATGGCTGGAGATGCAAGGCAGCCAACACGATTCTGCCCTTGCCGGATCGAAGCGAGCATTCTACCCGACCCACCGGTCGCATCGACGGCCGCCTTGCCGGTACACTCCCGCACTTTTCCGCGCCTTTCCCACCCCTAGCCCCACGCCCATGTCCATCAATTACCCGAGCGATGCCGAATTGCTGCGCGCCGAGATCGCCGCCGCCGCCGCGCGCATGGTGGCGGAAGACGGCGCGGACTATGCCACGGCCAAGCGCAAGGCCGCCCGGCTCATCCTGGGCAACCAGAAGGTGCGCGGAGACGTCTTGCCCGACAATGCGCAGGTCGAGGAGGAGGTGCGGCAGTACCAGGCGCTGTTCTTCGGCGATGAGCACGCGCAGCATTTGCTGCACTTGCGCCGGCTCGCGCTGGAGCTGATGGAGAGGCTGGCCGAATTTTCGCCGTTCCTGACTGGCGCGGTCTTGAACGGGACGGCGACCGAACATTCGGACATTTACATACAGCTGTTTGCCGACAGCGCAAAGGATGTTGCCGTTTTCTTACTGAATGCCGGCATCGACTATGAGGTGTCCGAATCCACGCATTTCCGCTATCCGGACCGCGATGTCGAGGTGCTGTCTTTCATGTACAAGCAAGAAGGCGTGCATTTGATACTGTATGAAAGGGATGACCTGCGCCATGCCGGCAAGGCCGGCGGCAAACAGAAGCCTGACAGGGCCGGCCCGGTATCCGTGCGCGCCCTGATCGACCAGGATGATTCGAAACACCCGAAACCACAGCCATGAACAAGAAGACACTGTCACTCGTATTGATTGCCGCTTTATTTGCCGGCTTCGGCGTTTATTTTGGCGCAAAGCGCTTCCAACCCGGCCCGCCGGCCGATACCGCCGTCGGCGCGTTGATGCAGCTGGCCATGCCGGACCCGGCAGGCAATCAACACAAAATGTCGGAATGGCAAGGGAAGGTCTTGCTAGTGAATTTCTGGGCCACCTGGTGCCCGCCTTGCGTGGCCGAGATGCCGGAACTGGAGCAACTGCAAGCAGAGCGCGGAAGCAAGGGCCTGCAAATTGTTGGTATCGGCATTGATTCCCCCGGCAACATCCGGGAATTCGCAGGGAAGCACTCCATCACCTATCCGCTGCTGGTCGGCGGCCTGCAGGGTACGGATGTGTCGCGCAGCTTCGGCAATGAGACCGGAGGCCTGCCATTCACGGTGCTGATCGGCACGGATGGCAAGGTGAAACAGGCTTATATGGGGCGCCTGGATTTGCAGAAAGTCCGGACCGACCTTGATTCCCTGTAAACAGGTTACAGGTGTTGTAAGCGTTTCCGCTTGCCATTCTTCGACATTTTGCAGGAAAATGATCCCTTCCTCGCCAAATTTGAAGCGATCCGATGGCAAAAAATCTGCTGCTGATCAACGGCCCGAACCTCAACCTGCTCGGCACACGCGAGCCCGAGGTGTACGGCGCGACCACGCTTGCTGAAATCGAGCAGGCTGCGGTCGTTCAGGCGCAGGAAATGGGTGCATCACTCACCCACTTCCAGAGCAACCATGAAGGCGAACTGATTGATCGCATCCACGCCGCACGCGGCGAAGGCATTACTGGCATCGTGATCAATCCGGGCGGCTTCACCCACACTAGCGTCGCGTTGCGTGATGCGCTGGCAGGCGTAGCGATTCCGTTTGTGGAAGTTCACATTTCAAACATCCACAAACGTGAAAGCTTCCGTCACCATTCCTACCTGTCGGACATCGCAACCGGCGTGGTGTGCGGATTCGGCGTGGACGGGTATCGTTACGCGATCGCCTTCGCGCTGAACAAGCTTTAAGCGCTGTAACTGTATTCAACCGGCAGGCGCCAGCACCCACGCGGCGACTGCCTCCTTATCAACCTTGCAGGCAGATCTCAATGGATTTAAGAAAACTCAAAACCCTGATTGACCTCGTGGCCGAGTCCGATATCTCGGAACTGGAAGTCACCGAGGGCGAAAGCAAGGTCCGCATCGTCAAGTCGGGCGCCGCCGCCAGCCACAGCCAGGTCGTGATGATGCCGGCCGCCGCGCCGGCGCCGGCCGTGGCCGCACCGGTCGCACCTACCGCCGCCCCGGCAGCCGTCGCAGCACCGGCTGCCGAACCCGCAGCGGCCGAAGCGCCGGCAGGCCATGTGGTCAAGTCGCCCATGGTCGGCACCTTCTATCGTTCGTCTGCTCCCGGCTCGGCACCATTCGTCGACATCGGCGCGAGTGTGAAAGAAGGCGATACCTTGTGCATCATCGAAGCGATGAAGCTGCTCAACGAAATCGACGCTGATGCCACCGGCACGATCAAGCAGATCCTCGTCGAGAATGGCCAGCCGGTCGAATTCGGCCAGCCGCTGTTCATCATTGGTTGATAGCTTCCTCAAAACACCGCTGTCCGGGCCATGCCCGTCAGTCAAGCCAACCGGATCCCGGCGCAAGCCGGGACCTAGCGTCTTAAGAAGCGCTTGCGAAACTGCGGCGCTTGGCGGCGAGGCCCACGGGCTTGCCGACGCCAGCGCCGCTGACGCTTTGCTCCATTGAGAAAGCATTAAAGATATGTTCGAAAAAATCCTCATTGCCAACCGCGGCGACCAGCCGCGCAGCGGCGCAGTAACGAAGTTAAATTGCACTGCTGCCGAAGGCTGCGAAGGCGATTTCGCCGCGGAGACCACCCATGTTTGAAAAAATCCTGATCGCCAACCGCGGCGAAATCGCCTTGCGCATCCAGCGCGCGTGCCGCGAGATGGGCATCAAGACCGTGGTCGTGCATTCCGAGGCCGACCGCGAGGCGAAATATGTGAAGCTGGCTGACGAGTCCGTCTGTATCGGGCCGGCGCCGTCGGCGCAAAGCTACTTGTCGATGCCGGCCATCATCAGCGCGGCCGAAGTGACGGACGCTGAAGCAATCCACCCGGGCTATGGCTTCCTGTCCGAGAACGCCGACTTCGCCGAGCGCGTCGAGCAATCGGGCTTCGTGTTCATCGGCCCGCGCTCGGACTCGATCCGCATGATGGGCGACAAGGTGTCCGCGAAGCAGGCGATGATCAAGGCCGGCGTCCCTTGCGTGCCCGGTTCCGAAGGCGCGCTGCCGGACGACCCGAAGGCCATCGTGCAGACCGCGCGTCGCATTGGCTACCCGGTCATCATCAAGGCTGCTGGTGGGGGTGGCGGTCGCGGCATGCGCGTGGTACATACCGAAGCGGCGCTGCTGAACGCCGTCACCATGACCAAAACCGAGGCCGGCGCCGCCTTCGGCAACCCCGAGGTCTATATGGAGAAGTATCTGGAAAATCCGCGCCACGTGGAAATCCAGGTGCTGGCCGACGAGCACAAGAATGCGATCTGGCTCGGTGAGCGCGACTGCTCGATGCAGCGCCGCCACCAGAAAGTGATCGAAGAAGCACCGGCGCCGGGCATCCCGCGCAAGCTGATCGAGAAGATCGGCGACCGCTGCGCCGAAGCCTGCCGCAAGATTGGCTACCGCGGCGCTGGCACCTTCGAATTCCTGTATGAGAACGGCGAGTTCTACTTCATCGAGATGAACACCCGCATCCAGGTTGAGCACCCGGTCACGGAAATGATCACCGGCGTCGACCTCGTGCAAGAGCAGATCCGCATTGCCTTCGGCGAGAAGCTGCGCTTCCGCCAGCGCGACATCGTGCTCAAGGGCCATGCGATCGAATGCCGCATCAACGCCGAAGATCCGTACAAGTTCACCCCGTCGCCGGGCCGCATCACCGCCTGGCATACACCGGGCGGCCCCGGCATCCGGGTTGATTCGCACGCCTATGCGGGCTACTACGTGCCGCCGCATTACGACTCGATGGTCGGCAAGGTGATCGCCTATGGCGCGACCCGCGAGCAGGCGATCAGCCGCATGCAGATCGCGCTGTCGGAGATGGCGGTCGAGGGCATCCTGACCAACATCCCGCTGCACCGCGAGCTGATGACCGACGGTCGCTTTGCCGAGGGTGGCACCAACATCCACTACCTCGAGCACAAGCTGGCCAACAAGAAGCACACCGGTCAATAAGGAGCCGCCGGCAGCATGAGCTGGAATGAAATCGTCATTGAAGTCCCACGCGACCAGGCCGAGCTGATGTCGGATGCGCTGATGGAGGCCGGCGCGCTGTCGGTCTCCGTCGAGGATGCCGACGAAGGCACCGACGCGGAACGCCCGCTGTTTGGCGAGCCCGGCATGGAACCCGAGCAGCATGCGTGGGAGCGCAGCCGCGTGGTGGCGCTGGTTGATGCCGACGCCGATACGGCGGCCTTGGTCAGCGAAGCCTGCACGGCCTGCGAACTGCCCGAACTGCCGTTCAGCTTGCGCGAAGTCGCCGAGCAGGACTGGGTGCGAGTCACCCAATCCCAATTCGAGCCCATCCATATCGGCGAGCGCATCTGGGTCGTGCCAAGCTGGCATGACGCGCCCGAGCCTGATGCACTGGTGCTGGAACTGGATCCGGGACTGGCCTTCGGTACCGGCAGCCACCCGACCACGCGCCTGTGCATGGAATGGCTGGAAAAGAACGTGAAGGCCGGCGAATCGCTGCTCGACTACGGTTGCGGCTCGGGCATCCTCGCGATGCTGGCCGAAAAGCTGGGCGCATCGCCCGTCGAAGGGGTGGACATCGATCCGCAGGCGATCGTGTCGGCGCGCGACAATGCCGAACGCAACCACTGCAACACTGCTTACTTTGAGCCGGAAGATTTCGGCAGCGTCCGTCCCGATACCGTATATGACGTGGTGGCGGCCAACATCCTGTCCGGCCCGCTGAAGCTGATGGCGCCGATGCTGTGCGGCCGCGTGAAGGCGGGTGGCGCGCTGGTGCTGTCCGGCGTACTGGCCCGGCAGGCCGATGAAGTCATCGCCGCTTATGCTTCCCGCATCCGCCTGTCGGTCTGGGCCGAGCGCGATGGCTGGGTCGCCCTGGCGGGCCGGCTCGACAACTGAAAGCCCCCATGGAAGCCCAACAGCTCGCCACTCGCTGCCCGCATTGCCAGACCTCGTTCCGCGTGACGATGCAGCAGCTCGAGCTGCGCGAGGGCATGGTCCGCTGCGGCACTTGCCGCGAAATCTTCAACGGCATCGATACCGTCTTCGAATACGAGCCTGACCAGGATTTCGCGCTGACGCCGCCGCCGGCAGGGCAGGACATTGCCGACCGCATGACGCTGATCGACTTCGGCTCGCTGCGCGGCACGCAGGCGCCGTCGCCGTCCAACATGCAGGCCGAGCTCGACGCGCTGTCGCGCGCGATCGCTGACCTGCAAGCCAAGCCCTGGGCCAAGCCGGCAGGCTCGCCGCAGGAAGAACTGGGCAGCCCGATGCACCCTGCGGCCGGCCATGACGAAGACGATGCCGAGCTCGCCCATGACCCGAAGAACGGCTTGCCGCCATTGCACGCGGACGAGCGCCCGCGCCATCATGGCGGCGATCGTGATGCCCGTGATGATGGCGATCCGATGGACGAGATCCGCGAGCCAGCCTTCGTGCAGCAGGGGCACCAGCGCGAGCGTCGCGCGCGACTCTGGAAAATCCTGCTGTGGATCGCCATTCCGTTATTGCTGTTGGCGCTGGCCGCGCAACTGGCCTTCTACTTCCGCAACGAGATCGCAGCCCGCTCGCCGCAAGCCGCGCCCTACCTGCGCGCCGCCTGCAATCACATCGGCTGCCTGATCAAGTTACCGATGGAAATCGACCAACTGTCGCTGATGTCGAGCCGGCTGGACGCCATCGGCGAAGGCTCCGGCCGCTTCCAGCTGACCGCACTGATCCGCAACCAGGGCGACACCGTGCAAGCGCTGCCGACGCTGGATCTGCAAATGAAGAACGAAGAAGGCCGGCCTTTGGTGCGCAAGGCTTTCCTGCCAACGCTGTATGCGACCAGAGACGAGATCACGAACGGCCTGCCCGCCCATTCGGAGCGCGAAGTGCACATCCTGTTCGACCTCGCCGGCGACCCGCCGGCCGGCTTCGACCTGACCCTCTTCTACCATTGATCCATCACCGAGCCGCGGCCAGGCGCGTTCCGGCCGACCGGCGCCTCTTACACTCACCCTTCCCCTAACAAATCCAGCGGCCTGCCGGCCGCTTCCCGGAGAACCTGATGACTTCACTGATTTGCGGCTCCCTCGCGTTCGACACCATCATGTCGTTTCACGGAAAGTTCTCGGAGGCGTTGCTGGCCGACCAGCTGCACAAGATCAATGTGGCCTTCCTGGTGCCGGGCATTCGCCGCGAGTACGGCGGCTGTGCGGGCAATATTGCATACAACCTGAAGCTGCTGGGCGGCGATCCGCTGATCATGGCCACCGTCGGCCAGGACGGTGCGCCCTATATCGAGCGACTGAACAAGCAAGGCATCGCGACCCGCTGCATCCGCGCGTATGACGATGCGTACACCGCGCAAGCCTTCATCACGACCGACGCCGATAACAACCAGATCACCGCCTTCCATCCCGGTGCGATGTCGAACTCCCATCACAACAAGGTGAAGGATGCCGGCGACGTGAAGCTGGCCATCATCGCGCCGGACGGCCGCGACGGCATGGTCGAGCACGCACGTGACTGTGCCGCATTGGGCATCCCGTTCATCTTCGATCCGGGCCAGGGCCTGCCGATGTTCAGCGGCGACGAGCTCAAGCAGTTCATCGATATGGCGACCTATGTGGCCGTCAATGATTACGAAGCCGAGCTACTGACCGAGCGCACCGGGCTGTCGCTGCCGGCGATTGCCGAGCGCGTATCGGCGCTGGTGGTGACGCGTGGCGAACAGGGTGCGGAAATTTTCACCGCCGACGGCAAGTTCGACATTCCCGTGGTGAAGGTCGCCAATGTCGTCGACCCGACCGGTTGCGGCGATGCCTTCCGCGCCGGCATGCTGTTTGGCCTGACGCGCGGCATGGACTGGCTGACGATCGGCCGACTGGCCTCATTGATGGGCGCGCTGAAGATCGAAAGCCAGGGCGGCCAGAACCATGCGCCGACGGTGGAAGCGATCGAGCAGCGCTTCGAGAAAGAATTCGGCTACCGCTTCTGATGCGCTAGCGGGGCGCGGCCAGCAAGACTGCCCGTGCCTCGTCGACCGTCATGGCAGTCTTCACCAGCACCAGCTTTTGACGGCCGGTCAGCCCGTGCGTGACCTGAACGTCACGCTTGGTCACCCCCAGCAGGCCGGCCAGCAGCTTCACCAATGCTTCGTTGGCCTTGCCATCGATCGGCGGCGCCTTGAGCTTGAGCCTCAGCGCACCGTCGACCTCGCCCGCCACCCCGGAAGCCGACGCATTCGGCTGCACATGGACGGCAATCCGCAAGCCGTCGCCATGGCGGCTACACCAGTCGCGCGACATCAGTAGGCGCTGTACACCAGGCTTTCGACCACGAAGACCAGGATGCGCAGCGCAAGGAAAGCGAAGATGGGTGACAGATCAACGCCACCGATCGAGGGCAACACGCGCCGGAACGGCCGCAGCAGCGGCTCGGTCATGCCGCGCACCATCGGCGCCAGCGGCGCATCCGGATTGACCCAGCTGAAGATGACTTCGATGATGACCAGGCCGATGAAGCCGTACGCGACCCAGTGCACCAGCGACAGCACCGACAGCAGCAGCCAGGGTTCGACGGCGAAGGCCGAACGGGTCCCGAGCTGGAAGGCCAGCGAGCCGAGCGCCACCAGCACCGTGCCGACGAGGCTGGCCCAGTCGTAACCGCCCACGCCCGGCAGCACGCGCCGCAGTGGCAGCACCATCCAGTCGGTCATCCGGAAAATGAACTGCCCCATCGAAAACGGCGGCCGCACCCGCACTGCCTGCATCCAGAAGCGGAACAGCAGCAGACTCGCCAGTAACGTGGCGGCCGTGTCGATGATGAGGTTGAGGATGGCGTAGATCAATCGGGCTCCCGAAGAATGCAGACTTTAGCAGGGTGTCGCTGGCAAGAAGCGTCGCCGAAGGCAGTACAAGGAGTACGGCGAGGCGGCACAACCCAGCCAGCGGCGTCCTGTCCCGCCAAAGCCTGCCAAAAAAAACCGCTGCAGGCCCTGAGGGCGAGCAGCGGTGATTTTGCCTGAAAGCCTGGCGGCTTCCAAACCCGCGTCGTTACGGACGGACGCCGGTCGGAAACGGCCACGCAGCGGCCGGGCTCAGCACGGTTTTCACCGATGCTGCCGGTGCCGGCGATGCAGGCTTGGCTGCCGGCTTCACTGCGGGCTTGGCAGCGCGCTTTGCAACCGGTTTGGCGGCCGGCTTCGCAGCAGGCTTGGCTGCCGGCTTTGCAGCAGGCTTCTTACTTACTTTTTTTTTTGCAGCGGCCTTTTTCGGGGCAGCTTTTTTCGGCGCGGCCTTCTTGGCAGCTTTCTTGGCGGCCGGCTTCTTGGCGGTGGCTTTCTTCGCTACCTTCTTGGCTGCCGGCTTCTTGGCTGCCGCTTTCTTGGCGACCTTCTTGACGGCTTTCTTCGCTACTTTCTTGACGGCCTTCTTGACGGCTTTCTTGGCGGCTTTCTTGGCGACCGGCTTCTTGGCGGCGGCTTTCTTCGCTACCTTCTT
Source organism: Pseudomonadota bacterium (assembly GCA_039806045.1). Taxonomy (GTDB): domain Bacteria; phylum Pseudomonadota; class Gammaproteobacteria; order Burkholderiales; family Burkholderiaceae_D; genus Pernthalerella. The sequence goes on from JBDKLN010000122.1 coordinate 30,991, forward strand.
GACGGCCTTCTTGGCTGCCGGCTTCTTGGCGACGGCCTTCTTCGCGACTTTCTTCACGGCCTTTTTGGCGACCGGCTTCTTGGCGGCTGCCTTTTTGGCGACCGGCTTCTTAGCAGCCGGCTTTTTCTTGGCTGCGACCTTCTTCTTTGCTGTTGCCATTGCTTTCTCCTTCACGTGATCACGTATCACAAGGTACAAGTTGGAAACCCGCCGCGTCCCCCGGGGTTGGCCCGGATGGCCGGCGGATTATTCATCGGCGCAAGCAATGTGATTCCCTGTTTGCGCTAATGAATTCGGCACCAGCTGAACTGCTGCATCTCCTCGTCGATGCAGCACTTCAGCTAATTCTTCATGCGTTCCTGCGGCCCTCGCGGGCCGCGCCCCGGGCTTACGCGCCGCTGGCCGGAACAAAAAAAACGCCGGCACGAATGCCGGCGTCAGTATCCTTTTGCAGAAAGGCCAACTCTTTTTTCGAAGAATACGCTGCCTTGCCCGGGGTCGCCGGGCGGGTCTGTGTAGTCAAAAAAGTCGGTGTAGGTCGCGTACTGTCCATTAACTGGGGCTGTCGCCTTTCCTGCTGCCTTCCGATCCGGCGGCGGCTTGTTGTCCAGCTCACCATCCGGCCCTTCTGCGTGACGACCGCTTTATCGGTCGCCTTCCAATCTGTCGGGCGCTGCCAGAATCACTCCCAGCTGAGCGCGCCACCGGTCTGGTACTCGATGACTCGCGTCTCGAAGAAGTTGCGCTCCTTCTTCAGGTCGATCATCTCGCTCATCCACGGGAAGGGGTTCTCTTCCTGCGGGTACAGCGTCTCCAGACCAATCTGCTGTGCACGGCGATTCGCGATGAAGCGAAGGTAGCTCTTGAACATCGGAGCATTCAAGCCGAGCACGCCACGCGGCATTGTATCCTCAGCGTAGCGATATTCCAACTCCACCGCGTGCAAAAACAACGATTTAATCTCTTCCTTGAAGGCTGGCGTCCACAGGTGCGGGTTCTCCAGCTTGATGGTGTTGATCAGATCGATCCCGAAATTGCAGTGCATGGACTCGTCGCGCAGGATGTACTGGTACTGCTCGGCGGCGCCCACCATCTTGTTCTGGCGACCCAGCGCCAGGATCTGCGTGAAGCCGACATAGAAGAACAGGCCTTCCATCAGGCACGCGAAAACGATCAGGGACTTCAGCAGCTGCTGGTCCGCTTCCGGCGTACCGGTCTTGAAGGACGGATCGGTCAGCGTATTGATGAAGGGGATCAGGAACTCGTCCTTGTCGCGAATCGACGCCACCTCGTGGTAGGCGTTGAAGATCTCGGACTCGTCCAGGCCCAGAGACTCGACGATGTACTGGTAGGCGTGGGTATGGATCGCCTCTTCGAAAGCCTGGCGCAGCAGGTACTGGCGGCACTCGGGCGCGGTGATGAAGCGGTAAGTGCCCAGCACGATATTGTTGGCGGCCAGCGAGTCGGCGGTCACGAAGAAGCCAAGGTTGCGCTTGACCAGACGACGTTCATCTTCGGTCAGGCCGTTCGGGTTCTTCCACAGCTCGATGTCGCGCTGCATGTTGATCTCTTGCGGCATCCAGTGGTTCGCGCAGCCGGCAAGGTACTTGTCCCAGGCCCACTTGTACTTGAACGGCACCAGCTGGTTGACGTCGGTGGTGCCGTTGATGATGCGCTTGTCGACCGCCTGCACGCGGGCGCTGGTATCGGCCGGGGCCGACGGCGCCGGGCGGGCCAGGATGCCCGGCTCGAGCGCGATATCGGGGTGGGTGGCCAGGGGCGGATTCGGTGCCGGCGCCGGCACCGCCTGCAGTTGCGGACGGGGCTGGGCAGCGCGCGGCGCTGCGGGTTCGTCATCCCAGGAGAGCATGTGGTTTGTCCTTTGTTGCTAGTGTCTTGCTTGTCTGTGGGGCGCCGCGGCCGGGGCCGCGACTGTCTCGCTGATCGCGATCCTTGCTCGCTGATGCAAGCGTAGTTCTTTATCTGCGGGCCGGCTTGATCGAACGCTTGTCCCGATCGCAGCGGCCCGCAGTGGCCTGCGCATTTTTACTGGCAGGCCTCGCACTCGTCGAAACCCGGGTCGCCCGGACGCAGGTAGCAGGCCGGTCCTTCGGTGTCCGCCGAAGCCGCCGCCACCGGCGCCGCTGCCGGCGCTGCAGCAGCTGCTGCGCCCGACATGTCGGCCGACACTGCGTTCAGCGCGCCGGCCTTGGTGGTCGACTTCTCGGCATGGGTGGCGCCGATGGTGCGCAGGTAGTAGGTGGTCTTCAGGCCGCGCAGCCAGGCCAGCTTGTAGGTCTCGTCCAGCTTCTTGCCCGATGCGCCGGCCATGTAGATATTCAGCGACTGGGCCTGGTCGATCCACTTCTGGCGACGCGATGCCGCCTCGACCAGCCACGACGGATCGACCTCGAAAGCCGTTGCATACAGGTCGCGCAGGTCTTGCGGGATGCGGTCGATCCGGGCCAGGCTGCCGTCGAAATACTTCAGATCGGCGACCATCACTTCGTCCCACAGGCCACGCGCCTTCAGGTCGCGCACCAGGTATTCGTTGATTTCGGTGAATTCGCCCGACAGGTTCGATTTCACGTACAGGTTCTGGTAGGTCGGCTCGATGCAGGCCGACACGCCGATGATGTTCGAGATCGTTGCCGTCGGGGCAATCGCCACGCAGTTCGAGTTGCGCATGCCGTAGCGCTTGATGCGCTCGCGCAGCAGCGACCAGTCCAGCGTCTCGGTGGTGTCGACTTCCAGGTAGCCGCCGCGTTCCTCGGCCAGCAGCTTCAGGCTGTCCTGCGGCAGGATGCCGCGGTCCCACAGCGATCCCCGGTAGGAGCTGTAGGTGCCGCGCTCTTCGGCCAGTTCGCTCGAGGCCAGGTAGGCGTAGTAGCAAACGGCTTCCATCGAACGATCGGCGAACTCGACCGCTTCTTTCGACGCGTACGGCAGGCGCATGATGTGCAGGCAATCCTGGAAGCCCATGATGCCCATACCGACCGGACGATGACGCAGGTTGGAATCACGCGCCTTCTTGACCGCGTAGTAGTTGATGTCGATGACATTGTCGAGCATGCGCATCGCGGTGCGGATGGTCTTTTCCAGCTTGGCGCGGTCCAGCTGGCCGTCCTTCATGTGGGCCGGCAGATTGACCGAGCCCAGGTTGCAGACCGCGATCTCGGAATCATTGGTGTTGAGCGTGATCTCGGTGCACAGGTTGGAGCTGTGCACGACGCCGACGTGCTGCTGCGGCGAGCGGATGTTGCACGGATCCTTGAAGGTGATCCACGGGTGGCCGGTCTCGAACAGCATCGACAGCATCTTGCGCCACAGATCCAGTGCCTGGATGCGCTTATACAGCTTCAGCTCGCCCGACACGGTCTTGGCCTCGTAGGCCAGGTAGGCTTGCTCAAAGTCCTTGCCGAACTTGTCGTGCAGATCCTTGACGTCGGACGGCGAGAACAGGGTCCATTCGCCCTTTTCCATCACGCGCTTCATGAACAGGTCCGGGATCCAGTTCGCGGTGTTCATGTCGTGCGTGCGGCGGCGGTCGTCGCCGGTGTTCTTGCGCAGATCGAGGAATTCCTCGATGTCCATGTGCCAGGTTTCCAGGTAGGCGCAAACCGCGCCCTTGCGCTTGCCGCCCTGATTGACCGCGACCGCGGTGTCATTCACCACTTTCAGGAACGGGACCACGCCTTGCGACTTGCCGTTGGTGCCCTTGATGTGGGCGCCGAGCGCGCGCACCGGGGTCCAGTCATTGCCGAGGCCACCGGCATATTTGGCCAGCAGTGCGTTTTCCTTGATGGCTTCGTAGATGCCGTCGAGGTCATCCGACACGGTGGTCAGGTAGCACGACGACAGCTGCGAACGCTGGGTGCCCGAGTTGAACAGGGTCGGGGTCGAGCTCATGAAGTCGAAGCTCGACAGCAGGTTGTAGAACTCGATGGCGCGCGCTTCGCGGTCGATTTCGTTGAGCGCCAGCCCCATCGCGACGCGCATGTAGAACGCCTGCGGCATCTCGATGCGGGTGCCCTGGATGTGCAGGAAGTAGCGGTCGTACAGGGTTTGCAGGCCGAGGTAGCCGAACTGCAGGTCACGCTCGGGGACCAGCGCATCGGCCAGCCGCTTCAGGTCGAACTGACCCAGCTTGGCGTCCAGCAGGTCGGCGTCGATACCCTTCTTGATGAAGCGCGGGAAGTAATCGAGGTAATGCTCGCGGGCGTCAGCCTGCGCGACTTCCTGGCCGAACACTTCCTTGCGGATGGTGTGCATCAGCAGGCGGGCCGTCACGGTGCTGTAGGCCGGGTCCTTTTCCATCAGCGCGCGGGCAGCCAGGATGGCGGACTTGTACAGTTCCTCGACCGGCACGCCGTCGTACAGGTTGCGCACGGTTTCGTGCAGGATCGCGTCGGCGTCGACGTGCTTCTCCAGCCCGATGCAGGCCGACGAAATCATCTTGGCAAGCTTGTCGTGGTCAAGCGCCACCAGCTGGCCATCGACATTGATCTGGATCGTGTGCTCGGGCGCGGTGGCGGCACGCGAAGCCTGCTGCTGCGCGCGCTCTTCCATGCGCTTGGCGCGATACAGCACGTAGGAACGGGCGACATCGTGCTCGCCGGAGCGCATCAGCGCCAGTTCGACCTGATCTTGCACGTCTTCGATATGGAACGTGCCGCCGGCCGGCAGGCGGCGCATCAGCGCGCCCACGACCATCTGGGTCAGTTGCTCGACCAGCTCGCGCACGCGCGCGGACGCAGCGCCCTGCCCGCCATTCACGGCGAGGAAGGCCTTGGTCATCGCGATCGAAATCTTGGACGGCTCGAAGTTCACTACCGCGCCGTTGCGGCGGATGATCTTGTAGTCAGCCAGGCCAGCGGTGGCTGCCGCGGTCGACGGCGACAGCGCGGACACCACGGGGGCGGCGCCAAATTCGTGGCTGGTCTTGCTTGAATATTCCTGACTGGTCTGCACTGCGCCTCCCGAATGGTGATGCTATGGGCGTAATTGCCCTGTTATGTCTTTGCCGGAGTCTGCGCCGGCACCTTGTTGTATGGCTCTCCGGCTGGCATGCCGCGCGCATCATTGCGCTGGCACGAACCGGAAAAGATTTACCGCCGATGGGCTCTGGCCAAGCCCGAAAACCATCGAATTTTTAACATCAGTTAACGATTCGCACTTGTGGTGCTTGGCCAGATCAATTGAGTCGCTCAGCCACTATATCTAGTCGATTTTGTAGAGGCGAGCACTAATTCTAGTGCCCACTTAGGCAACATGCAAATGGTTTTTTACGCTTGGGAAGCTTGACGCAGGTAGGAATTTCGTAGGCTTTTCAGGACGGAAAAGTCACTTCGCCGGCGCGCAAAAAAATGCCTTCAAAATCATGGCGAAAGCGCACCCAGTCAAAATGCGGGCCGGGGTCGGTCTTGCGACCGGGCGCAATATTTTCGTGACCAGTGATGTCGGAAATCGGGTGGCGGTCGGCGATCGCGGCCGCCAAAACCGCAAGCGTTGTGTATTGAGCATCGCAAAACGCATCGACATCACTGCCTTCGAGTTCGATACCGATCGAAAAATCATTGCAGCGCTCGCGGCCTTTGAAATTTGACAAGCCTGCATGCCAGGCGCGCTCGGTGGTTGGGACGAACTGCACGACGCCGCCATCGCGCCTGATGAAAAAATGCGCAGATACTTTCAGGCCGCGCAGCTGGTCGAAATACGGATGTGCGTCGCAATCGAGCCGGTTGGCAAACAGATCCTCGACGAAATGGCCGCCATAGACATTCGGTGGCAGGCTGATGTTGTGGATGACGAGCAGGCTGATCTCGGTGTCGCCGGGGCGAGGGTCGAAGTTGCTGCAATCGCTGCGCGCGATACCGCGGCACCAGCCAGCGTCGTCGATGGACCATGCGTCGGTGCTCGTCGCCATTGCCTGTCCTGCCTTGCCCTCAGTCTTCATTGATCGCCAGTCGCTGCATCCGGTACCGTAATTGGCGCAAGCTTATCCCAAGACGCTGCGCGGCGCGGCGGCGGTTGTAGTGCCCTTCGCGCAGTGCCGTGCAGATCAGCGTGCGCTCCACGGTCGCCAGGTGATCGGGCAGCGACAAAGGCAACTGCGACGCCCTGCCCTGCCCCGCTGCATCGCCATCAGCTAGCGGCCACGACAGCTCAGTCTGCAGGTCGTCGATACCGATCTCGGCATCGGCATCGTTGGCCAACGCGCGCTCCAGCACATTCTCGAGCTCGCGCACATTGCCCGGAAAAGCTCGCGCCTGCAGCCAGCGCTGCGCATCTGCCGACACGGGCGGCGCACGCCGGCCGCGCAGCAGCCGGTCGAGAATGGCCTCGCACAGCAAGGGAATGTCTTCGCGCCGCTCCCGCAGCGACGGTACCTGGAGCTCGATCACCTGCAAGCGAAAGTAAAGGTCTTGCCGAAAGCGCCCCGCCCTGACTTCGGCCGCGAGGTCGCGATGGGTCGCTGACACGATACGGACATCGACCTTATCTTCGCGTGTCGATCCCAGCTTGCGCACCACCCCTTCCTGTATCGCACGCAGCAGCTTGACCTGCATCGCCGCCGGCAGCTCAGCCACCTCATCCAGAAACAGCGTGCCAAGATGCGCGGCCTGGAAGAAGCCTGCGCGCTCTTCATGGGCGCCGGTGAACGCCCCGCGCCGGTGGCCAAAGAATTCGGACTCCATCAAGGCCTCCGGTATCGCGCCGCAGTTCACCGCGACGAACGGATGGCTGCCGCGCGCACTGTGTGAATGCAAGTCGCGCGCAGCCAGCTCCTTGCCGCTGCCGGACTCGCCGACGATGGCGACCGGCGCATCGCTGCAGGCCAGCCGCAGGATGCGCTCGCGCAGCGCGACCATGCACGGCGATTGGCCGAGCAGTCGGAATGTCGGCGCTGGCCGGAACGGATTCAGTGGAGCGTGCATGGCGCGATGGCGGGAACGGCAAATGACGTCGCAAGCCTACGCAAAGGCCCGGCGACAGCCAAGCCGGCACGCTGAAATCACAACGGTCTGCCGACCGTATCATGGCGGGAACTCAGGAAGCGGCGTGCAGCGCGCGATGCTCTTCGCAGCAGTAGTGGCGATGGTCAGCGCCCGTCAGCGCCTCGGACAAGGGCAGGTGGATGCCGCAGTGGGCGCAAGCCACCATTTTTTCGACCGCACCCTCGCCGGCAGCGGCCGATGCGGCACCGGAGGTCGGCCCTGCCGCACGTCCGTCGTCATCGCTGGACGCCGTTTCCTTCGATGCCAGGTACCAACGCCACGCGAAGTAGAGGATAACCGCCCAGATCAGGTACTTCAAACGACACCCCGATGCAGCACGACTTCCATCACGAAACGGCTGCCGACATAGGCCAGCAACAAGGTGGCGAAACCGGACAGCGTGAACGACAAGGCCGTCCTGCCGCGCCAGCCGCGCCAGTAACGGCCGGCCAGCAGCGCGCCGAACAGCACCCACGACAGCAGCGTGAACACGGTCTTGTGCTCAAGGCGGAAAGGCTTGCCGAACAATTCTTCCGAGAAGAACACGCCAGACAGCACCGTGGCAGTCAGCAGCACGAAGCCAATGCCGATCAGGCGGAACAGCAGGCGTTCCATGGTCAGCAGCGCTGGCAGTCGGTCGACGATCTGGCCCAGCCAGTGACTGCGCCCCGACGCGACGGCCAGCGAATGCAGGCGAGACTCCTGCATCGCCATCACCACCGCATGGAAGGCAGCGATCGTCAGCGAGCCGTAGGCCAGGGTGGACATGGCAATGTGCCACGCGAAAAGCGGTGATTTTCCGGCCAGCGGCACCAGGCTGCCCGGGAACAGTACCGGCAGCACGAGGGACGCGGCCGCCACCGGCAACACCAGCCGGCGCAGGCCGTCGACGGCGACATTGATGTTTTCGATCCAGTAGGCCCCGACGGTCAGCCACATCGCGGCCGACAGCATCACGGCAAAACCGAAGCGCAGGAAATCAGGGCCGACGCTGCCCATCACCAGCGACGCGCCGTGCATCACCCACGCCAGCAAGGTACCGATGGCGATGACGCGATGACGCTGCTCAGGCAGCAGCGCGCAAATGATGTACAGCAGGCCGGCGGCGTGGATGGTAAGGAGTTGCATCGTTTTAGTTTACACCAAGCCCTCTGCGGCAAATCCCTTGCACAGGGGTGACTGGAGTAGAATCGCTGCCTCAGAATCATGGTGCCGCCCTGTGCGCCACCATGCCTTTCCCCCGCTGCAAGACCTGAATCACCAGCCATCCCCTAGCCATGCTGAACAACCTCACCCAACGCCTCTCCAAAGTCGTCAAGACCATGCGCGGCGAGGCGCGCCTGACCGAATCGAACACCGCTGAAATGCTGCGCGAAGTGCGGCTGGCGCTGCTCGAGGCCGACGTCGCGCTGCCGGCCGTGCGCGACTTCATCGCGCGCGTGAAAGAAAAAGCCGTGGGCGAGGAAGTGATCGGCTCCCTGACGCCGGGCCAGGCGCTGGTCGGCGTGGTGCATGACGAACTGGCCAGGCTGATGGGCGCCGACCTCGGCGCCGAAGCCAGCCAGCTGTCATTCGCGACTCAGCCGCCGGCGATCATCCTGATGGCCGGCCTGCAAGGTGCCGGCAAGACCACCACCGTCGGCAAGCTGGCCAAATACCTGAAGGAACAGAAGAAGAAAAAAGTACTGACGGTGTCGGCCGACGTCTACCGCCCTGCCGCGATCGCGCAGTTGCAGACAGTGACCGAGCAAGTTGGCGCAGACTTCTTCCCGTCGCAGGCGACTGACAAGCCGGTCGACATCGCGCTGGCTGCGCTGGATTGGGCGAAGAAGCACCACCACGACGTGCTGCTGGTCGATACCGCCGGCCGCCTCGGCATCGACGAGGCGATGATGCAGGAGATCGGCGCGCTGCACGCGGCGCTCAATCCGATCGAGACTCTGTTCGTGGTCGATGCCATGCTCGGCCAGGATGCGATCAACACTGCGCGCGCGTTCAACGATGCACTGCCGCTGACCGGCATCGTGCTGACCAAACTGGACGGTGACTCGCGTGGTGGCGCGGCGCTGTCGGTACGCCACGTGACCGGCAAGCCGGTGAAATTCGCGGGCGTGGCCGAGAAGCTGGACGGGCTCGAAGCCTTCGACCCGTCGCGCATGGCCAATCGCATCCTCGGCATGGGCGACATCCTGGCGCTGGTCGAAGAGGCGAAAAAGGGCGTCGACATGGTCGCTGCGCAGGATCTGGCGCAGAAGATCAAGGGCGGCGGCAAGTTCGACCTCAACGACTTCAAGGCCCAGCTGTCGCAGATGAAAAAGATGGGCGGCCTGTCCGGCCTGATGGACAAGCTGCCGGCCCAGCTGCAGCAGGCTGCATCGGGCGCCAAGATGGACCAGGCGGAAAAACAGGTGCGCCGCATGGAGGGCATCATCAATTCGATGACGCCGCAGGAGCGCGCCAAGCCCGAACTGATCAAGGCGGCGCGCAAGCGCCGCATCGCGGCCGGCGCCGGGGTTCAGGTACAGGAAGTCAACCGCATGCTGGCCCAGTTCGACCAGATGCAGGGCATGATGAAAAAGCTCAAGGGCGGTGGCCTGATGAAAATGATGCGCGGGATGAAGGGCATGATGCCCGGCATGCGCTGACGCGAGACGAAGCCTTCACTGCTGCCGACCCGTGGATTGCGAGTGATTTGCACTGCGCTTTCATAGGGAAAACCCGAGAAAAACATACAAAAAACACTTGCATCACGGGCAAAACCCTAGGACTATTGGCGCTGCGTGAACTGGCGCAATTTTTCACCATGACAGCATAGGAGGTTCGACAATGGCTACAGCCAAGAAAGCGGCAGCTAAGAAGAAGCCCGCCGCGAAGAAACCCGCAGCAAAGAAAGCAGTAGTGAAGAAAGTCGCAGCGAAGAAGCCGGCAGCGAAGAAAGTCGTCGCCAAGAAAGCGGTAGCGAAGAAAGCCCCGGCCAAGAAGGCCGCAGCGAAGAAAGTCGTCGCCAAGAAGGCGGTAGCGAAGAAAGCCCCGGCCAAGAAAGCCGCAGCCAAGAAGACCAAGACTGCTCGCAAGCCGAACGCAGCCTTCATGAAGCCGATGACCCCGTCCGCCGTCCTGGCTGCCGTCGTTGGTTCGAACCCGCTGCCGCGTACCGATGTGACCAAAAAGGTCTGGGACTACATCAAGAAGCACAAGCTGCAAGACGCCGTGAACAAGCGCAACATCAACGCAGACGACAAGCTGAAAGCCGTTTTCGGCGGCAAGAAGACTGTCTCGATGTTCGAGATGACCAAGCTCATCTCTGGCCACTTGAAGTAATCAGCAGGTGCCAAACAAAAACGCCCGCAACGATGCGGGCGTTTTTGTTTCTGCGTTCGCGGTCACCTCTGCTTGTTGTAACTGGCGATCGCCTTCGCCAGATCGCGGTACTCCTCGCAATTCTTCCCGCACAGTTTCTCCAGCTCCGCCAGGTGTTCGGCTGCCTTCTCGGGCTGGTTGGCCTTCAGGTAGGCCTGGCCGATGTACTCGTGCGCGCCACGATGTTTCGGATCGATGCGCAGCGCTTCCTTGTAATGCCTGAACGAATTATCGAGGTCGTTCAGGTGGCGATACGAGTAACCGAGCAGGTTATGCAGGTCGGCGTTCTCGGGCAGCCGCTGCAGCGCCTTGTTCAGCGCATCGACGGCGCCCTTCCAATCTTTGCGCTCGACCGCCTTCTTGCCGGCGGCGAAGTCGGCGTCTTCCTGGTTCGCGGCGGGCGTGGTTTCCATGATGCGCGCGGAGGCCACCGGCAAACCATCTCCCAGCGTCAGCGTGAGCGCCAGCAGCAGGGCTGGCATGGCGCCGGCTTTGTTCATGGCTTGGTCAATCGTTTTCTTCATTGCCTTCTCCTTCATCGGTGCTCCCAGCGCTTCCAGGCCGCGCGCACGGCGTTCGGATATTCAGGCTGGCCCCTGCTGCCATTGTAGCGACCGAGCGCGAGGAAGAGGTCGCCGCTTTCCCTGTCGATGTACATGCGCAGTATCGAGCAGCCATAGCGCAGGTTAGTCTGCATGTGGAACAGTCGCGCCGGCTGGCCATCGCCGATGACGCTGGTCCAGAACGGCATCACCTGCATGTAGCCGCGCGCACCCGCCTTCGAGATCGCGTACTTGCGGAAACCGGATTCGACCTGGATCAGGCCCAGCACCAGCGCCGGCTCCAGCCCTGCCCGGCGCGACTCGTACCACAGGGTCTGCAGGAATTCGCTGCGCACCATCGCGTCCGGCATGCGCGGGTGCAGGCGGCGCGACATGGCATCGAACCAGCGCTGCCAGAGCAGCCGCTCGTCGTCGCTGGCGAAACGGAGCGCCGGCGGGCGCGGGTCGGTGATGGCTCGCGACAGCGCAACGCGAACAGCGTCGGCAAGTGCTTCTTCTTTCTGGTTGCCGGCCAGCGCCGGCAGCGGGGACAGCGCCAGCGCTGCCGACAGCAAAAGCCACCGCGGCGTCTGGCGCAGTTTCATGGGGTTCAGCCTTGCAGCTTCGCCTGCAGGAAGGCGAGCATGCCGTCCTTCGGCACGGTGGTGGCCGCCTCGTCGCGGCGGCCCTGGTATTCGAGGTTGCCGTCCTTCAGGCCGCGGTCACCGATAACGACGCGGTGCGGCACGCCGATCAGCTCCCAGTCGGCGAACATCGCGCCCGGGCGCTCGCCACGGTCGTCGAGGATCACGTCGATGCCGGCGGCCTGCAGCGCCCCATAAAGCGCCTCCGTGGCCTCCTTGACGGCTTCGCTGCGGTCCAGGCCCATTGGGCACAGCACCACCTCGAACGGCGCGATCGCGGCCGGCCAGATGATGCCCTTGGCATCATAGTTCTGCTCGATCGCGGCGCCCAGGATGCGGGTAACGCCGATGCCGTAGCAGCCCATCTGCATCAGTTGCGGCTGGCCCTTCTCGTCGAGGTAGGTCGCTTTCATGTCTTCCGAGTAGCGGGTGCCCAGCTGGAACACATGGCCGACCTCGATGCCGCGCTGAACCTCGAGCACGCCCTTGCCATCCGGCGAGGGATCGCCGGCGACCACGTTGCGGATGTCGGCCACCAGCGGCTCAGGCAGGTCGCGGCCCCAGTTGGCGCCGGTGTAGTGGAAATCTGCCTCGTTGGCGCCGCAGACGAAATCGCTCATCGCGGCCACGGTGCGATCGGCCACGACCTTCACCGATGCCGGGATGCCGATCGGGCCGAGGTAGCCCGGCTTGCAGCCGAAGGTATCGGCGATTTCGTTGTCGCTGGCGAAGCGGTACGGCCCCATGCCGGGCAGCTTGCCGGCCTTGACCTCGTTGAGCTCGTGGTCGCCGCGCAGCAACAGCAGCCAGATCTCGCGCTGGCCTTCTTCCTTTTCCACCGACAGCACGATGGATTTCACGGTCTGCTTCAGCGTCAGGCCAAGCAGTGTGGCGACATCTTCGCAGCGCTGCTTGCCCGGGGTCGCGGTCTTGGTCAGCGGCTGCGACGCAGCCTTGCGCACCTCGGCCGGTGCCAGCGCCTCGGCCGCTTCCATGTTGGCAGCGTAGTCCGAGGTCGGGCAGTAGACCAGCGCATCTTCGCCGGTGTCGGCGATGACGTGGAATTCCTGTGAGCCGGAGCCGCCGATGGCGCCGTTGTCGGCGGCTACCGCGCGGAAGTCCAGGCCGAAGCGGTTGAAGATGCGGGTGTAGGCGTCGACCATCAACGCGTAGGACTGCTTCAGGCCGTCAACGTCACGGTCGAACGAGTACGCATCCTTCATCGTGAATTCACGGCCGCGCATCAGGCCGAAGCGCGGGCGGCGCTCGTCACGGAACTTGGTCTGGATGTGATAGAAGTTGACCGGCAGCTGGCGGTAGGACTTGATTTCGCTGCGCGCGATGTCGGTCACCACTTCTTCGGACGTCGGCTGAAATGCGAACTCGCGGCCGTGGCGATCTTCAAGACGCAGCAGCTCGGGACCCATCTTGTCCCAGCGGCCGGTTTCCTGCCACAGCTCGGCCGGCTGCACCAGCGGCATCAGCAGCTCGATGGCGCCGGCGCGGTCCATCTCTTCGCGCACGATGTTCTCCACCTTGCGGATCACGCGCAGGCCCATGGGCATGTAGTTGTAGATGCCCGCCCCCAGCCGCTTGATCATCCCGGCGCGCATCATCAGCTTGTGGCTGACGATCTCGGCGTCGGACGGGGCTTCCTTGAGGGTGGAAATGAAAAATCGGGAGGCGCGCATGAAAAGAAATCTTCGAAAAGTGAGGGTTATAATCGACCCAATTTTAAAGTATTCGTGGGTCTGCGCCCGCGGAACGCACTACCCCAGCGAGGAGACAGCCGCCCGGAGTCATTGTCCGGGCCCCTGCCCCGCCCGTCCGTGCGGCCGCCGGCCCAGCCCGCAGAAAATTCGAGGTGCATCATGCTGGACCGTGAAGGCTTCCGCCCGAACGTCGGCATCATCCTGCTCAACCAGAACAATGAAGTCTGGTGGGGCAAGCGGGTACGCGAACATTCGTGGCAATTTCCGCAAGGCGGCATCAAGCACGGCGAGACGCCGGAGCAGGCGATGTTTCGCGAGCTGGAAGAAGAGGTCGGCTTGCGTGCCGAGCACGTGAAGATCATCGGCCGCACCCGCGACTGGCTGCGCTATGAGGTGCCCGACCATTTCATCAAGCGCGAGATCCGTGGCCACTATCGTGGCCAGAAACAAATCTGGTTCCTGTTGCGCATGGTCGGTCGCGACTGCGATGTGAACCTGCGCATCTCCGAGCATCCCGAGTTCGACGCGTGGCGCTGGCACGACTACTGGGTACCCATGGATGTCGTGATCGAGTTCAAGCGCGATGTCTACATGAAGGCATTGCAGGAGCTGTCGCGCTTCCTGACCAGACCGGGCGGCCAACAGCGCCGGCGCGGTCCGGGCAAGCCGGCACCTGCCAAGGACGCCGTTGGCGCCTCACCGACTGCAGAGGACGCGCCTGACACGCTGGCACCGCCTGCGACGGAAGGTCCGGTCGACGCCAGCTGAGCGGCAGGCCATTTCATCTGCAGCCAGCGGCGGCAAAACCAGCCCCGAAGGCAAACGCCGGCAAGCGCCGGCGTTTTTTATGCCTGTTGCCCGTTACGATGCGCACTCAAAGCAGCACCAGGTTGTCGCGGTGGATCAACTCTTCCTCATCCATGTAGCCGAGGATCGCTGCGATCTCCGATGACGGCTTGCGCAGGATGCGGCGCACTTCGGCGCTCGCATAGTTGGTGATGCCGCGCGCAATCGCGCGGCCATCGGGATCAACACAGGTCACGACGTCGCCGCGACCGAATTCGCCGCCGACTTCGACAACGCCGATCGGCAGCAACGACTTGCCATCGGCCTTGACCTTCTGTACCGCACCGGCGTCCAGCACCAGCTGTCCGGCCGTCTTCAGGTGGTCGGCCATCCACTGCTTGCGTGCCGTCAGGCGCGCCGTCTGTGCGACCAGCTGGGTGCCGATCGCTTCGCCCCGCGCAAGGCGCACCAGCACGTTGTCTTCCCGGCCCCAGGCGATCACGGTATGCGCACCGGAGCTGGCCGCACGACGCGCCGCCAGGATCTTGGTCAACATGCCGCCGCTGCCGATGCCGGTACCCGCACCACCCGCCATCGCTTCGAGCGTCGGATCACCCGCCGTGGCCTGATGCACGAATTCGGCATTCGGGTCCTTGCGCGGGTCGGCGGTATACAAGCCACGCTGGTCGGTCAGGATCACCAGCGCATCGGCCTCGATCAGGTTGGCGACCAGCGCGCCGAGCGTGTCGTTGTCACCGAACTTGATTTCGTCGGTGACGACGGTGTCGTTCTCGTTGATGACGGTAATCACGCCCAGCTCCAGTAGCGTGAACAGTGTCGAGCGCGCATTCAGGTAGCGCTCGCGATCGGCGAGGTCGGCATGCGTCAGCAGCACTTGCGCGGTGCGCAAGCCATGCGAGCGGAAGCTGGTTTCGTAGATCTGCGCGAGGCCCATCTGGCCGACGGCGGCGCAGGCTTGCAATTCATGGATGCCGGTCGGGCGCCTGTCAAAACCGAGGCGCTGCATGCCCTCGGCAATCGCGCCCGAGCTGACCAGCACCACCTGCTTGCCCATCTTGCGCAACTGCGCGATCTGGTCCGCCCATTTGGCGATCGCGCCGTGGTCCAGCCCCTTGCCCTCATTGGTGACGAGCGAGGAGCCGACCTTGACGATGACGCGCTGCGCCTGCTGGATGACCGATTGCATGACTAGTCCAGCGACTTGAAGCGCGGGTCATCGACATCGATGCTGCTGATGTTGACCGCTTCTTCGGCGATGCCGCTCTGTTCACGCTGCTCTTGCTCACGCAGCGTGGCCATGTATTCGTAAACTTCCTTGACGAGGTCATCGCAACCCTCGTGCGTGAGGCCGGAGATGCGAAACACCGGGCCTTTCCAGCCGAAGCGTTTGACGAAGTCTTTCACGCGCTTTTCGCGCTCGCCCTCGGGCACCATGTCGAGCTTGTTGAGCACCAGCCAGCGCGGCTTCTCGAACAGGGTCTCGTCGTATTTCTTCAGTTCCTTGACGATGGCCTTGGCTTCCTTGACCGGATCGACATTCGCGTCGAACGGCGCCAGGTCGACGATGTGCAACAGCAAGCGGGTGCGCTGCAAATGCCGCAGGAACTGCACGCCCAGGCCCGCACCATCGGCCGCGCCTTCGATCAGGCCGGGGATGTCGGCAATGACGAAGCTCTTTTCGTGGCTGACGCGCACGACGCCGAGATTGGGGTGCAACGTGGTGAACGGATAGTCGGCGATCTTCGGGCGCGCATTCGATACCGACGCGATGAAGGTCGACTTGCCCGCATTCGGCATGCCAAGCAGGCCGACATCGGCCAGCACTTTGAGCTCCAGCCGCAGGTCGCGGCGCTCGCCTTCCTTGCCGTCGGTCTTCTGGCGCGGTGCGCGGTTCGTCGACGACTTGAAATGGATATTGCCCCAGCCGCCCTCGCCGCCCTTGGCCAGCATCACAACCTGACCGTGCTCGGTCAGGTCGGCGATGATGGCGCCATCGTTCAGGTCCGTGACCAGCGTGCCGACCGGCATGCGCAAATAGACATCGTCCGCGCCCTTGCCGTAGCAATCGGAGCCGCGGCCGTTCTCGCCATGTTTGGCGCGATGCAGCTTCGCATAGCGGTAATCCACCAGCGTGTTGATGTTGCGATCGGCGATCGCAAAGATGCTGCCGCCCTTGCCGCCATCGCCGCCGTCGGGGCCGCCGAAGGGGCGGAACTTTTCGCGGCAAAACGAGGCCACGCCGTTGCCGCCGTCACCGGCCACGACTTCGATCTTGGCTTCGTCAATGAACTTCATGGTATGCCGCGAATGTGGTTGAAATCTGTTGGATCTTGGCGATCGATCTGCCCCGGGCCGCGCTCAAGGCCGGCCCGGCAATGAAAAAAGGCCCTGCGTGGGCAGAGCCTTTTCGCAGGTGCGTCCTGACTGTATCAGGCTGCGACGACCGTCACAACATGACGCTTGGCTGCACCCTTGGTGGCGAACTGCACCTTGCCGTCGATGAGCGCGAACAGGGTGTGGTCCTTGCCCATGCCGACGTTCTCGCCTGCATGCAGCTTGGTGCCGCGCTGGCGAACGATGATGCCGCCTGCGTTGATAGCCTGGCCGCCGTAGACTTTCACGCCAAGTCGTTTCGACTCTGAGTCACGGCCGTTGCGGGTAGTACCGCCGCCTTTTTTGTGTGCCATTTGATGCTCCTGATTCGGTAGTAAAGATCGCGGGGATTAGCCGTTGATCGAGACGATCTGCAGTTCGGTGTAGTTCTGGCGATGGCCTTGACGCTTCTGGTAGTGCTTGCGACGACGCATCTTGAAGATCTTCACCTTGTCGTGGCGACCGTGCGCCACTACCGTAGCCAGCACCGTAGCACCTTGAACCAGCGGCGCACCAAATTTGATGGTTTCGCCAGCGCCCACTGCGAGCACTTGATCCAGGGTGATTTCGGAGCCGATGTCTGCCGGTATCTGTTCTACTTTAAGTTTTTCGCCAGCAGCAACTTTGTATTGTTTGCCGCCGGTTTTTATGACCGCGTACATGGGAACCTCATCAATCGAGTTGGATAACGCCCGGGCTTCGAACCTGCCATGACAGCATGCCCTCTGCCGGGATACTGCTTCACCGTCAACCGCCGGAAAATGACCTGCGGAATCGGGAAAACCCCAAATAATACATGGACTTGGCGCTCAGGTCAAAGACTCCGCCCAGCTGGCCGGGCAGCGCCGGCCGACAACGCGCCTTGCTTTTTTCGCATGCCGCACCGGGCTTGGCCTGCCCGTGGCCGCGATCTCAACCCACGACCACGGATTTGCAGCGTTTTCAGGCCATTCCAGGGGTGCCGCGCAGGTTCCGCCGGTATGCCGCATCGTATAATCGCACTTCCCGGCGGCTCTGGTCCGCCCCCCATTTCGACTGCCGCGCCATCGTGCCTGACGCCCAAGCCTTGTCCAAACCACAACACCCGCTCGCCACTATTGCCACCGACATGCAGGCTGTGGATGCCGCGATCCGCACCCAACTGCATTCGGATGTCCCGCTGGTCTCCACGATCGCGGACTACATCATCAGCGCCGGCGGCAAACGCATCCGGCCGGCGCTGGTGCTGCTGATGGCCAAGGCGTGGGGCTATCAGGGCGAGCACCACTACAAGCTGGCCGCGGTGATCGAGTTCATCCATACCGCGACGCTGCTGCATGATGACGTGGTCGACGAATCCGAACTGCGCCGTGGCCGGCAGACAGCCAACGCCATGTTCGGCAATGCGGCCTCGGTGCTGGTCGGCGACTTTGTGTATTCGCGCGCCTTCCAGATGATGGTCTCGGTGAATAACATGCGTGTGATGCAGATCCTGGCCGATGCGACGAATGTCATCGCCGAGGGCGAGGTGCTGCAGCTGATGAACATGCACGACCCGGACGTGACCGAGGAGCGCTACCTGCAGGTGATCCGCTCGAAGACGGCCAAACTGTTCGAGGCCGGCACCGAGCTGGGCAGCCTGATCGCCGATGCGCCGGAAGAAGGCGTGGCGGCAGCCGCCGAATATGGCCGCTCACTGGGCACAGCCTTCCAGCTGATTGACGACGTGCTGGACTATTCCGGCAAGGCGGCCGATATCGGCAAGAATGTCGGCGACGACCTGCGCGAAGGCAAACCGACGCTGCCGCTGATCTACCTGATGCAGCACGGGACAGAGCAGCAACGCGTGCTGGTGCGAGAATGCATTGCGAATGGCGATGAAGCGCACTTTGACGAGATCCTTGCCGCTATCACCAGCTCGGGGGCGCTCGAGTACACCCGCCAACAGGCCGTGATTGCCGTCGAGCGTGCCAAGGCTTCGCTGGCGCTGCTGCCGGAAGGCCCTTGCAAGGATGCGCTGTTAGCGCTGGCCGATTTTTCCGTCGACCGAAACCACTGAATGAACTGCGCCGGCAACGCCGGCTGCAATCCTGGTCCGACCAGCCCTGTGCATCCTCATTTGAGAATGCTCTTCTCCTGCTGTTCCTTGACCCAGTAACCACGCAATTTGTTAGGGTACTGGAAGTGCTTGGACGTGAACTGCCCCTGGCGGCAGACCAGCTTCGAGCTTTCGATCGTCACGCCGTCGCGGTGGTTGGCCACTGCATCGACGACGGTCGGGCCGGTCATGTCGTAGACGCTCTGCAGCTTGTTTTCCTGGATGTTGAGCAAGATGCGATCGGCAATTTCCTGCATCAGTGGGTTGCCCGCCGCCGAGGCCATGAAGTAATTGGTCAGGGTGCCGTCGGTATTGCGGATCAACAGCTCGGTGCGCCCGTCCGCAAACAGCGATTCGGGCGGCCAGCACAGCGCGGCATCGATATCCATATAGACGCCGCCCTCTTTCAGCAGCACCAGCACGCGCCAGAAATCTGCACGGGCGGCGCCGATTTGCAGCCGCGCATAGGCGTCATGCACCGGCCCCGGATAATGCGTGCGGATGAAATCGGCGCAGACATCGTCATTGCAATAGCGATGCTCATGCGTCGGCGCCATCAAACGATTCCACAGGTAATTCACATAGACCGGCAGCGTGACGCGATCGGTGTAATTGGTTTGCCACAGGATGCGGGAAACGCGCTGGTCCCGTGACGACTGCCACAACGGGGCCGAGACCGGCGGCAGCGTGAAACGCGCATTCGGCATCAGCTTGAAGTGCACATAGAACAACAACTTCAGCAGATTACCGAAAAATTGCTGGAGCCGAATGGCCAGCTTGCGCAGGAAGCGATAGGGGAGACTGGGGCGGCAGCGGGTCATGGTTTGCCAAGGTTTTAATGCCATGCCCGGGATGCGCACGGCAAGGCCGCGAGGGTAACACGACGCGAGTGACACAGGCCGGCAGCCCCGCCTCCCTGCCCCCGGCCTCCTTTTCAAAAGCCGAACACAATGCCTTGCAACACTTTCTTCGCGCAGGTACAATAGCTGGCTACGCTGTAGAAACTTCGGGGTGTAGCTTAGCCTGGTAGAGCGCTACGTTCGGGACGTAGAGGCCGGAGGTTCGAATCCTCTCACCCCGACCAGTTTTCTTCTGCAATCATCTTCATGCCGGCCCGTCCGCCCCCAGGACGCCACGCCGTCCGATATCTCCATCGCATCAATCCCCGCGCGCTTGCCATGCAAGGCTGTCGGATCCATTCCAACGGCCGGCTTCACGCGCCCGCAGCTCTTACCCTCCCCCCGGGGCACATAGCATCCCATCCAGCCCTAGCCCTGTTCACATCGATGTTGTTGCCACCCGGGCTGCGCCGTCCGGCCGATGTGCCACGAACTCGCCATGGAAAAGTTCAACCGATTGCGGACCAACAAACGCGCTGCGGGGTTCGATTGATCGCTCGGGATTTGTGAAAGCTTCAGCTGTCCAAACTTGTCAGTCGTTGTCAACCACTGGAGAGTCTGGAATGAGCAAAAAGATGCTTGCAGCAGCCGTGAGCGGATTGCTGGCCTGCGGAACGGCAATGGCCGAATCAGGGCTGACCCTGTATGGCAATGTCGATGCATCCGTCGTCACTGCGTCGGGTATCGGCCCGGGATCGGATCGCCGCACCAACGTTGGCGAAGGCAACTGGGCGCCCTCCGTCTGGGGACTGAAAGGCACTGAAGACCTCGGTGGCGGCACCAAGGCACATCTCCGCATCGAGGGTGGCTTCAGTTCCGGCAATGGTGCCATCGCCAATGGCGGCACGACGGGCACCTTCAATCGCATGGCCAATGTCGGCATGAGCGGCTCGCTGGGTTCGGTGACTGCCGGACTGAACATCAGTCCGTTCATCTCCGCCTACACATCGACGATGGGCCTGGTCGGACAAAACTTCTACGTGCCCGCCCTGCTGATGCATCGCTCCGGCACGGTGCTCAATGCACTGGGCGCGCCCGTCCCCGCATTTCCGGGCGGCGCCGATGGCGACCCCGCGCTGGGCACCACAGGAGGCTTTTTCATTCCGAACTCGGTCACCTACAGCCTGCCTTCGGAGATGCTGGCCGGCTTCACGGCCAGCGTGATGTACGCCCCCGGCGGCACGCCCGGCGACCAGCGGCGCAACCGATTCGTGTCGGCCAATGCCGGCTACGCGTTCGGCCCGCTCAACGTGATGGTGGCGACATCGGACCGCGATGCGCAGTACAAGCAGTACCTGCTGGGGGCAACTGTGCCGGTCGGCCCGATGAAGGTGGCGGCCAACATCGTTCGCTTCGACCCGGAAACCGGCGAGTCCAGCAATACCTGGATTGCCGGCGCGGAAATGAAAGTGATGCCGGCAGCCAGCGTCGGCATCAACTATGCACACAATGACGGTCCGAGCAGCCCGAACATCTGGAACGTGTCCGCCGTATATTCGCTGTCGAAAACCACCAATTTATACGCTGCCTTCAATCGCTCGACCGATGGCATTCCCTCATCCTATTCGGGCAATGTCGATGCCGGCCTGACGCCGGCGCTGGCACAAAGCGGCACGTCCAATGCGTTCATGGTCGGGATGCAGAAGGGCTTTTGAGCACGCGCCTGGGCCGGAATACGGAACTGTCTTCATAAAATCCGGCATCCTGCCCCGGCCACCAACCCGGCACGCCGAGTATGGGCAAATGGCAGAAATCCGCCGAGGTAAAGCCGCGCGATATCGATGCACTGACGCGGCGATCGATGTCTGCGCGGCGCTGGCCGTCATCCTTGCCCCACCAGTCGGCCTCGACCTGTACGGTCCATACGTGGGCCGTCAGCGATTTGTAGGGCGTCATGAGCTTCTCAAGCAACGCATGCCCGAACAGCATCACATGGCAATCCGTATCAAAGTCGATCGCAGCCCGGTGCAGCACGTCTTGCCAGCGATGCTCGCGCAATGCGTCGAGCAGGCGGTGATTGCTGGAGATGAAGAGCGCCGCATTTTCATCGAACAAGGTAGCGGCATCGCGCTGACGGCCACGGGTACCGGCTTTGACCGGCTCATCGAAAGAACGCGCATGCAAGGCGTTCAGTGCCTGCTTGATTTGCGGGAAACGCAACCAGGCCAGCGCATTGAAGAAATCATGCAGGTTGTCGCGCGTCGGTACCTGCCCGGTGGCGGAGATGTATGACTCGTAACCAGCACCTTCGGGCAGTGCGGACTGGGGAATGAAGCGGATCGGCAAGCCGCGATGATTGAGCAGCCGCTGGCTGGCGACGAGCTCGCCGGCCTCCGCAATCCAGTCATCACTGACGGCAAGCGCAGCGCCAGGTTCGCTGAAGGGTGCGAACCATGGCGCCTGCCAGGCGATGCCGTGAAATGCCATGCGCGCGCCTTGCCAGTGACCAGCGGCCGCGCCGTGGTCAGGCGCACTTCCATTGCAGCGACTGTCCCGCATCCAGCGGCACCAGCGTCGCATCGCCCATCTTCACTTCATCGGGAATGCCCCAGGCTTCGCGCTTGAGGGTCAGCGTGCCGCTGTTGCGCGGCAGACGATAAAAGTCCGGGCCGTGGAAGCTGGCAAAACCCTCGAGCTTGTCCAGCGCACCGGCCTGCTCGAAGGCCAGTGCGTACAACTCCATCGCATGCAGCGCGGTGTAGCAACCGGCACAGCCGCACGCATGCTCTTTCAGGCCTTTCGGGTGCGGCGCCGAGTCGGTGCCGAGGAAGAAGCGCGGATTGCCGGAGGTTGCCGCCGCCACCAGCGCCTCGCGATGCGTCTCGCGCTTGAGCACGGGCAGGCAGTAGTAGTGCGGACGGATGCCGCCCTTGAAAATCGCATTGCGGTTGTAAAGTAAGTGGTGCGCGGTGATGGTGGCAGCGACATCACCTTCCGCCTCGCGCACATAGTCGGCGGCATCTTTGGTGGTGATGTGCTCGAATACGATGCGCAGCGCCGGCAGCTGGCGGCGCAGCGGCAGCAGCACCTTGTCGATGAATACCGCTTCGCGATCGAACAGGTCGACGTCACCGTCGGTGACCTCACCATGGATCAGCAGCGGCAGGCCCAGCTCCTGCATCGCTTCCAGCGCGCCCATGCATCGCTGGAGGTCGGTGACGCCCGCATCCGAGTTGGTCGTGGCGCCGGCCGGATACAGTTTCACGCCGTGCACAAAACCACTGGCGACGGCGCGGCGGATTTCGTCGCCGCTCGTATTGTCGGTGAGGTACAGCACCATCAGCGGCTCGAAGGCCACGCCCTGAGGCACCGCGGCGAGAATGCGCGCGCGATAGTCCGCAGCCATCGCCGTCGTGGTGACCGGCGGCTTCAGGTTAGGCATCACGATCGCACGCCCGAACTGGCGCGCGGTATGCGGCACCACGTCGGCCAGCACAGCGCCGTCGCGCAGGTGCACATGCCAGTCATCGGGACGAGTGATGGTGAGCGTTGCGGGAGTGGCTTTGGTGGACATGCGGGGAAACCTCAGAAAATTCGGCGATGTTGTGAAGAACAGGCGGCATGGGGCGACACAGGGGCATCGAGTGCATTTGACGACCCTGGATTCCGGCTTGCGCCGGAATGACGTTATCTGGAAATCTGAACTCGCAGCATCATCCCGGCGCAAGCCGGGATCCAGAGACGTTGGCAGCTAAGCCTGTACGCTTGAGTGAAAGATTTTACAGGACGAGAATGGCCCGATAGTCATTGACATTGGTCCGCGTCGGCCCGGTCACCAGCAGGTCGCCGAGCGCTTCAAAGTAGCTGTAGCCGTCATTATTGGCCAGCATCTTCGCCGCGCTGATTCCCTTGCCCGCCGCACGCGCCGGGCTGTCCGGAAATAGCAGCGCACCAGCGTTGTCCTCGGTGCCGTCGATGCCATCGGTGTCGGCGGCCACGGCGTACACATCCGGCATGCCCTCCAGTTCGACGGCCAGCGAAGTCAGGAATTCGGCGCACCGTCCGCCCCGGCCATGACCGCGCACCGTGACCGTGCATTCGCCGCCGGAAATCAGGGCCACCGGCGGCCGGAACGGCTGCGCGTGCGCGCGTATCTCGCGCGCCAGCGCCGCGTACACCTTCGCCACTTCGGATGCCTCGCCGGTCACGGTATCGCCGAGGACCACTGGCGTGATGCCCTGTGCACGGAAGAACGCCGCCGCTGCCTGCAAGCTCTGGTGCGCGGTGGCGATAACGGTATTGCTCGCGTGCGCAAGCTCCGCCCCCCCCGGCTTCGGGGTCTCGCTCACATCGCCCGCCGCACCGGCTTTCAGGTGCGCGAGCACCGATGCCGGCGCATCGACTGCGAAGCGCGCAATGATGTCGAGCGCATCCTGGTAGGTGCTGGGGTCGGCACACGTCGGTCCCGAGGCAATCGCGCTCGGGTCGTCGCCGGTGACATCACTGATGATGAGGGTGACGATCCGTGACTTGCAGGCGGCAGCGAGACGGCCGCCCTGCACGCGCGACAAATGCTTGCGCACGATGTTCATCTCGGTGATGGGTGCGCCAGAGCGCAGCAGGCTGCTGGTGACAGCCTTCAGATCCGCCATCGTCACGCTCTCGACCGGCAGCGACAGCAGGCTCGATCCACCGCCGGAGACGACGGCGATCAGCAAATCATCCTCGCCCAGTCCGGCGGCCATATGCAGTATCTCGGCCGCTGCCGCCTCGCCGGCACCGTCGGGCACCGGATGTCCTGCCTCGACCACGCGAATGCGATCGGTCGGCATGCCATGCGCATAGCGCGTCACGACCAATCCGTCGAGCGGCGCATCGACGGGCCAGGCCAGCTCGACCGCACGCGCCATGCTGGCGGCCGCCTTGCCGGCACCCACGACCCGGGTGCGCCCGCGCGGCGGGTCCGGCAGGTGCGCGGCCACGATCTTCAGCGGGTCGGCCGCGCCGACGGCGGCGCGGAAGCTATCGATGAGCAAGGTACGGGTATCCATGAATGGCCTGGCGTCATGAAGGTGGCCACGGGATCGCGGCTACCGGGTTGGATCAGCATGAAGGTGACGCCGATTGTAAGAGAAGCGGCAGGCCCGTCAGGTGAAATTCATTCACGCTGCCCGCTGCACGGACTGCCCTGCTGCCTGTCCCCGCTGCGCGCCCATCCTTCAGGCAGCGTCAGGCCAATGCCGCCTCGTCCTGGTCGGGTTCGGCCTCGCCGCGGTGTGCCTGCTGGCGCTGCCACATCTGCGCGTACAGGCCCTGCCTTGCCAGCAGCTCGGCATGCGTGCCACGCTCGACGATGCGGCCCTTGGCCATCACCAGGATCTGGTGCGCATCGACGATGGTGGACAGGCGGTGCGCGATCACCAGCGTTGTACGGTGGCGCGCGATTTCCTTCAATTGCGCCTGTATCGCCTGCTCGGCGTGCGAATCCAGTGCCGACGTCGCCTCGTCGAACACGAGGATGGCCGGGTTTTTCAGCAAGGCGCGCGCGATGGCGACGCGCTGCTTCTCGCCGCCCGACAGCTTCAGTCCACGCTCGCCAACGGTCGTCTCGTAGCCGTCAGGCAGCGATATGATGAAGTCATGGATGAAGGCCGCTTTTGCCGCGGCAACGATTTCGTCTTGACTGGCGCCCGGCCGGCCATAGGCGATGTTGTAGGCGATGCTGTCATTGAACAGCACGGTGTCCTGCGGCACGATGCCGATGGCCTTGCGCAGCGATTGCTGGGTGACTGTTCGTATGTCCTGTCCGTCCACCAGCACCGCGCCGGCATCAACGTCGTAGAAGCGGAACAGCAGGCGCGCCAGCGTCGACTTGCCAGATCCGCTGTGGCCAACCACAGCGGTGGTGGTACCGGCCGCCACCGTGAAATCGACATCGAACAGGATCTGGCGCTTGGCCTCGTAGCTGAAGTCCACTTGCGAGAAACGCAATTCCGCACGCCCAACCTGCAAGGGCTGCGCATCCGGTGAATCAGCCACTTCGCGATGCTGGTCGAGCAGGCCGAACATCCGCTCCATGTCGGCGAGGCTCTGCTTGAGTTCGCGGTAGATCACGCCCAGGAAGTTCAGCGGTATGTAGAGCTGGATCATGAAGGCATTGACCAGTACCAGGTCACCCAGCGACATGCTGCCGCTGATGACGCCCAGCGTGGCACGCCACAGCATCAGCGTGACGGCGGTGGCGATGATCAGTGACTGCCCTGTGTTGAGCAAGGTCAGCGACGTCTGCGAACGCACGGCTGCGTGCTCGAAACGCTGCAGGCCTTCGTCGTAGCGCTTCGCCTCATATTCTTCGTTGCCGAAATACTTGACCGTCTCATAATTCAGCAGCGAGTCGATGGCACGCACATTGGCCCTGGAATCGAGGTCGTTCATCGTGCGCCGGAAATGGGTGCGCCATTCGGTGATGACGACGGTAAAGGTGATGTAGACCACCAGCGCCACGATCGTGATCAGCGAGAACCAGATGTCGTACTGGGTGCCGAGGTAGGTCAGCACCAGCGTGATCTCGACCAGTGTCGGCAGGATGGAAAACAATGTGTAGGACACCAGCGACGAAATGCCACGCGTGCCACGTTCGATGTCGCGGGTCACGCCACCGGTCTGCCGGTTCAGGTGGAATCGCAGCGACAACGCATGCAGGTGCCGGAACACCTGCAGCGCGATGGTCCTGACGGCACGTTGCGTGACCTTGGCAAAAAAGAATTCGCGCAGCTCGGTAAAGGCCGTGGTCGACAAGCGCAGCAGACCATAGCCAAGCAGCAGGCCCACGGGCAGCACCAGCAGCGACGCCGGGCGTTCGGGCGTAATCGTCAGGCCGTCGATCAGATGCTTGAGCACCAGCGGCACGGCGACGTTGGCCAGCTTGGCCATCACCAGGCAAGCCAGTGCCAGCAGCACGCGCCACTTCCATTGCCACAGGTAGGGGAACAGGGTCTTGAGCGTGGCCCAGTCATTGCGCGTGGCCTGGTTGGCCGGGGCATCGTGGGAAGGACGTGAATGGTGGCGCATGGGCAAGGTTCTGGCAGTTCGGTCAGGGTGGCGAGTCGGGCAGTCAAACCGGTTCGCAAGGGCTTGGACGGCATTGCTGCCGTGAACGGGATCACCGGGATTGGTTTATCCTTGCCTACTCCTTGCAAGCGATTTGCAATAGCGAGATTTTAGCGACTCAAGCGCGTCGCTTCAGCAAACGAATGATTCAGGAGTCCCCATGAGCAGTCAGGAAATCACCAGCCTTCCCGAAGGCATGCCCACCTTGCGCGTGATGCCGATGCCGGCCGATGCGAATGTCCATGGTGACGTGTTCGGCGGCTGGATCATGGCGCAGGTAGACATTGCGGGCGCACTTCCCGCCGTGCGCCGCGCCAATGGCCGGGTCGGGACGGTGGCGGTGAATTCTTTCGTATTCAAGCAGCCGGTGTTTGTCGGTGACCTGCTGTCGTTTTACTCGAAGATCATCAAGACCGGCACTTCGTCGATCACGGTCAATGTGGAAGTCTATGCCGAACGCAATCGCCTGCAGGCCGATACGGTGAAGGTGACCGAAGCCACGCTGACCTATGTGGCGGTCGGCGAAGATCGCCGCCCGCGCGCACTTCCGCCACTGCCCGACGCATAAAGCCCGCAGAACATCAGGGTGCGGGTGCGTCAGGCTGCTTTCGTATCCCGCAATTCGCGGCGCAGGATTTTGCCGACGTTCGTCTTCGGCAGTTCATTGCGGAACTCGATGTGTTTCGGCCGCTTGTAGCCGGTCAGCTGTTCATGGCAGTAGTCTTGCAGTTGTTCGGCCGTCAGCGCCGGATCGCGGCGCACGACGAACAGCTTCACGGCTTCACCGGTATGCTCGTCGGGCACCCCGATGACTGCGCACTCCAGCACGCCCGGATGCGAGGCGACGACTGCCTCGACTTCGTTCGGATACACATTGAAGCCTGACACCAGCACCATGTCCTTCTTGCGGTCGACGATGGTCACGTAGCCGCGCTCGTCCATGAAGCCGATGTCGCCGGAACGGAAATAGCCTTCGGCAGTCATCACCCGCGCGGTCTCTTCGGGCCGTTGCCAGTACCCCTCCATCACTTGCGGGCCGCGGATCGCTATCTCGCCCACCTCCCCAGTCGCCAGCGCGTGGCCTGCATCGTCGAGGATCGCGATATCCGTCGACGGGATCGGCAAACCGATGGTGCCGGTGAATGCATCCGCATTGGCCGGATTGGCCGTGGCCACCGGCGCGGTTTCGGACAGGCCATAGCCTTCAACGATGCTCTTGCCGGTCACGGCACGCCAGCGATCATTGACGGCTTTTTGCACTGCCATCCCACCACCGTTGCACAGCTTCAGCGCAGAGAAATCGAGTTTTGCGAAATCCGGGTTGTTCAGCAAGCCGTTGTACAGCGTATTCACCGCAGGCAGCATGTTGAACTTGTACTTGGCCAGCTCTTTGACCAGCCCTGGAATGTCACGCGGGTTCGGGATCAGGATATTCAGGCCACCCAGCCGCGTGCCCATCAGGCAGCAGACGGTCAGCGCGAAGATGTGATACAGCGGCAGTGCGCAGACGAAGGTCAGCGCCTCGACCTTGGGCGGGGTGTCCAACGCTGGTTGCAGCCAGGCTTCGTTTTGCATCAGGTTGGCGATCACGTTGCGGTGGCTGAGCATCGCTCCCTTGGATACGCCGGTCGTGCCGCCGGTGTATTGCAGGAAGGCGATGTCGTCATGCCCCAGATCGACGGGTTGCAGGCGCAGTGCCGAGCCTTCGTGCAACGCAGTCTTGAATCGCACCGCATTCGGCAACGCGTACGCCGGTACCATCTTCTTGACGTTGCGCACCACGAAGTTGACGATGCCCCCTTTGAGGCCACCGAGCAGTTCGCCCATGCTGGCGACCACGGCCACCTTGACGCGGGTATGTGCAATCACCTTCTCCAGCGTGGCGGCGAAATTTTCCAGAATGACGATAGCCTCGGCGCCGGAGTCGTTCAGCTGGTGCTCGAGTTCGCGCGGCGTGTACAACGGATTAACGTTGACGACCACGAAGCCGGCGCGCAGCACCGCCGCAATGGCGACCGGATACTGCAGCACGTTCGGCATCATCAAGGCCACGCGCGCGCCGCGCTGCAAGCCCTGCGCCTGCAGCCACGCGCCCAGATGGCGCGACAGCCGGTCGACGTCGGCATAGGTGATGAACTTGTCCATGCACACATAGGCATCGCGAGCCGCAAATTTTGCGAACGCTTCATCCATCAAGTGCACGAGGGAACGGTAGCGGGTGTAGTCGATCTCCGCGGGCACGCCGGACGGATAGGATCGAAGCCAGATTTTGTCCATGCATCACCTCTGTTTGTTTTATGGCCCGGGGCTGCAGCATCGCGAATGCCGCCAGCCAGAACGCTATGGCGAGGGATCGTCCGCTAGTGCGGTACGGTGGTGCGTACAACTATCTCCTGTTCAGGATGCTAGCGGAATTCGCAAGGCTTGTCTGTTTATTGCGACGCAGCGGTCGCCGTCGGCAACAGGTGCATCGCGGGAGTTTGCTGCGCCGGCATGACTTGCACGGGCCTTGAATCCGCCGGCTCGCGCGGTAAGGGCGTCGGCAGGAAACGTGCGAGCCGCAGGCGCCGCTCTGCCTTCGGCAACCGGGTCAACTGGCGCACCTCGCGATAAAACTGGCTGAAGCCTGCGCTTTCAGCCCGCAGGCCCCGGAAAGCCGGTACCAGGTCATGATAAGTGGCGACCAGCACGAAATGCGCATTCGTCACCGGGCCGTCGAACCAGCCGTCATACCCTGCATAGCC
The DNA here is from genome assembly GCA_039806045.1 of Pseudomonadota bacterium. GTDB lineage: Bacteria > Pseudomonadota > Gammaproteobacteria > Burkholderiales > Burkholderiaceae_D > Pernthalerella. Next base: position 60,197 of record JBDKLN010000122.1, read on the forward strand.
ACCCCAGCGCTCGGCCTTCATGGCTTCATATTCCTGTCGCAATGCCTCGCCCAATTGTCCCTTGCGCTGCCGCTTGTCGGCGTCAGGTACCGGGCGGAGGTAGTTATCCTCGAATTTGCGCCGGTAGATATCCAGCAGCCCGAGGAAATCTTCCTTGCGCTGCATGTGGATTCGGTAGTCGTCACGCATCTGGTTACTGCCCTGTGCCTCCAGCCAGCGCGCCACGCCGATTTCCTCGACGGCCGTGGCAAAGGATTCATTGAACTGCGAATCGCCGGGCGCATAGGCGACCTGGTGAGCCAGCTCATGAAAAACCATGCGCGCGACTTCGGCCTCCGGATACTCGATGAATGTCGACAGTACCGGGTCATTGAACCAACCCAGCGTCGAATAGGCGGGCACACCGGACACGCGCGCATCGAAGCCCTGGTGCTTCAAGCCGGTGGCGAATGCCTCGGCCGCGTCCTTGCTGTAGTAGCCACGATAGTCGACGCAGCCAGCCACCGGGAAGCACCATTGCTGCGGCTTCATCGATAATTCCGGCGTGGCGACCACATTCCACATCACATACTTGCGCTTCAGGTCTGCGTAGTTCTTGTAGCTGCCATTGTCCGGCAGCCCAAGCTCCCGGGCCGCGAACGCGCGGATCTGCTGGGTGCGCCTGAGGCGGGATTTGAGGTCATCCCTGACCGCCGGGTCGGCCAGCCACTGGTCGATAGGCCTGGCGCTGGACAGCAGACTGACCTGCCCTTCGACCGCCTGTGCGTAGTAGCCCAGCTGCGCACACCCCGAGACGGACAACAGCAGGCACAGGGACAGCGGCAGCAGGGATTTCTTGATCAACTTGGCAATTCCTTCAAGTGTCGGGGGCTTTCTCCACTTGCACCAGCACGTCGTAAAACGCTGGCGCGCGCCCCATGTCGGTCAGTCGCTGGTGGGTAAGCTCGTTCGCGTTCTTTCCGTCCGCTGCGAGTTTTTTCCACCAGATCGACAGTGCGACGACCAGGCCCCTGCGCGGACGATTCGTGACGCGCGCACGGGCGAGCATCTCGCCACGCGCATTCCATGCCCGCACCCGGTCGCCATCGACGATGCCGCGTGCCATGGCGTCATCGACATGCAGCTCGAGGTGCGGTTCGCCCTCCGTGTCGCGCAAGCTCTGCACATTGACGAAAGTGGTGTTCAGAAAGTTCCTTTGCGGCGGCGAAATCATGGCCAGCGGATATTGCACCGCCAATTCGGGCGCAGACGCCACCGATTCGTAAGGTGGGATGTAGGTTGGCAGCGGATCCAGTCCATCCTGCAGCATGCGCTCGCAATAGAACTCGCATTTGCCGGACGGCGTAGGGAAGCCGCCGTGCGCAAAGGGCGCATCCGGCATGTCAAGCTTGTACCAGCCCTTGGCCTTGACGGTTGGCCAGTCGTATCGGCGCGCCCGAGGATGGCCCGCCTCGAAAGCCTGTGCAGCGATCTCTTCGTCACTGTCATGGAAGACGGGCTCATCGAAACCCATGCGTCGGGCCAGCAAGCGGAAGATCTCGGTATTCGGCTTGGCCTCGCCAAGCGGTGCAATGGCCGGGTTGTTGGCGACGATGTACTGATGTCCATAAGTCGCATGCACATCCGTATGCTCTAGCTGCGTGGTTGCCGGCAGCACGATGTCGGCATAGTCGACGGTATCGGTCCTGAAATGCTCCAGCACGACGGTGAACAAGTCCTCGCGCGCGAACCCCCGGGCAACCTTGGCGGACTCCGGCGCAACGGCGACCGGATTGGCGTTGTAGACGATGACGGCCTCGACCGACGGGCCAAATGCTTCGGACGATGCGCGCAACAGGTCGTCACCGATCGTGCTCATGTTGATCACGCGCGGGGGACGCGCCGGATCAACCGGATAAAGGTCGGGACGTTCCAGACGGTCGGGGCGTCTGGGGAAACTGTCACCCGACGACAGGAGCACGCCACCCGCGGCATGGCGCCAGGCGCCGACCAGCGCCGGCAGGCAGGCGACGTTGCGCACGGCCATGCCGCCGCCGCGCACACGCTGCAATCCGTAGTTCACCCGTATGGCCACCGGTTCGCCGCGCAACGCGGTTTCGCCATACAGCCGGGCCAGCCACTCGACCTGTGCCGCATCGATGCCGCAAGTTTCCGCGGTCTTGGCCGGCGTCCACTCGGCGACGCGAACGCAAAGCTGGTCGAAGCCCAACGTGTAGTTGGCGATGTAGTCACGGTCGAGCAAGCCGTCGCGCACCAGCACGTGCATGATGCCCAGCGCCAGGGCCGCATCGGTACCCGGCAACGGCGCAACGTGATGGTGGCACTTCTCTGCCGTCAGCGAGCGATAGGGGTCGATGGCCACCAGGACCGCCCCGTTGCGTCGCGCCTCTTGTGCGCGCATCCAGAAATGCAGGTTGGAGGCAATCGGGTTGCCACCCCAGATAAAAATCAGTTTCGCATGCGCGAATTGCTCAGTGTCGGTGCCTATCTTGGCACCGATCGAATATTTGATGCCCGTGCCGCCGGCCGACGAACAGATGGTGCGATCCAGCCGCGATGCGCCGAGGCGGTTGAAAAAGCGCATCGCCATGGACTCGCCCTGCACGGCCCCCATGGTACCGGCATAGCTGTAGGGAAGAATGCCACGCGGGTCGCGCGTGGCGATCGCCAGCAGGCGGTCTGCAACCGTACCCAGCGCCTCGTCCCAACTGATTGGCGCAAATTGCCCGCTCCCCTTGGGGCCGATGCGCTTCATCGGGTGCAATATACGGTCCGGATGGTAGGTGCGCTCGAGGTAACGTGATACTTTCGTGCACAACACACCTGCCGTGTTCGGATGATCAGGGTCGCCCCGAATCTCGACGGCCACGCCGTCTCTGACAGTGACCAGCATCGCGCAGGTATCGGGGCAATCGTGTGGGCAGGCCGCACGCACAACGCGGGTATTCATGGCATCTCCGTCAACCTCGGCTCACTCCGTTTGCCTGAAGGGCAACGGCCAGTGCCTCCCCGGCATCGTTGGGGGATTCGCGCCCATGTCTGCGCCGGTACAGGTAATATTACACAGAGGCTGGGCATTGCTGCCAGCCGGACATGCAGATCGCGGACCGGCGCCATGCACGCCGTCGCGGCACGGAAGAGACCCACATGAAGCTGATCGATCCGATCCTTGAATTTCACGACGAACTGAAGGCGATTCGGCGCGCCATCCACGCCAATCCCGAACTGTCCTACGAAGAAGCGCAGACCGCCGACCTGGTCGCGCAAAAGCTCACCGGCTGGGGCATTCCGGTGATCCGCGGACTCGGCAAGACGGGCGTGGTGGGTGTCATCCGCCGCGGAAACAGCGCCCGGGCCGTAGGCCTGCGGGCCGACATGGACGCACTGCCGCTGCAAGAGCACAACAGCTTTTCCCACAAATCGCGCAATGACGGCAAGATGCACGCTTGCGGCCATGACGGGCATACCGCGATGCTGCTGGGCGCCGCCCATTATCTCGCCGTGCATGGAAATTTCGACGGCACTGTCTACGTGATCTTCCAGCCGGCCGAGGAAGGCGGCGGCGGCGCAAAAGCGATGATGGACGACGGCCTGTTCGAGCAATGCCCGATGGAAGCCGTGTTCGGCATGCATAACTGGCCGAATGCGAAAGCGGGTTGCCTGGGCGTCGTCCCGGGCCCCATGATGGCGTCGTCCAACGAATTCGAACTGGTCATCGATGGCAAAGGCTCGCATGCTGCGCAGCCCCACCTGTCCATCGACCCTGTCATGGTCGCCGTGCAGATCGCGCAAAGCTGGCAGACCATCGTGTCCCGCAACACCAGCCCGCTGGACTCGGCGGTGCTCTCGATTACGCAAATTCACACGGGCAGCGCGACCAATATCGTGCCCGATTCCGCCAGCATGATCGGCACTGTGCGGACCTTCACGTTGCCGGTGCTGGACATGATCGAACGTCGCATGCGCGAGATTGCCGAGCACACGGCAGCCGCATTTGGCGCGTCCGTGGCATTCAAATTTTTGCGCAACTACCCCCCACTGATCAATCACAAGCCCGAGACCGAATTCGCGATCGGCGTAATGAAGGATGTCGTTGGCGATTCTGGCGTGCTGGTGGATGTAGAACCGACGATGGGATCGGAGGATTTCGCATTTATGCTGCAGCAGAAGCCCGGCTGCTACGTCTTTATTGGCAACGGCGACGGCACACACCGCGAACACGGGCATGGACTCGGGCCGTGCAACCTGCATAACCCGAGTTATGATTTCAACGATGAACTGCTGCCGATCGGGGCCAGTTACTGGGTAAGGCTGGCAGAGCAGTTCCTCGCCCAACCGCCGCTACGTTGACGCAGCAGCTGCGCATGCTCAGTCTGGCAGCTTATCCGGCGCCGAGCCTACGCGTTTGCCCGGATTGATGCGCTCGACTTCCAACATCACGGCCGACTGATCGGCGTGCGGCGTCGTTTTCACCTGCTCACGATAGTGGGCGGTAACCAGTTCGGTGACGGGTAATTTGATGCCGGCAGTATTTGCCGCGTCGAGGATGTTGTCGAGGTCTTTCAGCTGGGTCTTCACCTGGCCGCCGGGCATGAAGTTTCGATCGAGCATGCGCTGGCCGTGGACTTCGAGGATCTTGCTTTCGGCGAATCCCCCGCGAATCGCTGTACGCACTGAGGCCGGGTCGGCGCCCCCGGCCTCAGCCAGCAGCAATGCCTCGGCAACAATATTTAACGTCGCACCGACGATTAGCTGGTTGCAAAGTTTTGAGATTTGGCCGCAACCGGCCGGGCCGACCAGAGTCGGACGCCCCATCACAGACAGGATGGGCTTTGCGCGTTCGAATTGTTCCGGGTCACCGCCCGCCATGATGGCAAGCGTTGCGGCCTCAGCCCCAACGACGCCACCCGACACCGGCGCATCGATGAAGTGGACGCCATGCGCTTCAAGCATCGCGTTGATCTCTTGCGCTTCCGATTGGCGCGTCGAGCTCATATCGATCACGAGGCTGCCTTTGGGGATATGCCCGGCAATGGTTTCCAGCACCTGCTTCACTTCTGGCCCGGCCGCCAGCATGGTGATCAGGATGTCAGCCTTGGCTGCATCTGCAAGCGTGGCAGCAATGGTGGCACCCGCCGGCTTCAAGGCCTCGGCCTTGGCAGTCGTCCGGTTCCAAGCGATGACGGGATAGCCGGCTTTCAGCAGATTGATCGCCATCGGCTTGCCCATCAGGCCTATGCCGAAAAAGCTGATCGTTGGTTTTCCTGCTGCGTGTGCCATGGGCCGCTCCTGAATGTCGCTTGTTAGAATGGATACGCGCGTCGCGCACCGTGATGTTCGCGCAATTCCTTCCTGCAGTGCAAGCCGTGATGTCAACACCTCGCCTTTTACTCCGCATAAGCCTGCTCGGCGCAGGCTCGGCACTCATGCTTTCCAGCTGCGCGACGTCCTATGCGCCGTCGCTCGACCTTCTCGGCAGAACGCCATTGGAAGTGATCGCGGCGCTGGGCGAACCATACCCCCGCCCGCAGTCGCTCTACGGCATCCGACGTCTTGAGTTTCCGCGCGGCCCCTACGGTCGCCACACCTATTTCGTGTATTTCAATGAAGCGGGCAAGGCAGAACGCTTTGACCAGGTGCTGGAAGAAAGGAATTTTGACCGCATCAAGCGCGGCATGGACCAAGCCGAGGTCATCGATCTCATTGGCGTTGCGCGGGATACATTTTCTCTGGCACGTGAAACCGGGTATGTCTGGAATTACCGCTACATCTCGCCTTTCTGTCAGTGGTTCCAGATCGAATTCACGCCAGAAGGCAAGGTACGCTCAACGGGCTATGGCCGTCCGCCGGAATGTAACGTCAGGGCGGTCCGATTTCGTCGCTGAATGCGGCGCGCGAATTTGCCGCATAAATCGGACGCACAAAATAAAAAACCCCCGCCTTTTGGGGCGGGGGTTTTTCGGGATAGTAGCCTGACGATGACCTACTTTCACACTGGTTGCAGCACTATCATCGGCGCAAAGTCGTTTCACGGTCCTGTTCGGGATGGGAAGGGGTGGTACCAACTCGCTATTGTCATCAGGCATAACT
>JBDKLN010000123.1:0-2628 GCA_039806045.1 Pseudomonadota bacterium
GCGTGGGCATGGATGTCGTCAAGCGCAACATCACGGCCCTCGGCGGCCAGGTCGACATTCGGTCCGTGGCCGGCGTCGGCACCACGGTGTCGATCGCCTTGCCACTGACGCTGGCCATCCTTGATGGCATGTCGGTGCGCAGTGGCGACGAAATCTACATTCTGCCGCTGAACTATGTGCTCGAATCACTGCAACCACGCCCGCAAGACATCAGCGACATCGCCGGACAAGGGCAGGTGATACGCGTACGCGGCGAGTACCTGCCGCTGGTGTCCTTGCGACAGGTGTTCTCGACCAGCGGCCAGCAGGACGCCGCGCAAGGCATCGCCGTGATCCTGGAAGCCGAAGGCAACAAGGCTGCCTTGCTGATCGATGAACTGGTCGGCCAGCAGCAAGTAGTGGTCAAGAACCTCGAGGCCAACTATCGCCGAGTGGCCGGCATCTCCGGTGCCACCATTCTGGGCGATGGCAGCGTCGCGCTGATCCTCGACGTCAGCGCGCTGCTGCGTGCAAGCCGCGCACCTTCCGCGCTCAGCTGATGAGGCCGAGGCCGGCGATGCTTTCCTCGGGTCGCCGGCGCCGGAACAACCCCGCAATTCCGGCTCTGCTCGACATATTCCTCCTGAACGCCAATCGCTAAGCTGCCGTTAAGGCTTCAGGTACGCGACAACCGCGTAGCTGCTTAAACATCGACAGGATTCCAACATGTCCATTGAACTTCTGGAAGCACCCGACAGCGTGTCGGCCATTGATCCCGCCGCACGCGAGTTTCTCGCTTTCAAGCTGGGGAGCGAGGAATACGGCATCGACATCCTGAAGGTGCAGGAAATCCGCGGCTACGAAGCCGTGACCCGCATCGCCAACTCACCCGACTTCCTCAAGGGCGTGGTCAACTTGCGCGGCATCATCGTGCCCATCGTCGACATGCGCATCAAGTTTCGTCTGGGTGAGCCGAGCTACGACCAGTTCACGGTGGTCATCATTCTCAACATCGGCGGCCGCGTGGTCGGCATGGTGGTCGACAGCGTGTCCGATGTCACCACGCTGGCGCCGTCGCAGATCCGTCCGGCACCCGAGCTGGGCACGGCCTTTAACACCGATTACCTGATCGGCCTCGGCACGCTCGACGAGCGCATGCTGATCCTGGTCGATATCGACCGCCTGATGTCGTCGTCCGAAATGGGCCTGATCGACAGCCTGACCGCCTGAAACGCCCGTCGCCGCGGCGCCCCGCAACAGGCGCTGTGGCAGAACGACCATCACGCCCCTGAATTTTTGCGCCACCTTCCGGAGCAACCATGAACTTCTCCCATCTTAAAGTCGGCACCCGGCTGTTTTCCGGCTTTGCGCTGCTCCTCGTCTTCCTGGTCGCCTTGCTGCTGCTCGGCTTGAACCGCATGGCAGGCATGCAGGCCAATATCGACCAGATTGCCACGGTCAACAATGCGCAAGTGGCCCAGATCATGGCCATGCGCGCCAGCGTGTTCGATCGCATGATCGCCGTGCGTAACGTGGTGCTGCTGACCCAAATGCATGAAATGCAGCCTGAGGTCGACCGCATCAAGGATGGCGAGAAAAAATATGCCGCCGCTGACGAAAAGCTGATCCACCTGTTCGAACATCCCAGCACCACCGAGAACGAGCGCGCGATTCTCAAGCGGGTTCATGAACACCATGCCGCCTTGCTGGAGCCCTTGAATCGTTCGATCGAGCTGGGCCTGCAGAACAAGGCGGTCGAGGCGACCAAGGCGCTGATCGACGAGGTGCGCCCGATCCAGCGCAAGCTGATGGGCGAGCTGGGCGATCTGGCTGCGCTGGAAGACAAGCTGTCGGCCGAGGCCAGCGCCAGTGCGCGTGCGTCGTATGAAGGCGCGCAGCGACTGATGATCATGCTCGGCATCATTGCCGTGCTGGCCGGTGTGGTCACGGCCATGTTCATTACCCGCGGCCTGACCCACCAGCTTGGCGGGGAGCCGGCGACCGCGGTCGAGGTGGCGTCGCGCATCGCCAGCGGCGACCTCGACGTGCAGATCGACGTTCAGGCCGGCGACAAGCAAAGTTTGCTGTACGCAATGAAGAACATGCGCGAAAAGCTGGCCGACATCGTGCGCAATGTGCGCAGCGGCACGGACACGATCGCCACCGCCTCGGGCCAGATCGCCGCTGGCAACCTGGACCTGTCGTCGCGCACCGAGCAGCAGGCGTCGTCGCTGGAAGAAACCGCATCGTCGATGGAAGAGCTGACCTCGACCGTGCGCCAGAATGCGGAGAATGCCGGACAGGCCAACCAGCTGGCTATCAATGCGTCGGAAGTCGCGCAGCGTGGTGGCACCGTGGTGTCTGAAGTCGTGCAGACGATGGAGCAGATCAACGAGTCGGCACGCAAGATCGTCGACATCATCGGTGTCATCGACGGGATTGCATTCCAGACCAACATCCTGGCGCTGAACGCTGCCGTGGAAGCGGCGCGTGCCGGCGAGCAGGGCCGCGGCTTTGCGGTGGTGGCAACCGAGGTGCGCAGCCTGGCGCAGCGTTCGGCCGCCGCCGCCAAGGAAATCAAGTCCCTGATCGGCGATTCCGTCGACAAGGTCGAGTCCGGCAGCAAGCTGGTCGCACAGGCCGGCAGCA
>JBDKLN010000124.1:0-4377 GCA_039806045.1 Pseudomonadota bacterium
GCCAAACGGCCTTATTATCGAAGCTCCTGGCCTTTCAGTCCCGCAAAGCCGGCGTAGCGGCAAATTCGTGCTGCTGCATGAACATCATTGCCGCCCAAAGTCCCATGAGAGCACCGATCACAACGCCGCCATCATCGACACACTGGTGGCTATCCCCGCCGCCCGCCATCGCCGGGCAAGGCCTGAAGCCCGGGCAGGTCAGCGCCCGTCTTGAACAATTCGGCCCGAATCGCTTCATCGAAAAGCGCGAGTTGCCACTGTGGCTGCAATACCTCGGGCATTTCAGGAACCCGCTGGTGCTGATCCTGCTGCTGGCCAGCGCCGTATCAGCGCTGCTGGGCGAGTTGACGAATTTCTTCATCATCGCCGTGATCGTGCTGGCCAGCGTCACGCTGGATTTTTTCCAGGAACATCGGGCGCGCGGTGCGGCGGAGAAGCTGCGGCAGTCGATCGCGCTGCGCGCCTGTGTATTGCGCGACGGTAGCGAACAGTCATTGCCAGTGAGCGAGATCGTTCCCGGGGACATCGTGCTGCTGAAAGCCGGCGACCTGGTGCCGGCCGACGGGCGGGTCATCGAGGCGCGGGATTGCTTCATCAACCAGTCGCTGCTCACGGGTGAGTCCTACCCGGTCGAGAAGCACAGCGCCGTTCCTGCGGGGGGCACGGACCTGCAGGCAGCGACGAACGCCGTGTTCATGGGCTCGTCAGTCGTGTCCGGCAGCGCTCGCGTGTGCATCATGCGCACCGGCTCATCGACGGAAATGGGCGCGATCGCCGAGCGCATCGCCGGCCCGGATGAACTCAGCGCATTCGATATCGGCACCCGCCGCTTCAATGCACTGATCTTGCGGCTGACGACGCTGATGGTGCTGTTCGTGCTGATGGTGAACCTGCTGTCCCTCAAGCCCTGGCTGGAGTCCTTCCTGTTTGCCGTCGCCCTGGCCGTCGGCCTGACGCCGGAGCTGTTGCCGATGGTGGTGTCGGTGACGCTGGCGCGCGGCGCGGTACGCATGGCGCGCGAGAATGTGATCGTGAAGCGACAGACTGCCATTCAGGACCTCGGGTCGATGGATGTGCTGTGCACCGACAAGACCGGCACGCTGACCGAGGCAAAAATCCGGATGGAATCCCATGTCGATCCACTGGGGAAGGAAGACGACCGTGTTTTGCAGCTGGCCTACCTGAACAGCTGGTTCGAGAGTGGCCTGCGCAACCCAATGGACGAGGCGATACTTGCGCACGAAAAAATCGATAGCAGCGGCTGGACCAAGATCGACGAAGTGCCGTTCGATTTTGAACGCCGCCGCGTTTCGGTGCTGATAGAAAAAGACGGGCAACGCTCGCTGGTCGTCAAAGGCGCTCCGGAAGAGATCCTGCGACTCTGCACGCACTTGAAAAGCGACGACAGCCAAAGCATGGCTGCGCTGGACAACGCAGCGATCGGACGAGTGCGCGCCACGTATCACGGGCTGGAAGAGCAAGGTTTCCGTGTTCTCGCGATCGCGCACAAGCCTGTCCCCGGTGACCACCCACATGCGGTGGTCAGCGACGAGTCTGCCCTCGTGCTGGCCGGATTCTGCGCCTTCCTCGACCCACCCAAGGCATCGGCCGGCGACGCCTTGCGCGCACTGTCGAAGCTGAGCGTGCAGATCAAGGTACTGACCGGCGACAGCGAGCGCGTCACCCAGCACGTTTACCAGCAACTGAAGCTGCCCGTCGACGGTGTGGTACTGGGTAGCGATATCGACCAGCTTGACGATATCGCGCTGCAAGCGAAGGTGAGGATCGCCAACCTGTTCTGCCGGTTGAACCCCTCCCAGAAGGGGCGCGTGATCGCCGCGCTGAAGGCAAGCGGCCACGTGGTCGGCTATCTGGGCGACGGCGTCAACGATGCACCCTCGCTGCACGCCGCTGACGTCGGCTTGTCGGTCGACAGCGCCGTCGATGTCGCGAAGGCGGCAGCCGACATGATCTTGCTGAAGCAGGACCTGAACGTGCTGCACCTCGCCGTGCTGGAAGGCCGCCGCACTTTCGGCAACATCATGAAGTACATCATGATGGGCACCAGCTCCAACTTCGGCAATATGTTCAGCATGGCAGGCGCTGCAGTCTTCCTGCCTTTCCTGCCGATGAAGCCGGTGCAGATCCTGCTGAATAACATCCTGTATGACTTGTCGGAGATACCGATTCCGTTCGATGCCGTCGATGCCAATGAATTGAAGCGCCCGCATGTGCTCGACATATCACTGGTGCGCGACTTCATGTGGACGGTGGGGTCGGTCAGCTCACTGTTTGATTTCCTGACTTTCTGGCTGCTGCTGCGGATGTTCGAGGCCAATGAATCACTGTTCCAGACCGGCTGGTTCATCGAATCGATGTGCACACAGGTACTGGTGATTTTCGTAATCCGCACGCGCGGCAACCCGCTCAGAAGCCGCCCCCACCCCTTGCTGGCCGCGACTTCGGTGGCTGTCGTGCTGCTGGCGATGGCGCTGCCGTATACGGCGCTCGGTGCGTACTTCGGCTTTGTGCCGCCACCGGCGAGCTTCTTTGGCGTGCTGGCGCTACTGGTGGCGACTTACCTGCTGGCAGTGGAATTCATCAAACGGCGCTTCTACCGGACGCACCGTGAACGACGCCGCCACAAGGTCGGCGCCTGATGCACAGGCTACCGCCAATGTCCCGGCTGCCGTGGCGACTACATCAATGTCGCTTTGGTTCGAAACACGTGGAGGCAGGAGAACTCCAGCATCTTGCCCAGCAGCGTCCCGTCCTCGGCCGGCACCCATTCAGGATCACTGGTCGCTGCTGAACTGATCGTGGCGCCCTTGCCATCGGGTTCGGTTTGCAAGGTCAGCCACATGGTGCGGGACTTCTTGTATTTGCAATCGAACTCCAGCTGCGATCGCACATGCAAGGCGCCTTTGTCATCGGGCTGAACCCGATTGACCTGTTGCCACGCATAGACCATGTAGCCCTTGCGCGTCATGTTGTCGGTTTCCAGAAAATACGCATTGCCGTCGCCATCCTTGCCCATGGGCTCTCGGTTGTCCGCATGCACTGGTGCTGCACAGGCCATCAGAAGCATGGCGCCGGCGATAATTTTGTTATTCAAGGTGGTCGCTCTGTTTGTCAGAAATGAGAAAAATTTGCCGAGAGCGTCGAATGAACACCGGCTGTCTGTCAGGACAGCCGATTGTTCACGTCGCCCTGTTCCGGCTCGGCGAAGATGGAACGATAGTCAGCCGGCACGAGGGCCTTGTAGACTTTCCACGTCGTATGCCCGACCAGCGTGGCGGTCAGGGCCAGCGACGGCAAAAAGAATATCAGCGAAAAGCCGATCAGCAGCGTGATCGACAGCGCCCAGACCAGCATGGCGCCCGGATTGTTCCATAAGGTGATCGCACTGGCACCGATGGCTTCCATCGTATCCGCATCGCGATCCAGCATCATGGGCATCGAAACGACGGAAGTGGCAAAGACCAGTGCAGCGAATGCCAGGCCGGTAACGCCCCAGACACCGAGGAAGGCGAGGTTGTCACCGGAAATGATATGGCCAATCATGTCGGTCAGGCTCGGGTAGGTGTGCTTTGCGAACAGCGCGAAGATCACGACCGAGATGCGCGCCCAGACGATCATGAAGAAGGTCAGCGTGGCCGCGAAAAACGCAATTGATTTCCAGTTGCGCGCCCAGCAGCTGAGGCTGGCACGGAGGTCGGCCTTGCCGGCCTGTTCTTTTTGGCGCGACAGGTCATAGATGCCGCAGCAAACGAAGGGGCCCATCAGGAAAAACGCCGCAGTCAGGCCCATGGTCATTTGCCATACTTGCTGGTAGACCTCGGCGATCGCGTAGCCCATCAGCACGAAAACGATGCCGTACACGATGCCGTAATAGCCGGTGGCGCGCATGTCTTTCGCGCCTTCGGCCAACAGGCCGAAAACGGCAAAAGGCGGCATCGGGGCCGACACGGCTTCAGTGGATGTGGCTGCCATGGTGTCTCCTCACCTGCTTCTCATGATCTTTATCGTAAGCGCATGTTCCGGGCTGCGGAATCGCGTGCTGTACGGGCATTGTCGCATGCGAGTCGGCCAGCACCTGCCGATGAACGACAACGGTTAGTGCCGGACGCGAATCAGCCACCGGCCGTCGATCGGGATTCGCCCTATTTTCGGACCGATAGAAAGCTTGCCGATGAACATTGCCGTGCGCATAATTTGGCCATGCGTCTTTTGAGCTTACTGGCACGTGCGTCGCTGGCGGCAGCCACCCTGCTGTTATCCTCTGGCTGTACGCCGGCTCTCGACAAATGCGTCGAAGCGAAGCAGGACCAGTTCAAGCGTGAGCACCCGGAAGAAAACTGGGAAAACCTGGTCCGG
>JBDKLN010000125.1:0-16254 GCA_039806045.1 Pseudomonadota bacterium
CGAGGTCGGCAGTGCCGAAGGCCGACGCATCGGTGCCCAGCGCAGCCACCTGCGCCGAAGTCATTGCAGTGACGGCGTCGCTGGCGAGTCCGTCGATATTGGCGGTGGTCAGTGCAGCCAGCGCCGAGGTGCCCAGTTCGGAAGCATCGGTGCCGATCGCCGCGACTTGCTCGGAAGTCATTGCAGCCAGGGCTGCGGTCGCCAGGCCCGTCACGCTGTCCGTGGTCAGCGCAGCAAGGCCGGCCGTGCCGATGGCCTTCGCATCGCTGCCCAGGGCCGCGACCTGCGCCGAGCTCATGTCGGCAATCGCGTTGGCCGTCAGGCCGCTGATGTTGGCGGTGTTCAGTGCCGCCAGTTGTGCGGTGCCGAAGCTGGATGCAACCACGTCGAATGCCGCGATCTGGTCCGAGCTCAGCATCGGGATGCTGGCCGTCGACAGGCCGGCAATGTTGTTGCTGGTGATGGCCGCCAGTGCACCGGTCGCGAGGCCGGCCGCGTTGGCGCTGGTCAGCGCAGCCAATTGCGCACTGCCCATGCTGCCGGCGTCGGCGCCCAGTGCCGCCACTTGCGCGGAGCTCATGGCCGCCAGCGAAGCGGTCGCCAGGCCAGCGATATTGTCCGCGCTCAGCGCCGCCAGTTGGGTCACGCTCATGACCGATGCCTCCGCGCCCAGCGCGGCAATTTGCGCCGAGGTCAGGGCCGTGATCGCACCCGCCGTCAGGCCGGTGATGTTCAGCGTATTGAGCGCGGCGAGCGCACCGGTGCCGAAGGCGGACGCATCGCTGCCCAGCGCGGCGACCTGCGCCGAATTCATGCTGGCAATCGATGCGGTCGCGAGGCCGACGATGTTGTCGGTCGTCAGTGCGGTCAGCTGCGCCACGACCAGCGATGACGCATCCGAACCGAGGGCCGCAACCTGGGCCGAGTTCATCGCCGACATCGCGGCATTCGACAGGCCCGCGACGTTCACGGTCGTCAAGGCTGCCAGGCTTGCGGTACCCAGTTCGCTGGCATCGGATCCCAATGCCGCGACCTGCGCGGAACTGAACACGGCCAGCGCGGCCGTTGCCAGGCCGACGATATTGTCCGTGGTAAGTGCATCGATCTGCACGGTCGCAAATGCCGAGGCATCGCCACCCAGCGCGCTGACCTGGTCAGAACGCAATGCGGCGACGGCTGCCGCCGTGATCCCCTTGACGCCGACGGTCGACAGCGCATCCAGCTGCGCGGTGCCCAGCTCGTCGAGGTCGGTGTCCAGCGCGGCGATTTGCGCCGATTTCATCGCAGCGAACGAGGTCGACGCCAGACCGGCCACGTTGGCCGTGGTCAGCGCTGCCAACTGGCCGGAAGCCAGCGATGAAGCGTCAGCGCCGAGCGCCGCCACCTGGTCCGACGAAAGTGCCGCCATGGCCGCCGTCGTCAAGCCGCCGATGTTGGCCGACGTCAGCGCCGCGAGGTCGGCGGTGCCGAGCGCATAGGCGTCCGATCCCAGCGCATTGACTTGCGCGCTGCTCAGGGCCGCGACGGCGATCGTCGCCAGCCCTGCAATATTGGCATCCGTCAGCGCCGCCAGCTGGGCCGTGCCCAGCGAAGAGGCTTCCGCGCCCAGCGCGGCGACTTGCGCGGAGCTGAAGGCATCGAGTGCCCCCGTCACGAGACCCTTGATATTGGCCGAGGTCAGCGCATCCAGTGCTGCGGTGCTCAGGCTGGCCGCATCGAGGTCGAGCGCCGCCACCTGTGCCGAGTTCAGCACCGCCATCACGGTGGTACCGAGGCCGGCGATGTTCGCCGTCGTGATGGCTGCCAGCGCGGCATTGGTCAGGCCAGCCGCATTGCCGCTGGTCAGCGACGCCAGCTGCATGGTGCCCATGGAACCGGCCGCCGTGCCGAGCGCAGACACTTGTGCCGAGTTGATCGCGGCAACAGCGCCCGTGTCGAGGCCGACAATGTTCTCGCTGGTCAGGCCCGCCAGTTGCGCGGTGCCCATCGCGCTGGCCGTCGTGCCCAGCGCGCTCACTTGCGACGAATCGAAGGCGGTCAGCGCGCCTGCAGCCAGGCCCTTGACGTTGCCGGTGCCGAGAGCGGCCACCTGCGCCGTGCCGAACGCCGACGCGTCGGCGCCAATGCCGGTGATCTGGTCGGACGACATTGCGGCCAATGCCGCAGTCGCAAGGCTGACCACGTTAGCGGTGGTCAGGCCGGCCAGTTGCTGCGACGACAGCGCCACGGCGTCCGTACCCAGTGCACCGACCTGGTCCGATCGGAATGCCGTCAATGCCGCGGCGGTCAGGCCCTTGACATTGGTGGTGGTCAGCGCGTCGATCTGCCCGGTCGCGAATTCGGCCGCATCGGCACCCAGCGCAGCGATCTGGTCGGAGCTGAATGCAGCGAGGGTTGCCGTCGACAGGCCGACCACATTCTCAGTGGTCAGCGCAGCGATTTGCGCGGTCAGCATCGTCACCGAGTCCGTGCCCAGCGCACCAACCTGGTCGGAGCTCAATACCGCCATCGCGGTCGAGGTCAATCCGCGAATGTTCACCGAAGTCAGCGCCGTCAGGCCGTCCGTGGACAGCCCGATGGCATCTGCACCGAGTGCCGCCACTTGCGCCGAACTCAGGCCGGCTAGTGCAGAGGTCGACAGACCGACGATATTTGCATCCGTCAACGCTGCCAGTTGGGCAGTCGTCAGCGCGGCCGCATTGGCAGCCAGCGCATCGAGCTGGTCCGTGCTCAAGGCCGCGATGGCCGCAGTCGTCAAGCCCTTGATGTTCACGCTGGTCAGCGCAGCGAGCGCATCGGTCGACAGGCCGATGGCGTCAACGCCAAGCGCCGCCACCTGGTTCGAAGCCAGCCGTGTGATCGCGGTGGTCGTGAAGCCGGCGACATTGGCATCCGTCATGGCCGCCAGTTGCGCGGTGGTCAGGCCGCTGGCGTCAGCGCCGAGGGCCGTCACCTGCGCCGAATCCAGTGCGGCCAGCGCGCCGGTGGTCAGACCTTTGACGTTGAGCGTCGTCAGCGCGGCCAGCGCTGCCGTCGACAACCCGCTGGCGTCAGCGCCCAGCGCCGAAATTTGTGTTGAATTGAAGTTGCCGACCGAGGTCGCGTCCAGGCCTTGCATGTTGGCCGTCGTCAGTGCGCCGAATTGCTGCGAACTGAGCGCAGCGGTATCGGCGCCGAGCGCCGCGACCTGGTCCGAGCTCAGCGACGCCATGGCTGCCGTCGACAAACCCTTGATATTGGCCGACGTCAGCGCCGCGAGGTCGTCGGTAGCAAGACCGACGGCATCGCCATTGAGCGCCTTGACTTGATCCGAGCTGAACGCCGCCAGTGCCGTCGTCGTCAGGCCGTTTACGTTGATGCTGGTCAGCGCCGCAAGTTGTGCGGAACTCAGCGCGACAGCGGTCGCGCCCATGGCCGACACCTGGTCCGAGGTCATCGCCGCCAGAGCGGCGGTTGCCAGGCCTTTGAGCCCAGCGGAGGACAGTGCCGCAACGCCAGCCGTATCCAGTGCAGCGGCGTCTTCGCCCAAGGCTGCAACCTGGTCCGAGCGCAGCGCAGCCAGTGCGCTGGTGGTCAGGCCATTGATGTTGACCGTGGTGAGGCCCGCAAGGTCGGTGGTGCCGAGGCCGCGAGCATCCGTATTGAGAGCGGCCACCTGGTCGGACGACATGGCCGCAGTCGCATCCGAGGTCATGCCGCGAATATTTTCAGAGGTGAGTGCCGCCAGCGCCTCAGTGCCCAGGGCTGCCGCGTCCTCACCCAATGCGGCCACCTGGTCCGAACGCAGTCCGGTCACGGCGCCGGTCGTCAGGCCGGTGATGTTGGTGCTGTTCAGTGCGGCCAGTGCCGCGCTCGTCATGCCACTGGCATCGATGCCGAGTGCCGCCACCTGGTCGGAGCTCAGTGCATCGGCGACGTCGGTGCCGAAGCCACGAATATTTGCACTGGTCAGCGCGGCCAGTTGTGCTGTGCCGAACGCCGAGGCGTCCGCGTCGAGCTCGGCCACCTGGTCCGAACCGAGGCCTTCAATGGCTGCCGTGACAAGGCCGACGATATTGTCGGTCGTCAGTGCGTTCAGTGCCGCCGAGGTCAGCTTTGCCGCATCGGCGCCGAGCGCTGCCACCTGGTCCGAATCGAGCGCCGCCGCTGCCGCGGTCGACAGGCCACGGATATTCACCGAAGTCAGCGCGTCAAGGGCACTGGTGCCGAGAGCGGCCAGGTCCTCGCCCAGCGCCGACACCTGTTCCGAGTACAGCGCCTGGACCGCATCCGTCGTCAGGCCATAGATGTTCACGCTGGTCAGCGCCGCGAGGTCGTCGGTGCCGAGTGACGCGGCATCAGCGCCCAGCGCTGCGACCTGGTCCGAGCTGAGCAGGCTGACGACCTTGGTCGTCAGGCCGCCGATATTGGTTGCGGTGAGCGCAACGAGTCCGTCCGTAGTCAGGCCAATGGCGCCGTCACCCAGTTGTCCAACCTGGGCCACGCTGAGGGTGACCACGGCGTTCGTGGTCAGGCCTGCGATGTTCACCGAGTTGAGGGCCGCGAGTGCGTTTGAGGAAAGCCCGGTGACATCGCTGTCCAGCGCGTTCACCTGGTCGCTGGTCAGCGCCGCGACGGCGGCACTGTCCATGCCGACGATATTCCTGGTCGTCAGCGCCGCCAGCCCGCTGGTCGACAGGCCGGCCGCGCTCTGCGACAGGGCTGCCACTTGTTGCGAGGTCAGGACAACGGCGGCGTCCGTGCTCAGTCCATACAGGTTGTCCGTCGTCAGTGCTGCCAGCGCGCCGGTATCCAGCTTGGCCAGGTCTGCGCCAAGGGCGGCGACCTGGTCGGAATCCATCGCGTGCAGTGCCGCCGTGGTCAGGCCGAGGATGTTCGTGCCGGTCAGCGCGGCCAGCGCGCTGGTGCCGAGGTCTGCGGCCACGCTGCCGAGCGCGGCAATCTGGCTGGAGGTCATCGCGGCGACGGCGCTGCTTGCCAGCCCCGCCACGTTCTTGCTGTTGAGGGCGGCGAGATCGCCGGTCACCAGGCCCTTGGCTGCCACACCGATCGCGCCCACCTGGGCGCTGGTCATGGCTGCCAGTGCAGCCGTCGTCAGGCCGCTGACGTTCACGCTGGTCAGCGCGGCAAGGAAGGCGGTACCGACTTCAGCGGCATCGGCGCCGATCGCGGCAATCTGGTCCGAGCTCATTGCCGCCACGGCGCCCGAGGTCAGGCCGGCGGTGTTCACGGTCGTGAGGGCTTCGATCGCCGCAGTCGACAGGCCGCGCGCATCGTCGCCCAGCGCATTGACCTGCAACGTGGTCATCGCTGCCATCGCGCTGGTTTCGAGCCCGCTCACGTTGGCCGACGTCAGGGCTGCCAGCTGGCTGGTGCTCAGCAACAAGGCATTGCCGCCCAAGGCGGCCACGCTGTCCGAACTCAGGGCGGCGATCGTTCCCACGGTCAGGCCGCGGATATTATCCGAGGTCAGCGCGGCGAGATTTTCGGTCCCGATGTGGGCCCCATCAACGCCCAAAGCAGCGATCTGGTCGCTGCTCATCAGGGTCAAGGCTGCCGTCGTCAATCCTCGTATGTTGGCACTGGTCAGTGCCCCCAGCGCCGCAGTGCCCAGCACGGAGGCGTCGGCCCCCAACGCTTGTACCTGGTCGGAACTGAGCGCGGCGATCGCCACCGAGCTGAGTCCAACGATATTGCGCGAGTTCAGCGCCGCCAGCGCTGCGGTGTTCATCAGGCTGCCATCACTGCCGATGGCAGCGATTTGCAGCGACGTCATGTCCGGGATCGCCGCCGAAGAGAGGCCGACGGCATTAGACGAATTCAGCGCAGCCAACGCTGCGGTGCTCAGCGTGCTGGCGTCGGTACCGAGTGCCTCGATCTGGTCCGCGCTCATCGCGGCGATGGCCGACAGCGACAGGCCAGACACATTAGCCGTGGTCAGTGCAGCCAACTGCGCGGTGCTCATGCCGCTGGCATCGGCTCCGATGCCCACCAGCTGGTTGGCCGTCAGTGACGCGATCGCGTCGGTGCTGAGACCCCCGATATTAGCGGTCGTCAACGCAGCCATGCCGGCAGTGGTCAATGCGCTGGCATCGCCACCCAAGGCGGCGATGTCGGCCGACGTCATCACGGCCAAAGCCGCAGCCGTCAGTCCGGCAATGTTGGACGTCGTCAGGGCCGCAAGATTGTCCGAGCCCAGATAACGCGCGTCGGTGGCCAGCGTCGCGATCTTGGTCGAGCTCATCGCCGCCAGTGCGGACGTGGTCAGGCCCATGATGTTCGTGCTGGTCAGCGCATCGAGATCGGTTGCCGACAATGAAGCCGCATCGTCACCGAGCGCGGCCACCTGGGCCGAACTCATCTTGGCGACGGCGGCGGCCGTCAGGCCGCTGATGTTTAGCGTGGTCAGGGCCGCGAGCTTGTCGGTACCCAGCGCGATGGCATCGGTATCCATCGCAACGACTTGCGCGCTGCTCAGCGCAGCGATCGTTGCTGATGCCAATCCGTTGATGTTCGTGGTGGTCAGCGCGCTGAATTGCGCGGCGCTGAATGCGCGGGCATCCATGCCCAGCGCGGCAACCTGGTCCGAACTGAGGGTTGCGATCGCCACGCTCGTCAGTCCGCCAATGTTTTGCGTGGTCAAAGCCGCCAGCTGGGTGGTATCCAGCGATGCGGACAGTTTGCCCAGTGCCGTGACCTGCTTCGAATTCAACGCGCCGATCGCGCCGCTGTCGAGGCCCGCAATGTTGGCGGTTGTCAGGACGGCCAGGCTGACCGTGGTCAGCGCGCGCGCATCCGCGCCCAAAGCCGCCACCTGGCGGGAGGTCATGACGGCCACCGCGCCCGTCGCCAGGCCGCTGATGTTTTGTGTGGTGAGTGCCGCCAGGCCATCGGTGGACAGACCACGCGCGTCATAGCCAATGCCGGCAATTTGTGCCGAGCTCAGCGCCTGAATGGCCGAGGTTGACAGGCCTGCGATATTCAGCGATGTCAATCCGGCAAGCGAGGCAGCGGACAGGACACGTGCATCCACACCGAGCGCGGCGACCTGGTTGGAGCTCATCGCCGCCAGCACGGCTGTCGACAAACCGCCGATATTCTGCGTCGTCAGGCCACCAAGCTGGAGCGTGGTCAGCGTGGCGAGATCAGAGGCAACCAGGGCAGCGACTTCCTTGGTCGTCCAGGCAGATACAGATTTTGTAGAGATCGACACGTGTCAGTCCAGTCTTAATGTTGCGCTTCTAATGGAATCCCGCAGTCCGAAAAGCTGGCGAATCACGTCGACGCTTTTCCGTTCACGAGGCCTCAATAGCAAAGTCCATTCCAAGCTGTGCAAGTTTTATACCGCGGGCCATAACCAAAAGTTGCGTTATTGAGAATAGATTTCGTAACGTTCAACTTGTCAGCCATTAGCGAAAAAGCACTTACCAAGCCCATTTCGCTCTTTCCTCGGACACTCAGTCGACAGTTCTCTGAAAAGTTTGAGGGGTATTTGCGAAAATTTTTCGGTAAGTCCGCGTGCGGTGCGACGGGACATGCGCGATGGCGGCGGCGAATGCTGGCCGCCTTGCGCCGCCGGTCACGCTGGGGCGGCGAATGTTTGCCGGCTGCGCTCCGGGGCTTCCGGCATCCGGATCGCCTGCAAGCCATTTCCAAAAAAACAAATGCCGGCAATGCCGGCAGATGTCATTGGGCCTTCGCAGGAACGCTCTATATAAATAGCGCGTGGGATTCGGGCGTAGCGCTCATCCCAGCTTGTAGACCACGCCGGGTTGTCGCTGCATGCCGATGGCCTCGATGATGGCGATGCCTTTTTCGTAAGTGAATCCGCGATCAGCCGTCGGATGGAAATATTCGACGAAATCGAGACTGCGTTTGCCGAGGACGAAGCCGCCAATCAATGAGCGACTCACTGAATACATATAGGGCATCAACACGATCATTGACGTCGCCGGGACGCCAATCAGGTGTGCTTCAAGATCCCCGGGCTGCAGCTGCCCTTGCGGGTAAAACCACAGCGGCGTGCTGATGAACAGATAGGCATCGTCCGCCATGCTGGCCAGCAGCGAGCGCAGCAAGCGGCGCGCGGTATCCACGTCAAGATGCTCGATCACGTCGAGCAGGCAAAGTATCTTGTAACGACGGATCTGCTCGGCGGACAAGTCCTGCGCCAGGCCATGCCAGATATGGCGGTAAATGCGGCGGTCGATCAGGGCGCGGTTTTCACAGTTGGCTGCCCAGCCATCTATGCCATCGACCGACCAATGGCTGGTTGCCGCGTTGGCTTTGATATGCGCCCCGAGGCTGCCGGAACCGAAACCGATATCCAGCACATCGACCGGTCCGGCATTGTCCGGCAGGATGTGCGAGATCATCGCCTTCGGCGACGCCGAATCGCCGACTGCCTTGAATTCCGATGACGGGAATTCCGCTACCGCCTCATAGTCCTTCACAACCTGTCGTGCCAACGCATGCTCCTGAAACCCATCGTATGATTCGGCACCCCACAGCGCGCCTTTAACGCCATTTAAACAGACATGCGTCGGTTGCGCATCGCGTCCTGCCGCATCGATGGCGCCATCAAGCGTGGTCGGCCTCGGCGAGGAAGTTGGCCACCAGCTGCGCGAAACGCGCCGCATGTTCGATCTGGGTCCAATGGCCGCAGCGGCCAAACACATGCAACTGCGAACGCGAAATCAGGTTCGCCATGCGCAGCGAATTCTCGAGCGGGATCACCTTGTCTTCACGGCCGTGGATGATCAGCGTCTCCTTGTCGATCGTTGCGATGTCAGCCTCGGGACTGGCCAGCGCATCGACCCAGCGCTGGCGCGGCGCCGGGAACATCGCCGCATAGCTCTCCTGCACGCCGGGCCGGGCGCTGGCCTCATAGCGCAGCTGGGCGAGCTGGTCATTCACGAGTCCGCGGTCATACGCGAACACATCCATGATGCGGCGCATGTTTTCGAACGACGGCTCATAGCCCCATACCGCATCCAGTGCATCCGTGATCGGGAATGACACGCCGGCCGCACCCATCAGCACCAGGCGACGCACACGTGCCGGATGACGAAGGGTCAGCGCCAGCGACAGCGCACCGCCGAAGGAATTGCCGACCAGGTCGAATTGTTCCAGGCCCAGCGCATCGGCGAAATCGATGGCCTGCTTCACCCAGTTGTCCATGCTGTAGACCATGCCGGCCGGACGATCGGTAAAACCGAAGCCGACCATGTCAGGGGCCAATACGCGGCGCTGCTTCGCGAGTTCCGGCATCACCAGTCGCCAGTTTGCGAATGCAGAAACACCGGGGCCGGAGCCATGGATCAGCAGCACCGGGAAGCCGCTGCCGTGGTCGTGATAATTGACGTTGATGCCGCCGGCCTGGATGCTGCGCCCGATTTCGGGCGACGAGGTAGGGGTGCTCATGCTTTTCCTTCAGGTTTGCCAAAACTCTTTTTGCCGTCGCGTATTGCGGCGATGATCGTCTCGGGAGTCATGCGGATGTGGGCCTCGAGCGCGAGCGCGGCGCGCGCGTCCTGTCCCGAGATGGCTGCTTCGAAGATCTGCCGGTGCTCGGTGTGCACGTCGCGGCCGGTGTGCAGACCGATCGAGAAACGGCGGTAGCGTTCGGCGTGCTGGGTCAGCTGTCGCACCACGCGCAGCGACCACGGCGAGCCGCAAGACGACAGCAGGGCCTCGTGGAATTCCGCGTTGGCCTGCTCCCACACACGCACGTTCTCGCCGACAAATGGCTGTTCATACCGGGTCAGGTTGTCAAATGCGCGCCGCAAGCGATTGCGCCAGAAGTCGTCGCCATTGCGTATCGATGCACGCAAGGCGTCGGTCTCGACAGCGACGCGCACATTGGTGACGTCGATCAGGTCTTCGATGCCGATCGGCGCAACGGTAAAGCCGCGCTGGCCTTCGGCCACCACCATGGCTTCGCTGACCAGCCGCGACAGCGCTTCTCGCACCGTGCCGGCGCCGACTTCGTAGCGGTCCTTCAGGCGCTCGACCAGCAATTTCTCGCCGGGTGCGAGGCGACCATCGAGGATGTCCTCGCGCAGCTGGCCGTAAGTGCGTTCGATCAGGGTGCGATAGCCCGACTGCTCGTTACCGCCTTCAACCAGATTAATGAAAGATTTTTTTGCCAATTCCGTGACTCCGTGAACGCTTCAGCGGGTGCGCGCGATTTGCGGCACTGTCCGTTGATGCGAACGTTTAGAACCTATCTCGTTAGGTCGATGGCAAGTCGCGCCGACGAAGGCCGTACGACCTGTACGACAAGGAGGTGCAACGCGGCCAGCGGCCTAACGAGATCGGTGCTTATTGCTCCTTGATCCGCTGCAGCCGATAGGACAGCTGCGGCCGGGTCAGACCCAGTGCACGCGCTGCGGCAGACAGGTTGCCGCCGGCGCGTTCGACGGCCTGCTGTATCAGGCCATCTTCCAGTGCTTCGAGTGACAGGCCGCGTCGTTGCAGCTCGTCGTACAAGGCGTCGATATCGGCCGGCGCGCCCTTCTGCAGCTCACCGCTGGCCGACAAGGTCACCTGCGGCGCTGCAGGTGCCATCGCAAACAGATCGTCCACATCCACCATCTGGCCGGGCGGCGTGATGATGAGTCCGCGCTCGATCAGGTTTTCCAGTTCGCGCACGTTGCCGGGCCATCCGTAGTGGCGCATCGCATCCAGCGCGCGATCGGAGATGCCGGCCACGCGCTTGTTATGCAGCGCCATGAAATGACGCAGCATGTGGTTGGCCAAGGGCTCGATGTCCTCCACGCGGTCGCGCAAGGGCGGGATCGCAATCGGGTAGACATTCAGCCGGTACATCAGGTCACGCCGGAAGCGGTTCGCAGCAACCGCCGCTTCGAGGTCGACGTTGGTGGCCGCCACCACGCGCACATCGACCTTGCGCACTGCGGTCGCGCCCAGGCGCTCGACTTCGCCCGTCTGCAATACGCGCAGCAGCTTGGCCTGTGCCGAGGGCGGCAATTCGCCCAGTTCGTCGAGGAAAAGCGTGCCGCCATCGGCACGTTCGAAGCGGCCGGGACGCGCGGCGCCGGCGCCGGTGAAGGCGCCCTTCTCCGCGCCGAACAATTCGCTCTCGATCAGTTCATGCGGCAGCGCCGCGCAGTTGACCGCGATGAAAGGCTTGTTCGCGCGCGGGCTCATCGCGTGCAGCGTGCGCGCAAAGCGCTCTTTGCCGACGCCGGTCTCGCCGGTCAGCAGCACCGTCACCTGCGTGGATGCCGCTTTGCGCAGCAGCTCTATGGATTTCTCGAAGGCCTTGGAGCGTCCGATCAGCTCGCCCAGGTCATCGCTGGGCGACAGGGACACGCGCAGGCTTTCGAGGTCGGCCTGCAAGTCTTCGATGCGCACCAGCAGCGACTCTTCCTCGTAATCGGCCTGCATCTGCTCTGCATCGGGCCAGTCCCTGACCGGACGGCCCTCGATGCGGCAGTGCGCGTGGCCGCAACCGGCGCACTGGACTTCCTTGTACAGGATGGGCTGGCCGCAGAACGCCGTCGTATAACCGGACGCATAACCGAGCAGCATCCAGCAGACCGGTTCGGCCTGCGGACCGAAGTCGCGCAGATGGGTCTCGACTTCCCACGACTGGTCCCAGCGGAAGATGCCGTGATAGATGCCGGCTTCGATATCGATCTGTATGTCTTCCGGCGTCACCTGCACCGCGCCTTGCAGCATGTGCAGTTGCGGGCCCACGGCCAGCTGTTCGGCCGGTTTGGCTTTCGGCCTGACCTGGCGCGCCAGCGCCGCATCCCGCACGCCGGACTCGTAGCCGGCGCGCATCAGCACCCGGCGCGCCTGCGCGACGCCGATGGTGCGGATCAATTCCTTGCGCAGGCTTCCCAGCCCGCTCAGGTGCAGCAGCACCATCCTGTGCCCCGCAAGCCAGATCCGGCCATCGCTGGCAGAGAAATGAATCAGCCGACGCAAGTCGGCATCATTCGGCATCGATGAGGACGTTGGAGGCGTGATTTCGGCTGACATACTGAAATTATCGATAAAAATCCGAAAAAAGTCGAAACAAGTTGATTGGGCTTACAAATTTCCTACGCCCAACTTGGGAGCACGTTGATGATTTGATCAAATTTTCAACTTTGCATTTGATTATTTGATCAAAAACCGGCGCCAATTCGGCTGAAATTGCTGCTTTGCGTCAAGGAATTCAAGCGCAGGTGAAAATTATTTGTTACAGCAAAACCAAGCCTTTTCGCCGATTTATCGAGATTTACGAGAAATCCGTCCCGAGCTGGCACGCTAGTTGCGAGTAGTCATAAGCCAAAAGGATACCTTGTTATAAGGAAAGAATCCCCAAATGAATACGCCGCAAACCAAGCGCACGCAGCCCGAGGGAGACAGGGTGGACACCTCCTTCGCCGATGAAGCGACGCTGGCGCGCCGCTTCGTGCGTATCACCGAGCGCCGGCCGAATGGCTTCGTCGCTTTCGAATTCTCGGTGGGCTGGCCCGACATGAGCGTCGAGCTGGCCCTGCCGGAAGCGCAGTTCAACGAGTTCTGTTCCAAAAACAACGTCGAATTCCTCACCGAAGCCGTGGGGGACAAGCTGGGAGACCATCATGACGAGCATTGACCTGCAGGCCAAGGAAATCAAGCCGGCGCGGAATACCTTCACCCGCGTTGCACAGCACATCGGCGGCGACAAGCCCGCCACCCGCTACCAGGAAGCGACGCTGGGCATGCAGCCTACGCAAAACTTCCACTATCGCCCGACCTGGGATCCGCAATACGAACTGTTCGACGCATCGCGTTCGGCCATCAAGCTGGCCGACTGGTATGTGCTGAAGGATCCGCGCCAGTACTACTACGCGAACTGGACCATCACCCGCGCGCGCCAGCACGAGGCCGTCGAAGCCAACTACCAGTTCGTCGATTCGCGCGGCCTGCTGTCGCGCATGACCGATGAAGTGCGCGCCAGCGCCTGCCAGGTCCTGATGCCGCTGCGTCATGTGGCCTGGGCCGGCAACATGAACAACACCTTCATCTGCGCCTACGGCTACGGCACGGCGATCACCGCCGCCTGCAACTTCCACGCGATGGATCATCTGGGCATCGCCCAGTACCTGACCCGCTTCGGCCTCGCGGTCGACGAGCCGGGCGTGCTCGACGCCGGCAAGAACGACTGGCTGAACGATCCGCGCTGGCAAGTGCTGCGCCGCCTGGTCGAGGACACACTGGTGATGAAGGACCCGATGGAGATGTTCGTCGCGCAAAACCTGTGCATCGACGGCATGCTGTATCCGCTGATCTACGGCTCCTTCATCGACGAGCACCTGACCATCAAGGGCGGCACCGCGGTCGCGATGCTGACCTCGTTCATGCCCGAGTGGCACGATGAATGCGCGCGCTGGGTCGACGCCGTCGTGAAGGCGATGGTCGTCGAATCCGACGAGAACAAGCAGATCGTCACCGGCTGGGTCCAGGCCTGGGCCGACCGCGTGCAGGCAGCATTGGCGCCGGTGGCCGAGATCGCGCTCGGCGAACAAGGTCAGGAAGCGCTGGCCGGCGTGCGCACCGCCTTCAATGCGCGCGTCGCCAAGGCCGGCGTTGCTCTCTGAGCGTCGCCGCAACGAACAAAACCTATAACAAGCATTTGGGGGAAGACACATGTCCAACGTATTCATCGCCTTCCAGGCCAACGAAGAATCGCGCCCGCTGGTCGATGCGATCGTCGCCGACAATCCGCACGCCCAAGTCGTCTATTCGCCGGGCCTGGTGAAGATCGACGCACCGAATCGCCTGGTCATCAAGCGCGAGACGGTCGAGGAAATCATCGGCCGCCGCTATGACCTGCAAGAACTGCAGATCAACCTGGTGACGCTGTCGGGCAACCTCGATGAGGATGACGACGAGTTCGTGCTGAGCTGGAAGCACTGATCCCTTCACCGCCCTTCCCGCCGTCAACGCCTACTCACGCGAGCCATCCATGGACAAGCGAGTCGAGAAAAAGAAACTGAGCATCGCCAGCCGTTACGCGGCGATGTCGCATGACCTGCACTGGGACACCAGCTACCAGCCTGCGGACAAGATCTACCCCTACGCACATCACGAAGGGATCCGAGTCCACGACTGGGAAAAATGGGAAGACCCTTTCCACATGACGCTCGACGTCTGGTGGCGCCAGCAAGGCGAGAAGGAACGTCGCCTGTATGCGGTG
The DNA here is from genome assembly GCA_039806045.1 of Pseudomonadota bacterium. Classification (GTDB taxonomy): domain Bacteria; phylum Pseudomonadota; class Gammaproteobacteria; order Burkholderiales; family Burkholderiaceae_D; genus Pernthalerella. The sequence continues at coordinate 14,201 of JBDKLN010000125.1, forward strand.
ATGGACGCGTTCGCACAGAACAACGGCCAGATCGGCATCTCCGACGCACGCTACGTGAATGCCGTGAAGCTGGTGGTGCAGGCGTTTTCGCCGATGAAGTACACGCTGCATCGCGCATTCGCCCGCGCTGCCCGCAACATGCCGGGTGATGCCATGCGCATCGCCACGCTGCTGCAGGCGTCCGAAGAACTGCGCCACTCGCAGGCCGATGTCCATGCGGCATCGATCTACAACAAATATTTCAACGGCATGCACGACACGCCGCGCTGGCATGAACAGGCGTGGTACCTGGCCCCGGTGAAGAGCTTTGCGGAAGATGCCGCCACGGCCGGCCCGTTCGAGCTGCTGGTCGCCATCAGCTTCGGTTTCGACAGCCTGCTGTCCGACACCCTGTACGTGCCGGTGATGAGTGCCGCGGCCCACAACGGCGACCTGTCGCTGGTGCCGGCCAGCTTCTCGGCTCAGGCCAACACGGCCCGTCACAAGGGTCTCGGTATCGCCGCGGTCAAATTCCTGCTGCAGCAAGACCCGGCCAATGTCGCCACCGTGCAGCGCTGGGTCGACAAATGGTTCTGGCGCAGCTTCCGCCTGATGCCGCTGGTCGCGATGCTGCAGGATTACATGCTGCCCAAGCGCATCTCGAGCTTCAGGGAGGCATGGAATGAATTCGTCGAGGCGCCGGTCAACGAGCTGTTCGACGAACTCGCCGCCTATGGCCTGAAGAAACCGGCCGGCTGGCAGCAAGCCTGTGATGCGAAGGACCACCTGAGCCACCAGGCATGGAACATGTTCTATGGCTATGGCCAGGCCGTGGCCTTCCACACCTGGGTACCGGAGCCGGATGAACTGGCCTGGCTCGACCGGAAATATCCGGACAGCTTCGATCGCTGGTACCGCCCGCGCCTGGCCTACTACGCCCAGCGCGAAGCCGGCGGCCATCGCTACTACAACCGTAGCCTGCCCATGCAGTGCCAGGTCTGCCAGCAGCCGATGATGTTCACCGAGCAAGGCAGCCCGCGCTGGATCGCGTATCGCGAATCGCAGCATGCCGGCGAAAGCTTCCACTTCTGCAGCGACCATTGCCAGCATATCTTCGCCCAGGAGCCGGAAAAATACCTGCAAGCGAAACTGCCGTCGCACGAAATCCTGCACGCGCAGCGCGCCGACAGCGTGACTGACCCGCTGCAGGCATCGCTGGCGGAGATCGGCGTCGATATCGCACGCGACACCGGCGAATTCAAGCACTCCGAGGATGCGCAGAATTTCGAGACCTGGGGCGGCGGTCAGGACATGAAGGAGGCCCAGCTATGAGCGTTGCAGCCATCGGCAACTATCACCACGCGTCGCATGACACGGCGGCACGTTTCGCTGACCCCCTGCTGTATGTCGCATGGGACGAACACATGATGTTCGCAGCGCCGGTCGTGCTGGCGCTGTCGCCGGCCACCACCTTCGAGCAGCTGCAGAAAAAAGTGCTGCACAAGCTGTATGGCGAGCATCCGGAATTCGCACTGATCGACTGGAGCCGCGTGCAGTGGTTCCGCGGCGACGTGATGTTCACGCCCAGCAATGACAAGACACTGGCCGACCACGGCTTTGGCCACAAGTCGGTGCTGCGATTCAGGACTCCCGGGTTGGAGGGATTGCGAGGCTCCTGCGGATAACTCTCCCCTGCAGGAGCGTCGCAACGCATTGCCGTCCCTACGGACCCGACGGCGAGGCGTGAAGTGAAGTGGGACCGTAGTTCGCAATAACAATTAACGGAGACAGCAACAGATGAAGAAGACCACCTACCTCGGCGGCGCACTGGCTGTGGCCCTGGGCCTGATGGCGTCCGGCGCCATGGCACAGGACAAGTGCGGCCTCGGCAACGGCAAGAAGGCCACCGGCGAGCCAATCCAGATCGGCGCCGTCGTCGGCAAGACCGGCCCCGAAGACTTCTCCTCGTCGGCGCGTTCGGCGCAGGCTTATTTCAACTGCGTGAACGCGAACGGCGGCATCAACGGCCGTCCGATCCAGTACACCGTGCAGGATGACACCTGGAACCCGGAAGT
>JBDKLN010000126.1:0-3576 GCA_039806045.1 Pseudomonadota bacterium
GGAAGCTGTACGCGGAAATGTCATGCGCGATGCGGAAATTCTCGCGGCTCAGGCCGTCGAGGAAATCACCGGCGATCGCTTCGCGCGGCGCAAAGCCGATCGCGTGCACGAAGCCGTCGAATTTCGGCCAGGTCTTGCCGAGGTCGGCGAACAGCGCGGCGATCTGTTCGTCGCTGCCGACGTCGCAATCGAACACCAGCTCGCTGTTGAATTCCTTGGCGAACTCGGTGATGCGGTCCTTGAAACGCTCGCCGACATAGGTGAACGCCAGTTCCGCGCCTTCGCGGTGGCAGGCCTGCGCAATGCCATAAGCGATCGAGCGGTTGGACAGCACGCCAGTGATCAGCAGTTTTTTACCTTGCAAGAACGCCATTCGGGACTCCTTAGTCAAACCGTGGCCGGCGGGCCGCCGGCGAAAGGCGCCATTGTATCGTTTTCGATATCCAAAGACGCACCTTCGCAAGCTTTGCAGACCGCCGCTGCCGAAACCCGCTATGCTAGTCGCGATTTTGCATCCCGATCCGGACTGAGCCTCTTGCCCATGCATCGTCGCCTCTCACGAGCCCTGCCTGCCGCGCTGCTGTTCTTTGCCGCTGTCGCCGGCTGCACCCCTGCCGCATGGGCTGCCCATGCCTTCTCGCTGTACGATACGCCCAAGTACCCGCCCGGCTATACCCACTTCGCATACCAGAACCCGGATGCGCCGCGTGGCGGCGAGATCTATCTCGCCAATCCCGATTCGCGCACCAGCTTCGACAAGTTCAATCCGTTCTCGATGAAGGGCGTGGCCGCCGCCGGCGTCTCCAACCTGATGTTCGAGTCGCTGGCCATCAGTTCGGCCGACGAGATCGCGACCATGTACGGCCTGCTGGCCGAAGACATGCAGCTGGCCCCGGACCGCATGGCGATGACCTTCCGCATCAACGGCAAGGCGCGCTTCAACAATGGCGATGCGGTGACGGCCGGCGACGTCAAGCACTCGTTCGACACGCTGGTGGCGAAAGGTGCGCCGCAGTTCAAGATGATCTATGCGGACGTGAAGCAGTGCGTGGTGCTGGACGAGCGCACCGTGCGCTTCGATTTCAAGACCAAGAACCGTGAATTGCCGCTGATCGTCGGCGGCATGCCGGTGTTCTCGCGCAAATGGGCGGCCGGCACGCCGTTCGACAAGATCCAGCTGGTGGCGCCGGTCGCCAGCGGCCCTTACCTGATCGAGCGCTGGGACCTGGGACGCTCGATCAGCTTCAAGCGCAATCCGGTCTATTGGGGCAGCGAGCTGCCCGCGCGCCGCGGCTCATTCAATTTCGAGCGCATCGTCTACCGCTTCTACAAGGATGACGTGGCGCGGCTGGAAGCCTTCATGGCCGGCGAATTCGATGTCGTCGTCGAATACCGCGCCAAGAACTGGGCGCGCATGTACAAGGGCAAGAAGTTCGACAATGGCGAGATCATCAAGCAGACGCTGAAGCATTCGAACGGCGCCGGCATGCAGGCCTTCGTGATGAACCTGCGCCGCCCGGTGTTCCAGGACCCGCGCGTGCGGCAGGCGCTGGGACTGGCACTCGACTTTGAATGGATGAACCGCCAGCTGTTCTACAGCCAGTATGTGCGCATCGATTCCTTCTTCAGCAATTCGGAGCTGGCCGCGCGCGACACGCCGACCAAAGGCGAACTCGCATTGCTGGAGCCGCTGCGCGACAAGCTCGACCCGGCCGTGTTCGGCCCGGTGCCGGTGCCGCCGACCACCCACCCGCCGTCGTCCTTGCGCGCCAACCTCATGAAGGCGCGCGACTTGCTGAAGGAGGCCGGCTGGACGTACCGCGATGGCGCGCTGCGCAATGCGAAGGGCGAGCCTTTCGTGTTCGAGATCCTCGACGATCAATCGGCGCTGTCGCGCATCATTGCCGTCTACGTGCGCAATCTCGAAAAGCTCGGCATCCGCGTCAACCAGCGCACCGCCGATTTCGCGCTGGTGCAGAAGCGGCTGGAGGAATTCGACTTCGACATGACCAGCCAGCGCTTCCCCGACGTCACCAGCCCCGGCAACGAGATGTTCGACATGCTGGGCTCGAAGGCGGCCGACGAGAAAGGCTCGAGCAATTACTGGGGCCTGAAAGACCCGGCCGTCGATGCGCTGGTGACCTCGCTGGTGCGCGCCGAGACGCGCGCCGAGCTGGTATCGGCGGCGCGTGCGCTGGATCGCGTGCTGCTGAACAAATACATCGTGGTGCCGCACTGGTATTCGGCGACCCACCGCGTGGCCTGGCGCAACCGCTTCGGGATGCCGCAGGTCATGCCCAAGTACTACCAGGCAGACCCGTACGTGATTTCCAGCTGGTGGCAGGTGAAGCCAAGAAAAGCAGATTGACGAAAGCCTGGATACGACGCTGGATCCCGGCTTTTGCCGGGATGACGGTGTGGAAGGCTTGTAGCGGATAAAGTGTCCTCCCGGCGTATGCCGGGACCCAGTGATTTGAAAAGAACACACCATGAACCTCTGGTCCTACATCCTCAAGCGCACGCTGCTGATGATTCCGACCCTGCTGGGCGTGATCGCGATCACCTTTGCGGTGATCCAGTTCGTGCCCGGTGGCCCGGTCGAGCAAGCGCTGATCGAATTGAAAAAAGGGCAGACCGGCGCCGGTGAATCCTCCGGTGGCGGCGCGTCCGAGTATCGCGGCCGGCAGGGCATCGACGCCGAGCGCGTGGCCGAGATCAAGGCGCTGTACGGCTTCGACAAGCCACCGATGGAGCGCTTCGCGCAGATGCTGAAGGGCTTTGCGAAATTCGACCTCGGCCAGAGCTTCTATCACCACGAGGATGTCTGGCAGCTGGTGAAATCCAAATTGCCGGTGTCGATCTCGATCGGTCTATGGACCTTCTTCCTCACGTATTTCATCTCGGTGCCGCTGGGCATTGCGAAGGCCGTGCGTGAAGGCACGCGCTTCGACAACCTATCGAGCATGGTGGTGCTGGTTGGCTATTCGATTCCCGGCTTCGTGCTGGGCGTGGCGCTGCTGGTGCTGTTTGCCGGCAGCAGCTTCGTGCAATGGTTCCCGTTACGCGGCCTGACCTCGGATCACTGGGAAACCCTCAGCTGGTTCGGCAAGGTGAAGGACTATCTGTGGCACATCACGCTGCCGGTGCTGGCCTCGGTCGCCGGATCGTTCGCGGTGATGACCATGCTGACCAAGAACACCTTCCTCGAAGAGATACGCAAGCAGTATGTGATGACGGCGCGCGCCAAGGGCTTGTCGGAGCGGACGGTGTTGTACAAGCACGTATTCCGCAACGCGCTGATCCCGCTGGTGACAGGTTTCCCGGCCGCCTTCATCGGCGCCTTCTTCGCCGGCAGCCTGCTGATCGAGACCCTGTTCTCGCTCGACGGGCTGGGGTTGCTGTCGTATGAATCCGTGGTGCGGCGCGATTACCCGGTCGTGCTGGGCACGCTGTACCTGTTCACGCTGATCGGCCTCGTGGTGAAGCTGCTTGGCGACCTCTGCTACGTGTGGGCGGATCCGCGCGTGCAATTCGAAAGCCTCGCGCAATGAGCGGCCCCATGGAGACCACGGTGCC
>JBDKLN010000127.1:0-16341 GCA_039806045.1 Pseudomonadota bacterium
ACATTGCAAGACAAAAAAATCACCCTTCACGACATGACCCTGCGCGACGGCATGCACCCCAAGCGCCACCTGATGACGCTGGAGCAGATGAAGACCATCGCCTGCGGGCTGGACGCGGCGGGCATCCCGCTCATTGAAGTGACGCACGGCGACGGCCTGGGCGGCTCTTCGGTCAACTACGGCTTCCCGGCGCACACCGACGAGGAATACCTTGGCACCGTGATCCCGCTGATGAAGCAGGCCAAGGTGTCGGCACTGCTGTTGCCCGGCATCGGTACCGTCGACCACTTGAAAATGGCCCATGGCCTCGGCGTGCACACGATCCGCGTCGCCACCCACTGCACTGAAGGCGATGTCGCCGAGCAGCACATCACCTATGCGCGCAAGCTGGACATGGACGTGGTCGGCTTCCTGATGATGGCGCACATGAACTCGCCCGAAGGCCTCGTCAAACAGGCGAAGCTGATGGAAAGCTATGGCGCGAACTGCATCTACGTGACTGACTCGGCCGGCTACATGCTGCCCGAAGACGTGCGCGTGCGTATCGATGCGGTGCGTCAGGCTTTGGACCCGAAGACCGAGCTCGGCTTCCACGGCCACCACAACCTCGCCATGGGCGTGGCCAACAGCGTGGCCGCGATCGAGTGCGGCGCGAACCGTATTGACGCCGCTGCCGCCGGCCTCGGCGCCGGTGCCGGCAACACGCCGATGGAAGTGCTGGTCGCGGTGCTGGACCGCATGGGCGTCAGCACCGGTGTCGATGTCTGGAAAATTCAGGACGTGGCCGAGGAACAGGTGATCCCGATCATCGACTTCCCGATCCGCATCGACCGCGACGCGCTGACCCTCGGCTATGCGGGTGTGTACGGCTCCTTCCTGCTGTTCGCCAAGCGTGCCGAAGCCAAATACGGCATCCCGGCGCGCGAGCTGCTGATCGAGCTCGGCCGTCGCAAGATGGTCGGCGGCCAGGAAGACATGATTGAAGACACCGCCCTGACGATGGCGCGCGAGCGCCAGGCCAAGGCCGCCAAGGCGGCGTGATCCGCGCCGCCTGATACCGATGCACCCGGCGACCGCCATCGGCCGCCGGCCCCGTCCATCACAAGGAGAACCCATGCCGTTCGCACAGATCCACATGATCGAGGGCCGTACCGAAGACCAGAAGCGCGCCGTGATCGAGAAAGTCACGCAGGCGCTGCATGAAGCCGTCGGCGCGCCAAAAGAGACCATCCGCATCCTGATTTCTGAAATCCCCAGCACCAACTGGGGTATCGGCGGCACCTCAGCCAAAGACCGCGGCCGCTGATGCCTTTGTCGGGCGGCCCACAGCCGCTGGATCGCCCCTTGCAGGGCGCGCACTGGCACGTAGGCCACCGCTTCACCCTGCGCCGGGATGACAGGGCAAGGGCCATCGCCCGCCACGCGTCCTCCCGGCGTGCGCCGCGATGCCTTTGCACCGGCCGCCACCGGTCAATCTTCATCCCGGCGCAGGCCGGGCTCCAGCGGCTGGCACTGCGAGACTTTGTGTACAATCACCTTTGGTAAGCATCCTCGGTAAGCCCTACTGCCGCTCATGGACGACCTCTACGTGATCCCCATTGTCATGACTGTCGTGGCCGCCCTGTCGATCGGGGCGATCTACCTGATCTCGCTGCTGTTCAAGGACAGCGACGAGGAATGACCTCGCCCGTCACGGGCCCTTCCCTGCCTGAATTCCCATGTTATTGACTGATGCGCTGCTGGTCGGCGCCGGTGCGTTTGCGGCCGGCGCGATGAACGCGATGGCCGGCGGCGGCACCTTCTTCTCTTTCCCGGCGATGCTGGCGGCCGGGGTGCCGCCGGTGATGGCCAATGCCAGCAATACGGTTGCGCTGTGGCCGGCCTCGCTTGCCAGCGGCTGGGCCTACCGCCGCGAAGCGATGCGCCATCGCCGCTGGGCCGCGTTGCTGGCCGTGATCTCGGTGCTGGGCGGCCTGATCGGCGGCCTGCTCCTGCTCGCCGTCTCCAATGAGACCTTTTCCAAGCTGGTACCCTGGCTGCTGCTGGCGGCCACCACGCTGTTTGCTTTCGCGCCGCAGGTCAGCAGGCTGATCGCGTGGATGAAAGGCCACATGAAGATCGCGTCCTCCGACCAGCCCGGCAGCAAGGGCGGCGCGCTGTTCCAGCTGGTGGTCGCGATCTATGGCGGATTCTTTGGCGCCGGCATGGGCATCCTGACGCTGGCGGCACTGTCCATCCAGGGATTCGAGGATGCGCAGGAAATCAACGCGCTGAAGAACCTGACCTCAGCGATGAATTACACAGTGGCCGCCCTCACCTTCGTGATCGCGGGTGCGATCAGCTGGCCGCACACGCTGGTGGCACTGGTGACGGCCGCCATCGGTGGCCACGTGGGCGCGGTGTTTGCGCGCAAACTGCCGAACCTGTGGCTCAAGCGCGTCGTGATCGTCGTCGGCGCGGTACTGACCGTGCTCTATTTCCTGAAGACCTATTGAACGGCCGGGCACGGCGCAACGCACCGTGCTTTCATTTCACCGTGATCTCGATCGTCTTGCGCAGCTTCTCGCCGTAGGAGCGATGCGCGCCGTCCGCGAACTGCATGGTCAGGCGATAGCGTCCCGGCGGCAGCGTCAGCTCGGTCTCGGTCTGTCCCTTGCCGAAATGGCGGTGCTTGTCGTCCATCGGGATCACCGTGCCCTCGGCGATGTCATCGGCATTGATCAGCAGGTGATGGTGGCCGGTATCGGCCGTCATGTCACCGGCCGGGGCGACTTTCATGCCATCGACCGCGAATTTGACCTTGAAAGTCTGCGCCACGGTGTCGCCATTGGCAGGGGTCACGAATTCGACAGACTGTGCGTGGCCATGAGCGGCCAGCAGCAGGCTGGCCGATGCCAGCAAGGCTTTGAGTGCGGTACAGGCTTTCATGCTTGCTTCTCCCAGGTCGACGCGGCGGTAGTGCCGCGAAAATGGTAGCGGAAAATTGATGTCTTGACACAGCGACGCGATGGCACGGGACGCCAAAGACAAAGGGCGCCAGCGGCGCCCTTTGTGTCAGCGATTGGCCCGTCCGCAGGCGAGCAGCCGGTTGAGGTCAATCTTCGGCCTTCAGCTTCTCGCCGAACAGCACGACCATCAGGGTCTTGCCGATCACGTTCAACAAAATGCCGAACAGCACCAAGCCGAGGAACATCGTGATGCCCGCAATGATGCGGCCACCTGCCGTGACCGGGAACATGTCACCATAGCCGGTACTGGTCAGCGTGACGATGCACCACCACATCGCGGTCGGAATCGATGTGAAGAAGCGCTTGTCTTCCGGGATCGGATTGCCGCTCAGGGGATCCATCGGGACAAATTTTTCCGGCTCGACGCCATCGGCCTTGGCCTTCAGGTCCAGCGCCTGCTGGCCTGCCTCCATCGCTTCGGCCGAGTACAGGCCGCCCTCGAAGAAATACATCGACGTGCTCGAGATCATCATCACCGAGAAGAAGATGATGAAGTAGATGCGCAGGTTGGCGACGATGGGATTGGTCGCGCCGGCGGTCTCGTTGACGGCGCTGCGCGCCAGCTTCAGCACCCGCAGCACCCGCGCCACGCGCAGCAGGCGCAGCACCTTGGTGCCCTGCAATGCCGTCAGGTTGAGCAGCATCAGGTAAGAAGGGAGAATGGACACCAGGTCGATGATGCCCCAGACGCTGAACGCATACTTGCCGCGCTCTTCCGAATGCAGCAGGTTGCCCAGGTAATCAATCGTGAAGATCGCCACGGACAGCCACTCCACCATCATGAATTCCGCATGGAAGCGAGCCTCGACCTCCGGCACGGTCTCCAGTGCCAGCGCGATACAGGACGCGAAAATGAAGATTGAGACGATGGATTGCCACAGGCGGTAAGTGCTGTGGGTCGGATCGGCAAACATGCGTGCCATGGCTGTCATGGGCGTTTCCCCTCTCTTGTCAATTGATTGTCGTGGTTTGCTGCGCTTGCATTCCTCTGGGTAGTGCTTGCATCACATTTCAGGTGTTGCGTATTGCCCTTGCTGCATCAGATCTCGACGTGGCCACCCAGCTCGACCGCATGGTCGGTCGGGATCTTGAAGTACTCGGTCGCGCCCATCATCATCCGGTGCATCATGATGAACAGGCCCAGGAACCAGGTCATCGCGCCGCGCGCGACCACTTTTTCCTTGCCGACGAAGAAGGAGATCTCGAGCAGGCTGAAGTGGAACTCACGCGCACGCAGCAGTGCCAGCGCGCGCGGGATATTCGGCTCTTCCATGAAGCCGTAACGCACGATCACCTGGTGGAAGTTGTGCGGCAGGTGGCGCACTTCGACGCGCTCGAGGTCCGGCACGTAAGGCACGCTCTCGACCTGGGTGCGCATGAGCAGCACGCGCTCATGCAGTACCTTGTTGTGCTTCATGTTGTGCAGCAGGGCCATCGGTGCGATCTCGTCCAGCGGCACCATGAAGATGCCCGTGCCCGGCACGCGCGGCACGCTCTCGGCATTCAGGCGTCCGAGGAATTCCTCGATCGGCACCGCATTGCGCCAGCGCGCGGCGAGCAGGCGGTCGCGGCCGCTGATCCAGGCCAGCATCAGGGTCAGCGCGAAGCAGGCCACGGCCACCGGCAGCCAGCCACCTTCGAAGAACTTGAACAGGTTCGCGCCCAGGAAGCCGATGTCGATCATGAACAGCACGCCAAACAGGGGCAGGAACAAGGCCTTGCTCCAGCCGCGGATGACCGTCATCACATAGGCGGCCAGCAAGGTGTCGATCGCCATCGCGCCGGTCACCGAAATGCCGTAGGCCGACGCCAGGTTTTCCGAGCTGCGGAAGGCCAGCACCAGCACCACGACGCCGACGAACAGCACGATGTTGATCTTGGAAACGTAGACCTGGCCGATTTCATCCGCTGACGTGTGACGGACGCGCAGGCGCGGGATATAGCCGAGCTGCACGGCCTGGTTGGCGATCGAGAAGGCGCCCGAGATCACGGCCTGCGACGCGATGATGGTGGCCAGGAAGGCCAGTCCCAGCAATGGCACCAGCGCCCAGTCCGGCGCAAGGCGGTAGAACGGATTGTCGAGTGCCGACGGGTCACTGATCAGCAGCGCGCCCTGGCCGAAGTAATTCAGCAGCAGCGCCGGGAACACCAGATACAGCCAGGCGCGCTGGATAGGACCGCGGCCGAAATGGCCCATGTCGGCGTACAACGCCTCGCCGCCCGTGACGGACAGCACGACGGCACCCAGAATGCCGACCGCGACCATCTTGTGCTCAACCATGAAGTTCACCGCGATCATCGGGTTCAACGCTGCGAAGATGGCCGGATTCTTCATCACCTGCATCAGGCCCAGCAAGCCCAGCGACACGAACCACACCAGCATGATCGGGCCGAACACGACGCCGACCTTGCCGGTGCCGAAGCGCTCGATCGCAAACAAGGCGGAGATCAGTGCCAGCGAGATCGGGATCACCCACTTGTCCAGTTCCGGCGCAACGATCTTCAGGCCTTCAACCGCGGACAACACCGAGATAGCCGGCGTGATCATGGAGTCACCGAAGAACAACGCAGCGCCCAGCGCGCCGGCCACGATGGGCAGCCACTTGAGCGCGGTCTTGGTGTCGATCTGGCGCAGCACCAGCGCAGTCAACGCGAACACGCCGCCTTCGCCATGGTTATCGGCGCGCATGATGATCATCACGTACTTCAGCGTGACCACGATCAGCAGTGCCCAGGTGATCAGCGACAGGATGCCGAACACGGCCGGCTCGAGGCCGGAACCGCCCGTGCCCTCCGCGGCCTCGACGGCCACCTTCAGCGCGTACAGCGGCGAGGTGCCAATATCCCCGAACACCACGCCGATGGCGCCGATGACCAGCATCGCGAGATTCTTGTGGGAGTGGTCATGCGGATGGTGATGGGCAGACATGGGCACCGGCCTTCTTGTGGAAATGGTACGAATAATAATAGCGATTATTGCCATAAAGCAACAAACGACTATGCCAGTGCGGGCTTACAGTTTTCTGACGGGAATGTTTTCTTTCAGACAAAGTCGTTGGAAGGATTCGGCGACGCGGACAGCACCTGCCGAAAGCGCCGGTCACCAAGGCCGGGACGGCTGCAGAAAAAAAAAGCCCGCGCAGCGCGCGGGCCAACCCGAATCTTCATCCAAGAAGAGGGGGAGGAGACACCTTGAAGCCTACGCTTTACACGCTGGCAGTCGTGCGCAGATCAGCACGGAAATTCTTGCCCAATTCGGTCGGCGGCACCCAACCGTGACGGCGCCACAGGTCCTGCACGTTGTCGTACGACGGACGGCGCACCAGCGGACGCGCCACCTTGGGCATGCCCAGCGATTGGGTGGTGACTTTGATGATCTTTTCGGCTTGCTGTTTCATGGCTGCTTACCTCCGCGTGAAAATCGTTATTGACGTCATAAGCATCAGCAAGAGGCATGCCAGTCCGACCGACGAAAATCCGGCAAGTCCTTGAAATCCTTGGAAATTCAGGCGATCCGGCGCAAGTTGCCGGCGGCTGGGCGAGCGATCGCCGGAGTCGACACCGGCGTGGCGGGAAGCAAGGCAACGGCAAGTGACGAAAAACCGGCAAAAATTTGCCGGGCCCGGACGCGCCCGCCGGAGGCGGGGCAAGGGCAAGGGTCAGCCCGGCCGGGCGGCCGATTCGTCGAGCGCGGCGCGGAGAGCGTGCGTCGCGACCTCTTCCAGCCAGCCGAGGTCCATCGCGCAATGCGCCTCGCAGATGAACCAGGGCTCGCGCGAGTCGGGTTCCAGCATCAGGCCGCGGTCGATCAGCTGCCAGGCAAAGGCGCGGTACAAATCGCTGTTGGTGCGGCGCCAGTCACGGTAGTTGGTCGGTACCTGCGGCGTGAAGTGAATGCCGATCATGGCAGGCGGCCCGGCGAACGCATGCTCGATGCCGGCGGTCGTGAACACGCGCCCCAGTACTTGTTTGATCTGCTCGCCGACGCGATCGATCGTGGCCAGCGCGTCGGTGTCCGACAGGATGGCCAGCGTCGCATGCGCCGCCGACAGCGCCACGAGGTTGGCGGTATAGGTACCGCCGTGCACCACCCCGCCCGGATGCGAGCCGACCACGTCCATCACGTCGGCACGTCCGCCAAAGCCCGCGACCGGATAGCCATTGCCCATCGCCTTCGCGTAGGTCGCAAGGTCAGCCATCACGCCGTATAGCTGCTGCGCCCCGCCCTTCGCGACCCTGAAGCCGGTCTTCACCTCGTCGATGATCAGCATCGTGCCGTATTGCGTGCACAGCGCGCGCAAGCGTCCCAGCCATTCCGGCGTCGCGGCGATGCTGCCCGCATTACCGATGATGGGCTCGAGCACCACACAGGCCAGCTGCTCGCCCTTGAACCGGAACAGGCGTTCCAGCATGTCGCTGTCGTTCATCACGATGATGTCGAGCAGGTCGCGCGCGCGTGCCGGTATGCCGCCGCCGAACGGGATCACCTCGGGGGCCACATTGCCATCCGGATCCCAGTGCTCGATGTCGGACTTCCACATCATCTCGTCATACAGGCCGTGGAAGGCGCCCTCGACAATGGCGACGCGGTCGCGCTTGGTATAGCCGCGTGCAGTGCGCACGGCGCCCATCACGGCCTCGGTGCCCGAGTTCGCGAAGCGCATCTTCTCGACATTCAGGCACATGCCCTTGACCTGCTCGACGACTTCGGTATCGAGCGCGGTCGCAAAACCGGACAGCGTGCCACGCTGTGTGATTTGTTCGATCACAGCCGCATCGACGCGCGGGTCGCGGTAGCCGAGGATGATGGGCCCGTACCCAAGGCGGAAATCGACGAATTCCTTACCATCGCAATCCGTGATCCGGCAACCCTGCGCACTCTTGACGAAGACGGTACGGTCGTCGCCCCAGTAGCGATAGTTTTCCGCCACGCCCTGCGGCATGTGCTGGTGCGCCTCGCGCATCAGCGCGGATTGTCGGGGTCGCGTCATGTCAGGCCGTCGTTGCTCCATGCGGCGGCCGCAACAGCAGGCCGACCTTGTCTTCCAGCAGCCGCACGACGTGCAGCTCGGCGGCGTCTTCGCCGTAGGTGTCTTTCGCTTTTTCGAACAAGCCCTGCACAAAGCTGCCCATGGGCAGCTCGTGACCTTGCGCGCGCGCGATCTCGTTTACCAGTCGCAAGTCCTTGCAGCACAGTGCGAGCGAAAAGCTCGGGTCGTAATGGCCGGCGAAGATCGAAGGCACGTCATGCTCCGCCACCCAGCTGTTGCCGGCGCTGGACTTGATCGCTTCCCAGACGGTCTCCAAAGGGACACCGGCCTTCGCACCCAGCATCAGGCCCTCGCCGATCGCCGCTGCGCTGACAAACCACAGCAGGTTGGTCAGCAGCTTGATGGTCGCGCCGTTACCGTGTGGTCCGACATGGAATATCTTGTTGCCCAGCACGTTGAAGATGGGCATGCACTGTTGATACAGATGGGACGAGCCGCCGACGAAAATCGACAGCCGCCCTTCGGCAGCCGCATCGATGGCGTTCGTGATCGGCGCCTCGAGGTAACCAATGCCGGCCTGCTCGGCCGCGGCAGCCAGCTCGCGCGCGAGGTCCATCGCGCTGGTCGAGGTATCGATGACGATGGTGCCCGGACGCACATGGGCGAACACGCCGCCGTCGCCCAGCATCACCTCGCGCACCTGGGCCGGGCCTGGTAATGATGTGATCACAACCTCGGCCTGTGCGACACCCGCGGCTATGCTGTCGGCACGGTGTGCGCCGAGCGCGACCAGGTTCGCGCTCTTTGCGCTGTCGCGGTCATGCACCTGCACCTCATAACCGGCGCGCACCAGTCGCGCCGCCATGGGATTGCCCATGTTGCCGACGCCGATGAAGCACAGCTTCGGCAAGCTCATGATTTGCGGAACTCGATGAAGTGCGAACCGCGGGCATTGGCCGGATCATAAACAAAGCCGAACTCGCCGAGCAGGTCGAGCGCCTCGTCGAAGTTGTAAACGCGATAGTCGATTGTCTGTGCCATCACGATGTCGGCATCGTCGGCAAGGAAGTAATGCTTGGTGAAGCCGCTGTCGGAGGGAATGATCTTCTGTGAATAGATCATGCCGTTCTTGACCGGCTTTTCGTAATCATGGTGCGGGCCTTGTATGCCCAGCATCAGGCGCCCGCCACTGCTGACATGATGGGCGATGCGCTCGAGCCCGCGGCGGTTGTCTTCTTCCGCCGACAGATGGCTCACCATGAAAGGTTCGTTGTCGCCATCGATCACGAAATACCAGACACCGCCATAGGAAAACGCGAGGTCGTATTGCTGATCGAGATCGATCTGCGTGACGTTCTGCTGGGACAGCGAGATGTTCGGGAAGGCTTGCAGCCTTTCGGAAGCGATGTCGAGCATGGCCTCGGTCAAGTCCACGCCCATGATCTCTGTGGCCGGCCGCTTCTGCACCAGCTCTTCGAGTATCAGCCCGGTACCGCAGCCGATTTCCAGCACACTGTCGAAGTCACCATCCCTGACGATGTTCTCGACGATCTTTTCATAGTCGTAGTAGCCCGACGTCATGATGAGGTCGTAGTACGCCGACATATTGGTGTAGTCACCCATGAATCTCTCCGGATCATTCAGTCAACCACACGGGCAATCGATGTGTCCCCCTGCCCGCACCTTGCTGCGCGGGGACGAGTGTTCATGGAAATTCATTGCAGGTCAACAACGAATTTCGATCCTGACAAGGGCGTCAGGACGAATATTATTTTTATAAAAACAAAAAGGCCTGCCATTCGGCAGGCCTTTCGCCCACGAAAAGTTTAGTGGCAGTGCGAGGATTACTTGCCGCGCAAGCCGTCGAACACTTCGGCGAAGCCCGGCTGGTTGTGGTGCGAGATCACGCCGCGCGCCGCTTCGATCACCAGCGGTACCGGATGGCCGCGCAGGGTGTTGACGATCATTTCGTTGATGACTTTGTAGACCTGGCCTTCTTCGTCGATGATCTGGCCGAGGCGGTTGGCCATCGGGTCGAACACGCCGTAGGCCACGAACACCCCGAGGAAGGTACCGACCAGGGCGCCACCAATCAGGCCGCCCAGCACCGGCGGTGGCTGGTCAATCGCGCCCATGGTTTTCACCACGCCCAGAACGCACGCAACGATACCCAGCGCCGGCAGCGAGCCGGCAATCGATGCCAGCGTGGCCTGGAACTTCATTTCGTCGTGGTGGTGGGTCTTGATCGCATTCTTCATCACGTCGTCGACGGCGTCCGCGTCCAGGTTGCCCTGGGCGATGACGACCAGACGCAGCGTGTCGCAGATCATGTGAACGATCGAGTGGTCATGCGCAAGCTTCGGGTACTCACCAAAGATGCCGGATGAATCAGGGTTCTCGACGTGCGCTTCGAGCGCGACCGCGCCCTCTTTCTTCATCACGTTGAGCAGCTTGCCGACCAGCAGGATCAGGTCAAGATAATCCTGCGGCGCCCATTTCGGACCCTTGATGCAGCGAGCCATGCCGCCGAACGCTCCCTTGAAGATCAGCAGGCTGTTGCCGATCAGCTGCGCGCCAACGGCAGAACCCACAATGATGAAGCCTTCAACCGGGGCCGACTTGATGATGGGCGCCATTTTGCCGCCGGCCATGATGAAGCCGCCGAACACGCAACCGAACACGACTGCCAATCCCACGAAAAAAAACATCTGCCTCTCCTTTTGCGCGCGCAGGCCGCCGAAGTTGCGGGCTGACGCGGTATCGATGGGTTTATCGACACCAGCGCCGATAATTCAAGGATGAATATCGACGTTATTATTGCAATTGTGAAACAAAGCGAGTGAGAACGCTACACTTAATCGGTCGCGCGCTTCTCAACTCGACAATGAATTGGAAGAAAACTTTCGATCATTGCCAATTTGATAGCGCATCACTTCAGCAGGCACCAGACGCCGATGCACTCGCCGGTGCCGAGCTGGACCAGCAAGTCGATCAGGGCGCCGACCAGCATGGCCGGCACCGCGAGGTAAATGAAGATCAGGAACCAGCCGGCGGCGGTGATGCGCGGCTTGTCGATGTCATGGCCCAGCACCGGCTGATGGGCCGAAGATTTGAAGATTCGCTTTATCATGCGCTGCCTTTGTTTGCGCCGATTATAAGAGCACGCGCCAAAACCCTACGCAGGACCATTCCCGTCGCCGATGCATATCCTCTGGAACCAGATCGAACTCCCCGAATGGGACGCCGCGCACAACGCGCTGTGCGGCGCCATGCAGCAGGACTGGGCCTATGGCACCGCGCTGAAGAACCTCGGCATCGAATGTCATCGCGCCGAAGTCTTCCTTGACGGCGAGCGTGTCGCGCTGGCGCAGTTCGTCTGCCGCCGCTACGCATGGACCGTGGGCTTTGCGCTGTGCTCGCGCGGCCCGCTGTGGCTGAAGGATGTGCCGGCGGCCGACCGGGCGCGCATTTATGTCGAGCTCAAGCGCACGCTGCCGATGAAGCGGCCGCGCTTCGCGCTGTTCTCGCCCGACCTGCTCGACCCGAAGGACGCCAGCCTGTCGAAACTCACGCGCGTGCTGACCGGGCACTCCACGGTGATGATCGACCTCACGCAAAGTCCCGATGACTTCCGTGCCGGCATGGAGGGCCGCTGGCGCAACCGCCTGGTGGCCGCCGAGAAGGCCGGATTGAACATCGTGCGCACCGGCGCCAACCCGGGGCAGTACCGCTGGCTGCTGGATGAAGAACGTTCGCAGCGCGCCAGCCGCGGCTTCCACGGCCTGCCGGTCGAGTTCGTCGAAGCCTACATCCATGCACGCGCGCAGACCACGAAGACCGCGCTGGTGATGCGCGCCGACCAGGGCAAGGACAAGGTCGCGGCGATGCTGTTCCTGATCCACGGTACGGCGGCGACTTACCATATGGGCTGGTCGAACGATGCCGGCCGCGACACCAATGCGCACAACCTGCTGCTGTGGCGGGCCTTCCATGAATTGCGCGAACGCGGCATGCAGCAACTGGATCTGGGCGGCATCAATACCCGCAGCCTGGCCGGCATCTCGCGCTTCAAGATTGGTTCGGGCGGCCAGGTGCTGACCTACGCCGGCACCTACGTCTGACCAGCGTTGTGCAACGCCGCCGTCACCCGATTATTTGAACGGCGCGCGGTACAGCCACACCGGCTTGTCTTCCACGGTCCTCAGCACCGCCGTCGGCTTGATGTCATCCGACACGAATTCCAGGCTGACCAGCCACGCGCCGGGCTTCAGCTCTGCCCTCGCCTTGGCGATCGCGCGCGGCATGCTCTCCGGGCGCTGGAACAGGTAGACCATCTGGTGCGCGGACCAGTCGGACTTCCACATGTCGCCCTGCCGCACGCGCGCCCACGGACACAGCAGTGCACAGGCGATGCGCAAGGGCCAGCTCCATTCGACGCCGTGGATCGCCGCCTGCGGATACAGCGCATGCAGCGCACGCAGTCCGTGGCCCAGGCCGCAACCGGCATCAAGGATGGATGCGCCGGCGGGCAATGGCACGTTGTTCGGAAGGTCCTGCAATGCGGGCGCCGGCGTCGGGAAGAGCGGCGCGTCGTGCCATGCATTCATCGGGTAGACGAGTGCCACGATCACCAGCGGCAGCAGCCAGGCCCACGGGGGCAAGGCGCCGCTGCCGGACAGCAGCAGCGACAAAGGAAAACCGGCCGCGATCGCAACCCGGCGCCAGAACGTGCCAGCCAGCGCGCTGAAGGCCATGCCGGATGCGGTGGCCAGCGCAGTCGCCAGCCACGCGGACACGGACCCGCGCAGCAGCAGGCCGTACAGGAACCAGCTGCCGCCCCAGGCCATCAATGCGGGCAGCGGCCAGCGCAGCAATAATGTGGAGATCGCAGTCACCGCGCGATTATAGAGGCGCAGGCGCCGAGTTTGACTACACTATCGGCTGTTCGTCACCATCCACCAGGCAAAAGGAGCCAGCAATGCGCGTCAAGCAGATCCTCACCGGCGTTGAACTCGTGATCGCCGACGTCGAAGTCGAACTCAATGGCGAGCTTCGCTCCAGCCACACGCTGTGCGCGCTGCTGAAGGACGACAGCAACAAGGAAGTGCTGATCCCGCTGAACACGCCGGATGGCCGCCCCATCTTCATGAATCCGGAAAACGCGATCGCTTCCGGCAACCATCACTGAGCCGGCACTCGCTGACACAGCGAACATGCCAGTGCGCCTGCTGACCGACACGTTCACGCGCTTCGTCGAATCGGAGCGCGCCGGCGGCATTTTGCTGGCGCTGTGCACCGCCGCCAGCCTGGCGCTGGCCAACTCGCCGCTGGGCGCGGCCTGGCTGGGTTTCTGGCATGCCGACTTTGCCGGCCTGAGCGTCGGGCACTGGGTGAACGATGGCCTGATGGCCATCTTCTTCCTGATGATCGGCCTCGAGCTGGAGCGCGCACTGTATGTCGGCGAGCTGTCCAGCCTGCGCCATGCGCTGTTGCCGATCTTCGCGGCGATCGGCGGCATGGCCGCGCCGGCACTGCTGCATTACGCGTTCAACCAGGGTTTGCCGACCCAAGCGGGGCTGGGCATACCGATGGCGACCGACATCGCGTTCGCACTCGGCGCGCTGTCATTGCTGGGCGCGCGCATTCCGGCTGCGCTGAAAGTTTTCGTGGTCGCGTTCGCGGTCATCGATGACCTCGGCGCGATTGTGATGATCGCGCTGTTCTATACCCAACAACTGTCGCTGCCCCACCTCGCCGGCAGCCTTGCCGTGTGGGGCGTGCTGCTGGCGCTGAATCGTTCCCGGCGCGTGCATGCACTGACGCCCTACGTGATCGGCGGCGCGCTGATGTGGGTGCTGATGCTGCAATCGGGGGTGCATGCGACGCTGGCCGGCGTGCTGCTGGCCTTCGCGATTCCCTTCCATTCCCGCGACGAGCAATCGCCATCGCCGTCGCACCTGCTGGAGAACCGGCTGCACCTGCCGGTCGCCTTCATTGTGCTGCCCGTCTTCGCACTGGCCAACACCGGCGTGGTGCTGCAAGCCTCGCTGTGGGAACAGGTGGTGGCGCCGAATGGCCTCGGCATCATGGCCGGGCTGGTGGCCGGCAAGCCCATCGGCATCCTGCTGTTGTCGGTGCTGGCCGTCACGCTGCGCATCTGCCGCCTGCCGGAACAGGTGAACTGGACTCACCTGCTCGGCGCCGGCCTGCTGGGCGGCATAGGCTTCACGATGTCGATCTTCATCACCGGGCTGGCCTTCGGCGAACAGGCGCTGCTGGTGGATGCGTCCAAGCTCGCGATCTTCGCGGCATCGGTGCTGGCGGGGGTGCTGGGGTCGGTGGTGCTGCTGGCGGCCGGCAGACAATCCTGCTGAGCCGTCAACGCCGCGGACTCGAATTAAAGGAAGCGATCCAGCATCTTGCGCGACATGCGATCGAGCTCGCGCAAGTCATTGACGCGGTAGGTCACGCCATGGCTGTCAGTGATCAGCAAGCCGCTGCCCTTCAGGCGGCGGATGTCTTCCTCGCCCTTCAGCACGAAGCTGGTCATGCCACGATCGGTACGCACCTGCCAGGTGCTGGGCGTCGCAAACGTGGACACCGACACCAGCTGATCGATCACGGGCATGAATTCGCGCTGCGCAATCTCTTCCTGCAGCAAGCGGCGCGTGTCGACGTCCAGTCCCGACAACTGCGGGATGAACACCAGTTCATGGCCGTCGGCGCTGACCAGCGACACGTTCTCGCCCGGCGCATCGATGGGGAATGCCTGCACCGGCACCACGCCGACATGGGCAACGCCCTGTTCATCGGTGAACACCAGTTTGCCGAAGCTGTCGCGGCGGATGCGGTGCGCGACCGGCATCCAGGCCTTGCCGCTGGATTCTTCGATCATGCGTTCACCTTGGTCAGCGGGATCTGCAGCCGTGCCGGCTCGCTCTCCTCGGTATCGATATTGCGCGCCTGCGCTTCGTACAAGCGCCAGTAGGCGCCGCGTTCTTCCATCAGCTCTTCGTGCGAGCCGATCTCGACGACTTCGCCGCGCTCCAGCACGATCAGGCGGTCGGCACGGCGCAGCGTCGACAGGCGGTGCGCGATCGCGATCGTCGTGCGGCCCTGCACCAGGTTGTCGAGCGCCTTCTGGATTTCTTTCTCGGTCTCGGTATCGACGCTGGACGTCGCTTCGTCGAGCATCAGGATGTGCGGGTTGATCAGCAGCGCGCGCGCGATCGAGATGCGCTGGCGCTCGCCGCCGGACAGGCCCTGCCCGCGCTCGCCGACGATGGAGTCGTAGCCATGGCGCAGGCGCAGGATGAATTCATGCGCGTGCGCGGCACGCGCGGCGGCGATCACCTCGGCACGGGTCGCGCCCGGCTTGCCGTAGGCGATGTTGTCGGCGATGGTGCCATGGAACAGGAAAGGCTCTTGCAGCACGAGGCCGATGTGCTTGCGGTAGTCCGACACCGCAAAGCGGCGGATGTCGGTGCCGTCGACCAGGATGGCGCCATCGCTGACATCGTAGAAACGGCAGATCAGGTTCATCAGCGTGCTCTTGCCGGAACCGCTGTGACCGACCAGGCCAATCATCTCGCCCGGCTTGATGTCGAAGCTGATCCCCTTCAGGATGCGGCGGCTGCCATGGCGGAAGCCGACGTCGCGCATCGAAATCGTGCCCGGGATCGGCGCCACCGGCACCGGATTGGCCGGCTCGGGGACGCTGGAGCTGTGGTCGAGGATGTCGAAGATGCGCTTGGCGCCGGCGGCCGCCTTTTGCGTATGCGACACGATGCGGCTCATCGAATCGAGGCGACCGTAGAAGCGACCGATGTAGGCGATGAAGGCGACCAGCACGCCGACTGTCACGCCGTGATGGATCACGAGCCAGATGCCGAACGCCCAGACCACCAGCAGGCCGACCTCGGTCAGCATCGTCACGGTCGGCGCGAACAGTCCCCAGGTGCGGTTGAGCTTGTCGTTGACTGCCAGGTTATGCATGTTGGCCTCGCGGAAGCGCTGCGACTCGCGCGCTTCCTGCGCAAAGGCCTTCACCACGCGGATGCCGGGGATGGTATCGGCCAGCACGTTGGTGACGTCGCCCCAGATGCGGTCGATTTTTTCGAAGCCATAACGCAGCCGGTCGCGCACGCTGTGGATCAGCCACACGATCAGGGGCAGCGGCAGCAGCGTGACGATGGTCAGCCACGGGTTGATGGTGAACATGACGACCGTCGTCATCAACAGCAGCAGCACATCGGTCACGAAGTCGAGCGCGTGCAGCGACAGGAATACGCAGATGCGGTCCGATTCATTGCCGATGCGGGCAATCAGGTCGCCGGTACGCT
>JBDKLN010000128.1:0-3322 GCA_039806045.1 Pseudomonadota bacterium
CGTCAACAACATCGAGGTCATTTACGACCACGTGATCCTCGTGCTGAAAGGCGTGTCGCTGTCTGTCCCGCGCGGCAAGATCGTCGCGCTGATGGGCGCCAACGGCGCCGGCAAGTCGACCACGCTGAAGTCGATCTCGACGCTGTTGCGCGGCGAGCGCGGCGACGTGACCAAGGGCAGCATTGAATTCAACGGCGAGCGCATCGACCAGCTGACGCCCAACGAGCTGGTGGTGCGCGGTCTGTCGCAGGTGATGGAAGGCCGCCACTGCTTCGGCCACCTGACCATCGAAGAAAACCTGCTGACCGGCGCCTATACGCGCAAGCTCAGCCGCAGCGGCCTGAAGGATGAGCTGGAAAAGGTCTATCACTACTTCCCGCGCCTCAAGCAACGCCGCACCTCGATGGCCGGCTACACCTCGGGCGGCGAGCAGCAGATGTGCGCGATCGGCCGCGCGCTGATGGCCAAGCCGTCGATGATCCTGCTCGATGAGCCGTCGATGGGCCTGGCGCCACAGATCGTCGAAGAGATCTTCGAGATCGTGCAAGACTTGAACCGCAGCGAGCAAGTGTCCTTCCTGCTGGCCGAGCAGAACACGACCATCGCGCTGCGTTATGCAGACTTCGGCTACATCCTCGAGAACGGCCGCGTCGTGATGGAAGGCGCGGCGACCGACCTGGCCTCGAACGAAGACGTGAAAGAGTTCTACCTCGGCGTCTCCGGCGCCGACCGCAAGAGCTTCCGTGACATGAAGTTTTACCGCCGCCGCAAGCGCTGGCTGGCCTGAGTTTCTGGCGGGACTGGCGCATCACGTCCGGTGCCCTGCCTGAGTCCGGGCCTGCAAGCCGCAGTCGCCCGCCATTTCGTGCAACCCTCCGCGACACTGTCAAATCCCATGACTGACCTGTTCGACTCCCTGGAATCCCGCGATCCCGCTGCGCGTGAAGCAGCGCTGATGTCCGAGCTGCCCGCGCTGCTTGCACGCGCCAGTCAAGCGCCGGGCTGGGCCGCGATACTGAAGGACGTGAATGCGGCCGACATCACGTCGCGCGCGGCGCTGGCGCAACTGCCGGTGACCCGCAAATCGGACCTGAAGGATTTACAGAAAGCACAGCTGCCCTTCGGCGGGCTGACCACGACACCGACGGAAAAGCTGTCGCGCATCTTCATGTCGCCGGGCCCGATCTTTGATCCCGAAGGGCGCGGCGCCGATTACTGGCGCTATGCGCGCGCCTTCCACGCGCTCGGCGCGCGCAGCGGCGACCTGATCCAGAACTGCTTCGCCTATCACTTCACGCCGGCCGGCCTGATGGTCGAAGGCGGCGCCGCCAAGCTCGGCTGCCCGGTCATTCCGGCGGGCACCGGCCAGACCGAAATGCAAGTGCAGGCCATGAACCTGCTGCGTCCGAAAGTGTATGCGGGCACCCCGTCTTTCCTGAAGATCATCATCGAGAAGGCGCAGGAAATGGGCGAAGACATTTCGTCGCTGCAAATGGCGCTGGTGGGCGCCGAAGCGCTGCCACCATCGCTGCGCCAGTGGCTCAACGACCACGGCGTGCCGCATGTGCTGCAAACTTATGGCTCGGCCGACATCGGCAACATCGCTTATGAAACGCTCACGGAGGGCAAGGTCAACCCGGGCATGGTGCTCGACGAGACCCTGCTGCTGGAAATCGTGCGCCCCGGCACCGGCGACCCGGTGCCTGCGGGCGAAGTCGGCGAAATCGTGATCACGTCCTTCAATCCCGATTATCCGCTGGTGCGCTTTGCCACCGGCGACATGTCAGCCATCCTGCCGGACGCTTCACCGTGCGGCCGCACCAACACGCGCATCAAGGGCTGGATGGGGCGCGCGGACCAGACCACCAAGGTACGTGCCATGTTCGTGCATCCCTCGCAAGTGGCCGAGATCGTGCGTCGCCACCCGCATGTCCGCAAGGCGCGGCTGGTGATTACCGGCGAGATGGCGAATGACACGATGACACTGCACTGCGAAGTTGCCGATACCGGCTCGGCGCAATCCGAGGTGAATGCCATCGTCGCTTCGATACGCGACGTCACCAAGCTGCGCGGCGAAGTCAGCCTCGTCACGGCAGGCAGCTTGCCGAACGACGGCAAGGTGATCGAAGACGCCCGCAGCTACCAGTAGGCGCAAGCGCGGCCCGGACACGACCAGTGTGACCCGCGCCGCTCGCCCTGCGATCCCGAACGATCCTCCCGCCGCACGACGGGCCATCCCCGGCCTGGCGCTGCGGCAGAGATCAGCCACCGTCCCATCCAGCGCCCGCTGGCGCTGCCTCTGGCAATGGGCGTACATTAGAGGCCGTGCATCGCCGATGCGCGGCTGTTATCCGCGGGGGATGAACCCCCGGGACAGCACCCACCACCCGATGAATCGCTAACAGGTTCGTCCCCGGGGCGCGCGTGGCGCCAGCCCACATGGCATCGGCACGTTGTGGCAGCGCACCTGCGGGGCTGTGATGAATTTTCTGTCCAAAGGCTTGACTGTCATCCTTGCCATCCTGGTGTCGGCAATCGGGATCGACCGCCCGGCCTATGCGGCAGAGCAATTCGTGCCCTTGCTGTCCTACCGTGTCGGACCCTACAGCTCGCTCGGCATTTCTTTTTTCGGCGGCATGATCGACTATATGACGCTGATTAACCAGTCAGGCGGCGTCAATGGCGTCTCGCTGACCTGGGAAGAATGCGAAACAGAAGGCGTGCCTTCACGCGGCATCGAATGCTACGAGCGCCTGAAGCGCAAGAATGGCGGCGCAAGCATCGTCGAGCCGATGAATACCGGTGTCGCCTACAGTGTCCTTGATCGAGCCGGCAGGGACAAAATTCCCGTGACAACCTTGGGTTACGGCCGCTCGGACGCCGCCAACGGCAAAGTCTTCCCGTATGTGTTCCCGCTGCTGACGACTTACTGGAATCAGGCTGCGGCGATGGTCGTGCACCTCGGCGAGAAGTCCGGCGGCATGGACAAGCTCAAGGGCAAGAAAATCGTCTACTTGTACCATGACTCGCCTTATGGCAAGGAGCCGATGCCCGTGCTGGAAGCCGAATCGGCGAAGTGGGATTTCGAATTGATCAAAATCCCGATCACGCTACCGGGCAGCGAACAGCAAGCGCAATGGCTGCAGATACGGCACACCGATCCGGATTATGTGGTCATGTGGACTTATGGCGTGATGAGCACGGTCGGCCTGAAGACCGCGCAACGCAACGGTTTCCCGCGCGAGAAGATCCTCGGTGTCTGGTGGGCTGGTTCGGAAGAAGACACTGAACCGGCCGGCGAAGCGGCGAAGGGCTTCTCGGC
>JBDKLN010000129.1:0-4974 GCA_039806045.1 Pseudomonadota bacterium
CTGAATCAAGCCTGTTGCGAGCCTGATTGCACCTCACTGCCGAAACTGACATACTGTATCAACGGTTGATACTCTGTGTCATGGACGCGGATACCGGAATAGAGGCGCTGCTGGACTTGCATGGTCAGCTCATCGACCAGGAGGCGGGCTACTGGATAAAGATCGAGGCATGGCGTGTTCAGGCCTCGGAGGGGATGCCCCACGGCATACGCTACTCGCTGTCGCTGCATGAGCCGTATGGCGACCGCATCCTCGGCTACGACAATGCGCATCCGGTACGACGGCCCGGCAAGTTCAAATACGCGGGTATCCGGCATCCTTTCGATCATGTGCATCGCTATGCGTCGATCGTGCCCCAACATTACGAATTTCAGGGCGCCCGGCAGTTGTTGTCCGATTTCTTTGCCGAGGTCGACAAGGTGCTGGCGCGAGTGAGGGAATCATGAAAGCAATCCGGATTGGCATCATGCCGCAAGAGGCGATACGCGCAAGGATGTTGGCGATTGCGCGCGGCGAACTGCGGGCGCGACCTTCCGACCCCAAGGTGTGGTTCACGTCCATGCGATCGCTGGCCGAGGTGCTGAGCGACGAAAACAGGGCGCTGCTGCGGGTCATCCATGAGACCCATCCCGAGTCGATTTCGTCGTTGGCCGAGCTCACGGGCCGCAAGCCCGGCAATCTGTCGCGCACGCTCAAGACCATGGCCAATTACGGCATCGTGGAGATGCGCCGTGAGAAGAATCAGGTGCGCCCGATCGTCAAAGCGACGGAATTCGAGATCAGTATCTGACCGCTTGCAGTAGCGGTAGCGGCCGCAAAGCCATGCCAGGGCGAGCATTGCCCCATCGATAACAAAGCCACCCGGCTCCATTGGCTTTCCGCATTGCGGCATGTAAAATAGCGGGTTTGTTTCGCTGCACATTCCCGTCCAATCATGGCCTTAATCGTTCACAAATACGGCGGCACCTCGATGGGCTCGACCGAGCGCATCAAGAATGTCGCGCGCCGCGTCGCCAAGTGGCATGACGCCGGCCACCAGATCGTGGTCGTCCCGTCCGCGATGTCCGGCGAGACCAATCGCCTGCTCGGCCTTGCCAAGGAACTCACCGGTACGCCTGATCCGCGCGAGCTCGACATGCTGGCCTCGACCGGCGAACAGGCGTCTGTCGCGCTGCTGGCCATTGCGCTGCAGTCGATCGGCAAGGACGCCGTCTCCTACACCGGCTGGCAAGTGCCGGTCGTGACCGACAGTGCCTACACCAAGGCCCGCATCCAGTCGATCGACGACAAGAAGGTGCGCAAGGACCTCGACGCCGGCCGCATCGTGATCATCACCGGTTTCCAGGGCATCGACGACAAGGGCAATATCACCACCCTCGGTCGCGGCGGCTCGGACACTTCCGCCGTGGCAGTGGCCGCTGCGCTGAAGGCCGCCGAATGCCTGATCTACACCGACGTCGATGGCGTTTACACCACCGACCCGCGCGTCGTGTCGGAAGCGCGCCGCCTGAAGACCGTCACCTTCGAGGAAATGCTCGAGATGGCATCGCTGGGCTCCAAGGTCCTGCAGATCCGCTCGGTTGAATTTGCCGGCAACTATCGTATGCCGACGCGCGTGTTGTCCTCGCTGACCGACCCGCTGATGCCGCTGGAAGAAGAAGCGAATTCCGGCACCCTGATTTCGTTTGAGGAAGACACCAACATGGAACAAGCCACCATCACCGGCATAGCCTTCAGCCGCGACGAAGCCAAGATCACCGTGATGGGCGTGCCGGACAAGCCGGGCATCGCATTCCAGATCCTCGGCCCGGTCGCCGACGCCAACATCGAAGTCGACATGATCATCCAGAACGTGTCGCATGACGGCAAGACCGACTTCACCTTCACCGTGCCGCGCGCAGACTACGAGAAAGCGCTGAAGGTCATTGACGGTGCCAAGGCCGCGCTCGGCGCCGCCAGCGTCACCGGCGATGCCAAGGTGTCGAAAGTGTCCGTGGTCGGCGTCGGCATGCGCAGCCATGTCGGCATCGCATCGCAGATGTTCCGCACGCTGTCGGAAGAGAACGTCAACATCCAGATGATCTCCACCTCCGAGATCAAGATCTCGGTACTGATCGACGAGAAGTACATGGAGCTGGCGGTGCGCGCGCTGCACAAGGCTTTCGGCCTCGAGCAGGGCTGATAAACGCCTCTGCCAAAGGCGGTGTTTGCCGCCTCTGAAGTGCGCATCCAAGAAGGCAGGGACATCGTTCCCTGCCTTAATTTTTTCTGCACGTTCGTGCAATAATCCCGGTTCAAAATAACAAAGTCGCTGCCGAGGAGACCCTGACGGCAGGCTGACATCCTCCGGGCACTTCCACATGTGGCTTGTCGATATCGCGCTGCGGCGTCCGCTCACGTACATCGTGATGGCGCTGATGATCTTGCTGGCGACCCCGTTCGTCCTGCGCTCGACACCGACGGACATCCTTCCCGAGATTCGCATTCCCGTCATCAGCATCGTCTGGGCCTACAACGGCTTGCCGGCGACCGAGATGGGCAACCGCATCGCCGGCGTCACCGAGCGCGCGCTGACCACGACCGTCAATGACATCGAGCACATCGAGTCGCAGTCGATGTCCGGCGTCACCGTCGTCAAACTATTCTTCCAGCCGAACGCCAACATCCAGACTGCACTGGCGCAGGTGGTGGCCGTCAGCCAGACCCAGTTGCGCATGCTGCCCCCGGGCACCACGCCGCCGCTGGTGATCCTGTATTCCGCCTCCAGCGTGCCGGTGGTGCAGGTGGGCCTGTCGAGCGCGACCTTGTCCGAGCAGCAGTTGAACGACATCGGCATGACCCAGGTGCGCACGCAGCTGATCACCGTGCCCGGCGCAGCGGTGCCGTTCCCGTACGGCGGCAAGACGCGCGTGGTGTCGGTCGACCTCGACACGCAGGCAATGCTGGCCAAGGGACTGACGGCGACGGATATCGTGTCGGCGATCTCGGCGCAAAACCTGATCCTGCCGACAGGCACCGCCAAGCTCGGCGACCTCGAACATGCGGTGCGCATGAATGGCTCGCCCGAGACCATCGAGGCGATGAACCAGCTGCCGGTGCGCAGTGTCAACGGCGCCATCACCTATTTGCGTGAAGTCGCGCATGTGCGCGACGGCTTCCAGCCGCAGATCAACATCGTCAAACAGAATGGCGAGCGTGGCGTGCTGCTGTCGGTGATGAAGAACGGCGGCGCGTCCACGTTGCAAGTGGTCGAGGATGTGCGCGCCAAGGTTGACGAGATGCGCAAGGGCTTGCCCGATGCGCTTGAACTGTCGCTGCTGTTCGACCAGTCCATTTTCGTGAAGGCTGCGATCAGCAGCGTGCTGCATGAAGCCGTGATCGCCTCGCTGCTGACGGCCGCGCTGATCCTGCTGTTCCTGGGCAGCTGGCGCAGCACCTGCATCATCGCCGTGTCGATCCCGCTGTCGATCCTGTCGTCCATCTTCGCATTGAATGCATTGGGCGAGACCATCAACCTGATGACCCTGGGCGGCCTGACGCTGGCGATCGGTATCCTGGTCGATGATGCGACGGTGACGATCGAGAACATCGAGCGCCACCTGCACCTGGGAAAGGACTTGTACGCCGCGATCTTCGACGGCGCCAGCGAGATCGCGCTGCCGGCGCTGGTATCGACGCTGTGTATCTGCATCGTGTTCCTGCCGATGTTCTTCCTCACCGGCGTTGCACGCTACCTGTTCGTGCCGCTGGCCGAGGCCGTGGTGTTCGCGATGCTGGCGTCTTACTTCCTGTCGCGCACGCTGGTGCCGACGATGGCGCTGCTGATGATGAAGCAGGCGGCCCGTCATGGCGGCGAGGTGAGGCCGGGCCGCTTCGCAGAAATCCACCATCGCTTCGACAGCGCGTTCGAACGGATGCGCGGCGCCTATGTGGCGGCACTGTCGGCATTGCTGGTGCGTCGCAAGTCCTTCATCGCGGCCTTCCTCGGCTTCTGCATCGCGTCGTGCGGGCTGTTCCTGATCCTCGGCGAAGACTTTTTCCCGAGTGTCGACGCTGGCCAGTTGCGTCTGCACATGCGCATGCCCAGCGGCACGCGGGTCGAAGAGACCGCGCGTGCCGCCGACTTGACCGAGAAGGCGATCCGCGAACTGATTCCCGCGCAAGCGTTGAACACGGTGCTGGCCAACATTGGCGTGCCTTCGAGCGGCATCAACCTTTCATACAGCAACTCCGGCACCTTCGGCGTGATCGATGCCGAATTCCTGATCGCACTGAAGCCCGGGCACCAGCCGTCACAGCACTACATCGACCTGTTGCGCGCGGAGCTGCCCAAGCGCCTGCCGGGCAACGAGTACTACTTCCAGCCGGCTGACATCCTGTCGCAAATCCTGAACTTCGGCTCGCCGGCGTCGATCGACATCCAGTTTTCCGGCAAGGACATGAACAAGAGCTTCGCCCTTGCGCAGGACGTGATGAAGCGCGTGCAGGCGATTCCGGGCACGGTCGACGTGCACATCCACCAGCGGCTGGACCAGCCGACGCTGGACATGGAGATGGATCGCACGGCGCTGCAGCAGCTCAACCTCTCGGCCGCCAATGTCGCGCAAAACCTGCTGGTGTCATTGTCGGGCAGCTTCCAGACGTCGCCGGCGTTCTGGATGAATCCGCAAACGGGCATCGTCTACAACGTGATGGTGCAAACGCCGCAGCACAAGATCGATACGCTTGAGGCGCTGCTGCGCACGCCCATCTCGAGCCCGTCCGCCAGTGGCCAGCCCCAGTTGCTGGGCAACCTCGTGAAGGTCAGGCCGGCGACACAGCCTGCTGTGGTCTCGCACCACGACATTGCGAACGTGATCGACATCTACGTCAGCGTGCAGGGCAGGGATGTCGGCGGCGTCGTAAGGGAAATCAACAAGATCGTCGCCGACACCGAGCCCAAGCTGGCGAAGGGCGCCAAGCTGACGCTGCGCG
>JBDKLN010000130.1:0-6524 GCA_039806045.1 Pseudomonadota bacterium
CT
The DNA here is from genome assembly GCA_039806045.1 of Pseudomonadota bacterium. GTDB lineage: Bacteria > Pseudomonadota > Gammaproteobacteria > Burkholderiales > Burkholderiaceae_D > Pernthalerella. Next base: position 3 of record JBDKLN010000130.1, read on the forward strand.
GCTTGCCCTTGATCGGGTTGACGACCAGGTCGTTGTCACGCGAGTGAATGCCGATGATCATGCCTTCGTACACCGGGTCGTTGTGGCTGACGAACATGCGCCCGCGATCCTGCAGCTTCCACAGTGCGTACGCGACGGCAGCGCCATCGTCCTGCGAGATCAGCACGCCGTTGCGACGGCCAGCCAGCTCACCCTTGCTGGTGTCCACCGTGCCGTAGGCATCAAACACATGGCTCATCAGGCCGGTGCCACGGGTCAGGGTCATGAACTCGCCCTGGAAACCGATCAGGCCACGGGCCGGGATGCGGTACTCGAGACGCACGCGGCCCTTGCCGTCCGGCTGCATGTCTTGCAGGTCGCCGCGACGACGGCCCAGTTCTTCCATCACGCCGCCCTGATGGGTTTCTTCGACGTCGACCGACAGGTTTTCAAAGGGCTCGTGACGGACGCCATCGATCATCTTGAACACCACACGCGGACGCGAGACAGCCAGCTCGAAGCCTTCGCGGCGCATATTCTCGATCAGGATCGTCAGGTGCAGTTCACCGCGACCGGAGACCTCGAAGATCGTGTCATCGTCCGTCGGCGCGACGCGCAGCGCAACGTTGGATTTCAGTTCGCGGTCCAGGCGATCGCGCAGCTGACGGCTGGTGACGAATTTGCCTTCGCGTCCCGCCAGCGGCGAGGTGTTGACCATGAAGTTCATGGTCAGCGTCGGCTCGTCGACGGTCAGCATGGGCAAGGCTTCCGGCGCATCCGGCGCGCACACGGTGGTGCCGATGCCGAGGTCTTCGATACCGTTGATCAGCACGATATCGCCAGCCATCGCCTGTTCGACGATCACGCGCTCGAGGCCCTTGAAATTGAGCACCTGGTTGATGCGCGCCTTTTTCGGCGTACCGTCCGGACCGTCGATGATGACGACATCCTGCAGCGGTTTGATGCGGCCGCGACTGATCCGGCCGATGCCGATTTTACCGACGTAGGACGAATAATCCAGCGAGGTGATCTGCATCTGCAGCGGGCCATCGACATCGTCATCGCGCACCGGCACGTGCTTGAGCACAGCGTCGAACAGCGGATCCATCGTGCCTTCACGAACTTCCGGATCGAGGCTGGCATAGCCATTCAGCGCCGAGGCGAACACGACCGGGAAGTCGAGCTGCTCTTCGGTGGCGCCGAGCTTGTCGAACAGTTCGAAGGTGGCGTTGATGACCCACTCAGGACGCGCACCCGGGCGGTCGATCTTGTTGACGACGACGATGGGCTTGAGGCCCAGCGCCAGCGCCTTGCGGGTCACGAAACGGGTCTGCGGCATCGGGCCCTCGACGGCATCGACCAGCAACAGCACCGAGTCGACCATCGACAGCACGCGCTCGACCTCGCCACCGAAGTCGGCGTGGCCTGGGGTATCGACGATATTGATGTGCGTGCCCTTGTATTCGACCGCGCAGTTCTTAGACAAGATCGTGATGCCACGCTCTTTTTCGAGATCGTTCGAATCCATCACGCGGCTGTCCACTTGCTGGTTCTCGCGGAAGGTGCCGGACTGGCGTAGCAGCTGGTCGACGAGCGTGGTCTTGCCGTGGTCAACGTGGGCAATGATGGCGATGTTGCGCAAAGCGCGGGCGGTGTTTGACATGTGAATGCGGGAGGTGGTCAGAACGAAACCCGCGATTGTAGCACTTTTTAGGATGGCCAAACGATGAAATTCCTTGGATTTTCAAAGGCTTGCATGCACGATCACGCCGATGCCGAAAGGAACCGATGATGTAAAAATGTCACATATCCGCTGGAACTAGCTAGAAATGCCTAAAAGCACGATTCGCCTTGATTGTTTTTTGACATGAATGCTCTTTCTACTGCAACACGTCAGACAGCCGCTTCCTGTCACCTGCCTATCAGGAGACCTGCATGAATTCCCCGGTCAGCGCCCAACCCAAAATTTATGGCACCGCTGTGCCATCCCCAGCGCCCACGACTGCTCAGGAGACGGTGGGAATCAAGACACTCCATTCCTCAGGCACGGTCAGCGCCGCGTCAGCCAGGCCGAAGCTTGTCAACGCCTGTGCGCATTACAAGGACGGCGTGAGGGACGCCGACCAGCACCTGGCCAACCGATCGCTGAAGCCGGACACCCATGTCAGATCCTTCGAGCACATCAGTCAGCAAAGCGCGCCGGACGAAATGCGCGCGGGCCGCAGCCGATTTTCGGCCGTAAGCAAGCATGACCTGAGATCGGAAACCATCGCCACGCTCAGCGGCGAAATCATGGAGATGCCGCTCGACCAGGATCAAAAGAACATGGTCGGCTCTTTCCTGCGCGGCAAATCAGCGGGTTGCAAGCTCGTGTCGCAACTGCTGCAAGCGGAGTTCAGGGAACCGGCGCAAAAAATTGTCGCCAACATGTGCACTGAATTCGAGTCTGGCCTGAAGGCCGCAGGCCGCGCACCGACCGTGGCCGACCTCGACCAGATACTGGTGAAGACTTTCCAGACCATGATGGATGAAATGGGAAAGGTGACAGTGTCGGATAATTTCCGCGCCGTCGTCGCCGGCATCGAGATGGCCATCGATGCCAACGCAACTGGCACCTGTGCCCGACTGCCGCAAGATCAGCATGCGAACATCCATCAGGGTGCCGGCATGCTGAAGCAAGGGATCGTAAAAGCACTGTTCTTGCGGACTCTGGTCCCTCACTTCGGTGAAATGGTCCGCTCCAACAATCCGCATCGCGACAAGAAAGTGGTCGCCTTCGACAGCTTCTTCAATCAGAATCCCGCGCCCCGGGTCGCCGGCATGACAATGATGAAAATGTCGGCCCTTTTGCTCACCAAGATCAACGGCGCTTCGGGCGACAAGCAAAACGACCTGGGAAATACCTTCCCCCAATTGCTGCACACGTTCAAGGCCAGCAGCCTGCCCGACTTGTCAAAGCTCGGCCATTGAACCCAGGCCTGGCCTCACCCGGTCAGCATCACCAGTCGCTCAGGGGCCAGCAGCGCGAACGGCAGTAGCTGCGCCGTGCCCAGCAGTTGGCCGCCGGCGGCGACCACCTTCACCCGTCCGGATTCAACCGGCGGGACCATCCCTTCTTTTTCCAGCGAGAGCCGCTGTCCGTGAAGGAAGCGACGCGCCAAGTCGTCGTTCAGCTCGACCGTCGGGAAGCTCGAAAGCAGCGTATCGACCGGCGCCAGGGCCTGCGAGCGCGCATCGTCCGCCATCGCCTCGAACGCCTCGAGCGTCACGCCCCGGTCGAGCGTGACGCCTCCGACCCGGGTGCGCCGCAAGGCATTCAGGTGCGCGCCGCAACCCAGTGCCGCGCCGATGTCTTCGCCCAGCACGCGGATATAGGTGCCCTTGCTGCAGGTGACGCGCAGTTTCAGCATCGGGGCCTCGTAGGCCAGCAACTCCAGCGCATGGATGACGACGTCGCGTGCCTCGCGCTCCAGCGTGATGCCAGCGCGGGCGTATTCGTACAAGGGCTTGCCGTCGCGCTTGAGTGCGGAATGCATGGGCGGCACCTGCTTGATGGGGCCGCTGAATTGCGCCAGCACGGCTTCGATCCGGGCACGATCCACGTCCACCGCCTTCGAGGCCAGCACCCGTCCTTCGGTGTCGCCGGTATCGGTGGTCACGCCAAGGTGCACCACGGTCTCGTAGGTCTTGTCGGCTTCCAGCAGGTCTTGTGAAAATTTGGTCGCTTCGCCGAAGCACAGCGGCAAGAGACCGGTGGCGAACGGATCCAGGGTGCCGGTGTGGCCGGCCTTCTCGGCAGCGAGCAGCCATTTCGCCTTGGCCAGTGCCTGCGTGCTGCTCATGCCGACCGGCTTGTCGAGCAAGAGCACGCCATGGACCGGCACGCGCTTGCGCTTGGCAGGCTTGTTCATTGCGGGGAATTCAGTCTTCGTCGCTGTCGGCCGCGCGCGTGGCGTTGGCTTCGTCGATCAGCTTCGACAGGGCGGCGCCGCGCGTGGTCGATGTGTCGTGCACGAAGTGCAGTTCGGGCAGCGTGTGGATGTGGAGCCGCTTGCCCAGTTGCGCGCGCAGGAAGCCGGATGCCTTCTTCAGGCCGCTGAGCGTGTTCTGCACCGCGGCCGGATCATCGACCAGCGTCGTGAAGAACACCTTCGCATGCGCGTAGTCGGGCGTCAGCTGCACCTCGGTCAGGGTCACCATGCCGATGCGCGGGTCCTTGACTTCCATCGCGATCAGCTGAGCCAGGTCTTTCTGGATCTGGTCGGCGACGCGCAGGCTGCGGCCGGGAATGGATTTGCTATGTTTGACCATCAAACTACTCAAGCGAATTCGATCGAAGGTATCAAGCCCGTTCGGAAACCGTCGCGAGCGGCCCGAGTTCGATTCGAGAAGCGTAATCGTACGTGACGTACGATCAGCATCGCAGGATCGAAATCGGGCTGCGCAGTAGGTTTACGAATGGGCGACTACAGCGTACGCGCGACTTCCTGCACTTCGAAGACTTCCAGCTGGTCGCCTTCCTGGATGTCGTTGTAGTTCTTCAGCTGCAGGCCGCATTCGAAGCCGGCCTTCACTTCCTTCACATCATCCTTGAAGCGCTTCAGCGAATCGAGCTCGCCGGTCCACTGCACGACATTGTTGCGCAGCAGGCGGACGTTCGCGCCGCGCTTGACCATGCCCTCGAGCACGTAGCAACCGGCGATCGAGCCGACTTTGCTGACGGTGAAGACCTGGCGAATCTCGACCAGGCCCAACGCCTGTTCGCGCTTCTCCGGCGACAACATGCCACCCATCGCCGACTTGATCTCGTCGATCGCGTCGTAAATGATGTTGTAGTAGCGGATGTCGATGCCATTCGCTTCGGCCAGCTTGCGCGCTTGCGCATCGGCACGGGTGTTGAAGCCCAGGATGACGGCCTTCGAAGCCACCGCGAGGTTGACGTCGGATTCGCTGATGCCGCCGACGGCCGCATGCACGACCTGAACGCGCACTTCGGAGGTCGACAGTTTTTGCAGCGAGGTGACCAGCGCTTCCTGCGAACCCTGCACATCGGCCTTGATGATCAACGGCAGGTTCTTCACCTCGCCTTCGGCCATCTGCTCGAACATGTTCTCCAGTTTCGCAGCTTGCTGCTTGGCCAGCTTCACATCGCGGAACTTGCCCTGCCTGAACAGGGCAATCTCGCGTGCCTTGCGTTCGTCGGAGAGCACCATTGCTTCTTCGCCGGCACCCGGCACTTCGGTCAGGCCCTGGATCTCGACCGGAATCGACGGACCGGCTTCGGTGATGGTCTTGCCGTTTTCGTCCAGCATCGCGCGCACACGGCCGTACGACGAACCGGCCAGCACGATGTCGCCCCGCTTGAGCGTACCCGACTGCACCATGATGGTCGCGACCGGACCGCGCCCCTTGTCCAGCTTGGCTTCGATGACCAGGCCCTTGGCCGGCGCATCGACCGGTGCCTGCAGTTCCAGCACTTCGGCCTGCAGCAGCACGTTCTCGAGCAGCGTGTCGATGCCCTCGCCGGACTTGGCCGACACCGGGATGAACGGCGATTCGCCGCCATACTCTTCCGGCACCACGCCTTCAGCGACCAGTTCCTGCTTCACGCGGTCCGGGTTGGCGCCCGGTTTGTCGATCTTGTTGATCGCGACCACCAGCGGCACGCCGGCAGCCTTCGCATGCTAGATAGCTTCCTTGGTCTGGGCCATAACGCCGTCATCGTCCGCCACCACCAGAATGACGATGTCGGTCGCCTTCGCACCACGCGCACGCATGGCGGTAAACGCCTCGTGACCCGGGGTATCGAGGAAGGTGATCATGCCGCGCGGCGTTTCGACGTGATAGGCGCCGATGTGCTGCGTAATGCCGCCGGCTTCACCCGCGGCGACTTTCGCGCGGCGGATGTAGTCCAGCAGCGAGGTCTTGCCGTGGTCGACGTGACCCATGACGGTGACCACCGGTGCGCGCGGCTTGAGCTCGGCATCGACGTGCTCGACACCGGTGTCAAGCAACGCTTCCGGATCGTCCAGTTTCGCGGCGTGCGCGACGTGGCCCATTTCTTCGACCACGATCATCGCGGTCTCCTGGTCCAGCACCTGGTTGATGGTGACCATCTGGCCCAGCTTCATCAGCTGCTTGATGACCTCGGCCGCCTTGACAGCCATCTTGTGCGCCAGTTCGGCAACGGTGATGGTCTCCGGCACGTGCACTTCGCGCACGATGGCTTCAGTCGGCTGCTGGAAGTTGGACTCGCGATCGTCATGATGGTTGTTGCGACGGCCACGCGGCCCCGAACGCCAGCCATCCCGGCCACCGGTCGGACCTCCACGTGTCTTCAGACCACCCGCCGGGCCGCGCTTCTTCTCGTCCTGCCAGGTCGACGACACATTGGCTGACTTGATCGATTTCTTTTCGCCCGGCTTCGCGTCTTTCTTGTCGGCCGGCTTCTTGTCGCCAGTGGTCGCCGGGCGGTGCAGCGTGCCCTCGGCACGGGCGGCCGGGGCCGGCTCCGGTGCCTTGATGACCTTGCGCGGCGAATTC
>JBDKLN010000131.1:0-14615 GCA_039806045.1 Pseudomonadota bacterium
GTGCACCTGCTGCGCGACGGTGGCGAGCAACTCAAGGCCGCGTATCGCCAGCTCAATGCCGATGCGCTGGTGCCGTCGCTGGCGCTGGACGAGGGTCCCGTGCTCACACAATCGCTGGCCATCATCGAATACCTGGAAGAGGTGTACCCGCAACCGGCATTGCTGCCCACGGATGCGCTGGATCGCGCCTGGTTGCGCAGCCTCGCGCTGTCCGTCGCCTGCGATATTCACCCGTTGAACAACCTGCGTATCTTGCGCTACTTGAGTGGCGAGATGAAGGTGTCCGATGGCGACAAGGACCGCTGGTACAAGCACTGGTGCGAACAGGGTCTGGCTGCGATCGAGCAGACACTCGCACGTGACCCGCGCGTGGGCCGCTATTGTTACGGGGACACGCCATCGCTTGCCGATTGTTTCCTCGTGCCGCAGGTCGCCAATGCACAGCGCTTCAATTGCGACTTGTCGGCGATGCCGACGATCGTTCGCATCAACGATGCTTGCTTGCAGCTGCCGGCCTTCATCGATGCGTCACCGGCCCGGCAGCCAGACGCCGAATAAGCCATGCCAAGGCGGGTTGCGGGAACATCTTGTCCTCACAACCCGCTTTTTTTCAGGATGGCACCGGGCTGGAAACGACCCGCCGCAGTTCATCGCCCCAAAGCTCAGGTTTTTCTGAAGCGGATCACCGTCTGGCGCTGTTCGCCGAGGCCTTCGATGCCCAGGTGCATTTCATCGCCGGGGGACAGGAATTGCTGCGGTTTCATGCCCATGCCCACGCCCGGCGGCGTGCCGGTGGCGATGATATCGCCGGGCATCAGCGTGATGAAGCGCGACACATAGCTGACGATCTTGGCGACCGAGAAGATCATGGTCTTCGTGTTGCCCGTCTGACGGCGTATGCCATTGATGTCCAGCCACATGTTCAGCCGCTGCGGGTTCGCGATCTCGTCGCGCGTCACCAGCCACGGGCCGACCGGACCGAAACCATCGCAACCCTTGCCCTTGTCCCAACTGCCGCCGCGCTCGAGCTGGAACGCGCGCTCGGACACATCATTGACGATGCAATAGCCGGCAACGTGCGACAGCGCCTGGCGTTCGCTCACATGATGGGCGCGGGTACCGATCACGACACCGAGCTCGACTTCCCAATCCATCTTGGTCGAATCCTTGGGCTGCATCACATCATCATCAGGACCCGACAGCGAGCTGATGGCTTTCGTGAATAGAATCGGTTCCTTCGGTATCGGCATGTTTGACTCGGCCGCATGGTCCGAGTAGTTGAGTCCGATGGCGAGGAACTTGCCGACGCCGGCGATGGGGACGCCAAAGCGGGGCTTGCCCCGCACGGCAGGCAAGCTCGATGGCTTGATGCGCGCCAGTCGCGCCAATGCCTTGTCCGAAAGTTGTTCCGGGCCAATGTCATCAACGATGCCTGACAGGTCGCGCAGTTTTCCATCGGCATCGATCAGGCCGGGCTTTTCGCGGCCGGGGCGGCCGTAACGTACGAGCTTCATTATTCTTGTCTCCCACAAAAAATTTTCATTATCGTCGGACATGGATAAGGGTCCACCGTCCCCAAGATTATCGGTGATAATCCCCCGAGTGAAATTTGTTGCCGTATTGCTTTCTTAAAGAGCCTCTTATGAAAACCGGATTCCGTTTCCTGACCATCGCATCGGCCCTCGCGGCCGTGCTGACGATGTCGCCCAGTTTCTCCGCCAATAGCGACAAGGACTTCATCGTCGTGCCGCCCGAAAAAATTGTGTGGAAAGACGCTGGTGCGGGCGCCAAAGTGGCCGTCATTTATGGCGACCCGTCGCAGCCGGGGATGTACGTGATTCGTGCATTCTTCCCAGCCGGCGTGATGAGCGCCCCGCATTTCCACGGCGAAGACCGCCACGTGATCGTGGTCGAAGGCACCTGGAATGCAGGCACGGATGACAGCTGGGACCCGCAATCGACGACACCGCTGAAGGTCGGCAGCTACATGTTCCACCCGGCAGGTGCCGTCCACTATGATGGCTCGATCACCGACAAGCCGGCGATGGTGCAGATCGTCGGCATGGGCCCGAGCAAAACGACCTTCCTGTTCCCGAAAGAAGGCAACTTCGGCAAGCCACGCAAACTGAACTGAGGCGAACCGATCTTGAACAGCACCACCCATCAGTCATCCCGCCGGTCATGGATGGCGCTGCTTGCAGCGGCCACCATGGCCATCACTTTTGCAGTACCGGCGCAGGCCGCCTGGGTTTCCTACCAAAAGCGGGCCGATGCCGACGAACTGTATGACAGCACCTTCCTGTCGAATGAGCAGGGACGGGTGAAGCTGTGGACGCTGACAAGCTTCGCGCAGCCCTTGACCAGTCTCGAAGGCAAGGAATACTCGTCGGAGAAAACCCTGACCATCATCGACTGTGCCAGCCGCAAGGCCGGAGCCGAACAAGTGATCCGCTATGCAGGCAAGGACGGCAAGGGCGACATGGTCGGTGACATGCAGACTCCGCTGCGCCTGACCGGCGTCAGGCCGGGCAGCACCGATGAAGCGCTTCTGGCGCGGATCTGCAAGTAATCACCCCGGCAGGACACCAAACCGGCGGGCCCGTCTGCCGACGCTGTTTCCCATGAAGCGAAGAACGCCCCGCAGTCTCGACTGACGGGGCGTTTTCATTTTTGAATCATAAGTGGCTATAGTTTTTATACCGTAGATTCGAAAAGTGACTGGGGAGTTATACTCAACAGCTTATCTCCAAGTCCGCGCCTGGCCGAGCTTGAAAATTTGCCGGCCACGCGCCCCAAGTCGAAAGAAAAGCGGATGAGCACACCTACCATGGACATGGCGGCTGAAGCCTTGCACGCCTGGCTTGACCAGGCCAGCGATGGCGAGCTCGATCAATTGCCTTTTGGCGTGATCGGCATGGATCGCCAGGGCATCGCCTGTCGCTACAACCAGTATGAAGTGCGCCAGGCGCGCTTCGAACCTTCGGATGTCATTGGCCGGAATTTTTTCGAAGACATCGCACGCTGCATGAATAACGGGATGGTCGCCGGACGCCTGCAGCAGGCCGTGCAGCGTGACGAATCGCTGGATGCCAGCATCGACTACGTGATCGCATTCCGTTCGGCGAAGACCAATGCCCGGTTGCGCTTGTTGCATGCGCCCGCATCGCCGACCTCCTATCTGCTGCTCGAACGCCTGGGAGCGGCCGCTGCATGATTTCGGATGAAAATCCGCAGTATGAGCACCTGATGGAGTACTTGTACCAGTCTGCGATCGGACTGGTGCAAACGGACCTCCAGGGCAAGGTACTGCTGATCAATCCGGTGGGCGTGAAATTGCTGATGCCGCTGGCACCGCAGGGCGATACACTCGACAACCTGTTCGACACGCTCGACCCCTATGTCGCGGACTTGCAGAGGCTGGTCACGGCATTTCCGCACAAGGAAGGCCTGCTGCTCAAGGGGTATCGGATTGCGATGCCGACGGGCACGCGTGGGCATGCCGAAGCCATCCATTATGCGCTGAGCGTGATCAAAGTCGCATCAAATCGCCTGATGGTGAGTGTCGAAGACGTATCGGCTGAAGTTCGACGCGAACTGCTGCTTAACAAGCAGGATGCCTGGATCAACGCCATGATGGCCGGCGTGAGCCGTCATGCCCTGGTGCAGTTGGACAGCCACGGCCTGATTCGTGGCTGGAATCCCGACATGGCGGCGCTGTTCGCCACGACTGCCGACACTTTCGTTGGCCAGCCTTATGCCCGATTGTTCGCCAGCGATGCGATCACGAACGACCGGATGTACGACCGAATGGAGGAAGTCAGGCATACCGGCCTCAGTTTCGCCGAGGGCTGGATGCAGCGCCGGGATGGCAGCCGCTTCTGGGGACATACCTTGCTTGCCGCCAGCGAGCCGGGTCCCCAGCCATCGAGTTTCAACCTGATCGTGCGCGATATCTCGGACCACCGGGAGAGCATGGAGTCGCTGCTCAAACTGGCCACGTCCGACCAGCTGACCGGCGTCGCCAACCGGCGCGCATTCTACGAAGCCGCTGACATGGAGCTGGCGCGCCACACGCGCAAGCCGCGCGACATCACGCTGCTCCTGATCGACATCGATCACTTCAAGCAGGTCAACGACTCGTACGGACATCCTGTCGGGGATCAGGTCATCCGCAATCTTGCCGAAGTCATGTTGCGCAGCGTGCGCAGCATCGATGTGGTCGCACGTCTCGGTGGCGAAGAGTTTGCGGTGCTGCTGCCGTCGACCGATATGGCAATGGGTCGCCAGATCGCCGAGCGCATACGCTCAAACGTCGCACAGCAGGCGGTACGGTCGGGAACGCATGCCATCAGCTATCGCGTCAGCATAGGCGTGGCTTCGGTGGGCAAGGATATCAGCAGCCTGCACGAACTGATTGCCGCGGCCGACCACGCGCTCTATGACGCCAAGCACCAGGGCCGCGACCGTGTCTGCATCCACGTGACCTGAAACCAGTGCAATGAGTGCAGGTGCATGGGCCCATGGCGCCGCGCATTTTTATTTCAAGATCTTGAACAAGTCGTTGGCGTCGTCGGTCCAAACCCGCAGTCCCGGAATGGTGGCAGGCACCGTCGCCACCTCAGCGATGGCCGGTTTCGCGAAGGCGCTCTCGCTCGTCGATACCAGCACCCAGTCCGTTTTCAGCAACGGCGCCCGGGGCACGTCGGACACGAGTACTGCGTGCATGCGCTGGTCTTCGGCCAGCTTTCTCACCACCGGTGCCAGTGACAGGTAGCGGTTCGACACGTGGAAAGCGATCACGCCGTCGGGCTTCATGTGGCGGCGATAGGCTCGCAGTGCTTCACGCGTGATCAGGTGTACCGGTATCGCGTCGCCGGAAAAGGCATCGACGACCAGCACGTCGAAGCCATTCGGCATTTCACGTTCCAGGTTCAGTCGCGCATCGCCGAGCACGACATCGACTTTCGCCGGCGTCGACCGCAGATAGCCGAACTCCGTGCGCGCGACATCGATGACCGCAGGATCAAGCTCGTAGAACCGAAAACGGTCACCACCGTTGCCATAGGCTGCCAGCGTACCCGTACCAAGACCGATCACCCCCACGTGGCGTGCATCGTTCATCGCCGTGGACGACAGCAGGCGACCGACGCCCGAGGAAATGCCGTAATACGTGGTGGGCTTGTTGCGGTTGGTGCCGTCAAGGTATTCCTCGCCGTGCAGGATCGCCCCGTGCGTGAGTCGACGCACGTGGATGGTGTTGTCGCCGACATCGCGGGTCAGAAGCCGGCCATAGAAATTGCGCTCGAGCAGGCGCGAAGATTTCAGGTCTCCGGCAACCTGCTGACTCAGGAAGATGGCACAAGCCACGCACAGCAACAGTGACGAGGCCATTAAAAGCCGCGCCTGCTTGAACACGATCGCTGCCAACAGTGCAACCAGCACATAGCCGATGCCCAGTTCGTAGTACGCCGGCAGCAGCTTGGGCGCGCCCAGCCCTACCAGGATGCCGCCCAGCGCGCCGCCCAAGGACAGCGCCAGGTAGAAGCGTGTCAGGTGGCGGGGCGCAGGGCGCAGGGCCGCCAGTTCGCCGTGGACGAACATGCAGGCAGCAAACAGGCCGGCACTGTAAAGCGGCAGCGCGATCTTCAGGTTCAGGCCGATCTTGTTGTCGGCCAGGCCGTAAGCACAAGCAAACAGCAACACGAAGACAGGGGCGACGAACAGCTTGCGCCGGTACCAGCGATCGCTTTCGAAGCAAAGCACGAAGCTGAACAGGTAAATCACCAGCGGCAGCAGCCACAAGAAGGGAATCGCTGCGATGTTCTGGGTCAGGTGATTGGTCACGGCCAGCAACTGCCATGACCCCATGGCCGCGAGCGCAATCCATAGCAATTGCGTGGCCACGCCAGGCGCCTTGACGGTGTCCGGGGTACCAGGAATGTCCGCCGCCTGATGAGAAGCTTCATAAGCGGCGTCATTGGCGGCGGCTGAGCGCAGCGCGCCGGCACTGTGCAACAGCAGCAATCCAGACGCGACGCACAATACGACGAATCCGATATAAATCGTCGACCACGCTGTCGATTGCGCCTGCAGGGGTAGCCAGGGCTCGATCAAAAAGGGATAGCTGATCAGCGCCGCCAATGACGCCAGGTTTGATAGGGAGAACAAGCGATACACCTGGGCGCTGTGGCCGCTGCGCGCGGACCAGGACTGGATTAGTGGCCCGGTGGTCGACAGCATCAGGTAGGGCAGGCCGACAGTGGCTGCGAGCAGCAGCAGGATGTAACGCCCCGGGTCTTCATCGCCGGTAGGCTTCCACGCATCGCCTGCCAGCACCGGCAGGCTGGCGGCACTGGCGATCAGCAACAGGGCATGCAATGAGACTTGTGCTTTCGGCGCCAGACGGCGGCTGACCACATCCGAATACGCATAACCGAGCAACAGCAAAGTCTGGAAGAACACCAGGCAAGTCGCCCAGACGGCAGCCGAGCCGCCGAACCAGGGCAGGATGTGCTTGGAGACGATGGGTTGGACAAGGAACAGCAGGAAGGCACTGGAGAAAATGGTGCCTGCATAAATGGCACGGTGGAGAGCAGGATTGGCGGATCGGTTCGCGGCGCGGTTCACGGAAGCCTTTCTTCGCGGGTTGGTCGAACGGTATCCGGTGCGGCAGCGCAGGTTGCGCCTGTCGGTGCAATCGGATCGACAAGATCGATGAGATCGACCGCCTGATGCATGGTCCCGCCGACAGGAATCGAACCTGTATCTAGCGCTTAGGAGGCACTCGTTCTATCCATTGAACTACGGCGAGACGCTGGTGCCTTGCTTTGCAGCGTGGCACGCTGCGGATTATAGCCCAGCCCCTTGGGCTGCCTGCCCGCATATCCCGGCGTTAGCGCCCGTGTGGCGCGATTGCAGCGCTGCCGGCGCGTGGTCGGTAGAATAGCGGCCTTGTTCCCAGCAGCGCCGCAGCGCGCGTCACCCGCTTCCCCGTCATGGCAGTCATTTCCCTTTCCGATGCCCAGCTTGCGTTTGGCCATGTGGCCTTGCTCGATCATGCCGAACTGGCGCTGGAGGCGGGCGAGCGCGTCGGCCTCATTGGTCGCAATGGCACTGGCAAATCCTCGCTGCTCAAAGTCATCGCCGGGCAGGGCAAGCTCGATGATGGCCAGCTGGTGATGCAGCAGGGGCTGCGGATCGCCTACGTTGAACAAGAGCCGCAGTTTGACGACGACGCCTGCATCTTCGATGCCGTCGCTGCCGGGGTCGCCGACATCCAGGCCTTGCTGGCCGAGTACGACAGCCTCGCGGCCAACCTGGGCGGCGCCGATGATGGGAAGCTGATGGAGCGCATGCACCAGGTGCAGGCGAAGCTCGATGTGGTCGATGGCTGGAACGTGTCCAACCGCGTGGAGACCACGCTGCAGCGGCTCAATCTCGATGGCCAGCGCGTGATCAGCACGCTGTCGGGCGGTATGAAAAAGCGCGTTGCCCTGGCGCGCGCATTGGTCGCCGCGCCCGATGTGCTGGTGCTGGACGAGCCGACCAACCATCTCGATTTTTCCTCGATCGCGTGGCTGGAGAGTTTGCTGCGCGAATTCCGTGGCAGCTTGCTGTTCATCACGCATGACCGCAGCTTCCTCGATAACATTGCGACCCGCATCGTCGAACTCGATCGTGGTCACCTCATGTCTTATCCCGGCAACTTCAGCGCCTATCAGGTACGCAAGGCCGACCAGCTGGCGGTGGAGGCGATTGAAAACGCCAAGTTCGACAAGGTGCTGGCGCAGGAAGAGGTCTGGATACGCAAGGGTGTCGAAGCGCGTCGCACGCGCAATGAAGGCCGCGTGCGCCGTCTCGAAGCGCTGCGCGAAGCGCGCGCCAGCCGGCGCGAGCAGCAGGGGCAAGTCAAGATGGAAGTGGCGGCCGGCGAACGCTCAGGCAAGATCGTCGCCGAACTGATCGATGTGAACAAATCCTATGAAGGGCGCGCGATCGTGCGCGACTTCAATGCCATCCTGATGCGCGGCGACAAGATCGGCCTGATCGGCGTGAATGGTGCCGGCAAGACCACGCTGCTCAAGCTGATCCTGGGTGAAATCGCGCCTGACAGCGGTACGGTGCGACAAGGCAGCAAGCTGCAAGTCGCGTACTTCGACCAGATGCGTGAGCAGCTGAATGACGAAGCGACGCTGGCCGATACGATTTCGCCGGGCAGTGACTGGGTCGAGATCAATGGCCAGCGCAAGCACGTGATGACTTATCTCGGCGATTTCCTGTTCGCGCCCGAGCGCGCGAGGTCGCCGGTCAAATCCTTGTCGGGCGGCGAGCGCAATCGCCTGCTGCTGGCACGCCTGTTCGCCAAGCCGGCCAATGTGCTGGTGCTGGATGAACCGACCAATGACCTCGACATCGATACGCTGGAGTTGCTCGAGCAATTGCTCGAGGACTATCAGGGGACGGTGTTCCTCGTCAGCCATGACCGTACCTTCCTCGACAATGTGGTCACGCAAGTAATCGTGGCCGAAGGCAGCGGCATCTGGCGTGAATATGTCGGCGGCTACAGTGATTGGGAGCGCGTGCGCAAGCCGCTGCCCGACGAAGGTGCTGCCAAGGCGACGCTGAAATCGGACAAGCCAGCCACCGACAAAGCGCCAAAGCCGGAGATGCCGCTCGCGCCTGCATCGGCGGCGGACGTGGCCGTAAAGGCAAAGAAGCTCAGCTTCAAGGAGCAACGCGAGCTGGAACAATTGCCGCAGCAGATTGCCGACCTGGAGACGGAGCAGGCAGCGATCTCGGCACGCCTGGCAGATGCCGACCTGTATCGCAAGGAGCCGGGCGAAGTGCAGCGCTTGAACCAGCGCTATGCGGAAATCGACGAAGCGCTGATGACGGCGCTGCAGCGCTGGGAAGAAATCGAGGCGCGCACCAAGGGGGCGTGATCCACAGTGCCGGCAACCTCGCCGGCGCGCGAGCCCTGCTGTGCCAACGCGCGCGGGCCGAATCAGTTCAGCTTGCGCGACGCCGCCCGCAAATCGGGCAGCCGGGCACGCAGGGAGTCGGCGTCGCTCGCGCGCGGGCAGCGTTCCAGATAGGCTTCGAGGTCTTGCAATGCCGCCTGCGGACAATCGAGGCTTGCATAGGCCAGCCCGCGGTCACGGCGCTCGCTGATTTCGTCCGGTAGCAGGATCACTAGTCGCTGCTGCACGTTCAGGAATTCTTTCCAGTGCGGATTTTCGGCGTACAAAGCTTTCAGGTTGCGCAGCATGCGCACCAGAATCTGGCGCGGGGTGGCATCGGCAAGATAGCTCGCTAGCGGCGGATCGTTCGTGCTGCGGCCATTGATGAAATAGGGCTCCAGTCGTTCTTCAATGTCTTCGCGTGACAGACTGGTGCCATTGAACGGGTCGAGGATGATGTCGCCGCTCTTGACCGAAATCTTCATCAGGAAATGGCCGGGGAAGGAAATGCCCTTCACATCGAGGCCGATTTGCTGAGCCAGTTCGATATAGATGATGGCGAGCGAAATCGGTATGCCGCGTCGCGTGGCCAACACCTTGTTCAGGTAGCTGTTTTCGGGATTGTAGTAGTCGTTCAGGTTGCCGGCGAAGCCGAGCTCCTGATAGAAGAAATTGTTGAGCAGACGCAGTTTGGGAATCTGGGCGATGTCGGCCGGAAGGCGACGCTTCAGGCGTGCGGCGAGCTTGTCGATCTCCAGCTGGCTGGCGGTAAGATCCAGTCCCGGATCATCGTCCTGCGCGATGCTGAGTGCCGCTTCGAACAGCGGAATCTGTTCGTCGTCCTGCACCAGCGAAGCGAAGTAATCAAGGGCCTTGATCATCGTCGTGTCATTGTGCCTGCCGCCGTCTCATGCCCGGTACTGCCTGCCACTGTCTCTGTCTGCCTTAGTTGCGAAGCATCGCTCCTCAGTGCGACTCCCGCCGGAAATCGCGGAAGCGGAAGCCCATTGCCCATAGTGCACCAAAATACGCGATGCCGCACAAGCCAATCACGCCGCCCAGCGCCGCAATGCGCCGCCAAGGCGTTGCATGCAGGGCGATCCAGTCGAAATGACTGCCAGCCCAAAGTCCCACGCCCGCCAGCAGCAGCAGCGCGCCGGCCAATTGAACGAAGAACATCGTCCATCCGCTTCCCGGCAGGTAGATGCCTTTCTTGCGAAGCATAACGTAAAGAAAGGCTGCATTGGCGGTCGCACCCAATCCTATCGACAAGGCCAGCCCCGCATGCTGGATCCAGGGCACGAAAGCCAGGTTCATCAACTGCGTCGCGATCAGCACGCCAACGCCGATTTTCACCGGCGTGCGTATGTCTTGCTTCGCATAGAAGCCCGGCGCAAGGATCTTGACCAGGATGAGCCCCATCAAGCCGACGCCATAAGCGACCAGCGCGCGTGCCGTCATCGTGACCGACAGCGGATCAAATTTCCCGTAATGAAACAACGTTGTGGTGATCGGCTCGGACAGCACCATCAGAGCGATCGCCGCCGGCGCCGCCAGCAGGAAGGTCAGCCGCAAGCCCCAATCGAGCAGCGATGAATACTCTGCGGTGTCGCCCAAGGCATGCGCTTTGGACAAGCTGGGCAGCAGAATAGTGCCGAGGGCGACGCCCAGCAGGCCGGTCGGCAATTCCATCAATCGATCCGCGTACGACAACCACGACACGCTGCCATCGGCCAGGTGGGACGCGATATTGGTATTGATGATCAGGCTGATCTGCGCTGCGGACACGGCGAAGGTGGCCGGCAGCATTTGCTTCAATACGCGACGCACGCCTTCATCAGACAAGGCGCGGAACGGGTTCATGCCCAGTCTCGGTAGCATGCCGATCTTGCGCAGCGCCGGCACCTGCAGCGACAGTTGTAATACGCCCCCAATGATGACGGCAATAGCGAGCGCATAGACCGGCTGCGCCATCCACGGCGCCAGCAGCAGCGCGGCGGCGATGAAAGCCAGGTTCAGCAGCACCGGCGTAAAGGCCGGCACGCGGAATTCGCGCCAGGTGTTCAGGATGCCGCCGGCCAGCGCCACCAGCGACATGAACAGAATGTAGGGAAACATGATGCGCGTCATCGACACCGACAGCGACATCGCCAGCGGGTCCGACGCAAAGCCGCTCGCCATCAGCAGCACAATACCCGGCGCAAAAATGACGCCAATGGCCGAGGTTGCCAGCAGTGCCCAAAACAGCACGGTCGCCACGTGATCGGCCAAGAGGCGAGTCGCTCGATTGCCGCGCTGATTTTTGTATTCGGCCAGAATGGGCACGAAGGCTTGCGAGAACGCACCCTCGGCAAATAAACGGCGCAGCAGGTTGGGAATGCGGAAAGCGACGAAGAAGGCGTCGGTGTAGACCGAGGCGCCGAAGGTGCGCGCGACGAGGAACTCGCGGATCAAGCCGGTGATGCGTGAGAGCATCGTCATGCCAGAGACAGTGGCCAGGGTTTTATGCAAGTTCATGGGCGTGGATTATAGCCGCTGGTGCAGGCCAGGCTGCCCGATTCGTTGCCGTAATGAAAATTATTGCGGAGCGGCCACGAGGCAGCGGCTTGCGGAATGCCTGCCATCCGCTGGTTTTCGCAGATTTGCTGCCTCGACAAAAACCGGCTATAATCGCGGTCTTTCGAATTCCGCCCGGGGCACGGCCTCGTGCCCCACCGTAAGTACTTCAGGAAACAAGTCATGGCCAATACCGCACAGGCGCGCAAGCGCGCTCGTCAAGCAGTCAAGCTGAACGCTCATAACTCGAGCCAGCGTTCGACCCTGCGCACCGCTATCAAGGCAGTCCGTAAGGCAATCGAGTCGGGCGACAAGGCAGCTGCCGCTCAAGTGTTCCAGGCGCAAGTCTCGATCATCGATCGCATCGCTGACAAGAAAATCATCCACAAGAACAAGGCCGCTCGCCACAAGAGCCGTCTGTCCGCAGCGCTGAAGGCTCTGGCCTAATTCTTTGCGCTCGCCGGCTCAGCCGGCGGTGGATTTCGGCAAGCCCGCCCGACCGTCGGTCCGGCGGGTTTTGTCATTTCCGGCGGCGCGGCACCGGAGGCTCTCGTCACTTCGGCAAGCCATCGATGGACGTGCCGGCCTTGATGTTCTTCTTTTTGAACCAGCCTAGGTTCATTTCCAGCGCATAGCGCGCCGGGCGCTTCGCGCAATGCGCGACCTCCGTTTGCGGCTGCATGTCTTCGATGTTGATGATCTTGCCGTCTTCGGCGATGAAGGCGACGGACAGCGGCAGCAAGGTATTCTTCATCCACATGCAGACCAGCTTGGGATCGGGGAAGCGGAACACCATCCCTTCGTTCTGCGCCATCTCTTTCCTGAACATCAATCCTGCCGAGCGCTCTTCGTCGTTTACCGCGACCTCGGCTTTGACCAGATGCATGCCGAGTGTCAGCGTGGTCACGGGTAATTTCTGTTGTGCGGCAGCCGGCAGCGCTGTCAGCAAGGTCGCCAATAGCAGGATGGGGAGTCGACGGGGATTCATCAGGTGCGAGGGAGCAAATATCGTGGCAAAGAGTGTCCGATTGTAATCCGCACGACGGGCTTTATCGGTCCTTCCCGTCAGCCCGCCATTCGACTGTCGTCACTTCGCGCCATTCGCCAGGCAGCAGTGGATGCGAAGCCAGCGAAAACGGTCCGATGGCATGGCGCACCAGTCTCAGCGTTGGCAATCCGACGGCGGCTGTCATTCGCCGCACCTGGCGATTCTTTCCTTCGGTAAGCGTGATGGCCAGCCAGCAGGTCGGGACCTGCTGGCGCTCGCGTATTGGTGGGTTGCGTGGCCATAGCCACTCGGGTGAGGCAATCCGTGCGACCTTGCTGCCGCGTGTGGTGAAGTCGCCCAGCGCCAGCGGTTCGCGCAGCCGCGCCAGCTGTTCGCGCGTGGCCTCGCCTTCGACTTGTACGAGATACGTCTTGGTTTTCTGGCTGTCCGGGTGGCTGATTTCGTGCTGCAGCGCGCCATCATCCGTCAGCAGCATCAGCCCTTCGCTGTCGGCGTCGAGGCGCCCGGCCGGGTAGATGCCCGGTATGTCGAGATAAGCGGCCAGCGTCGGGCGGGTCGGATGGGCCGAAAACTGGCTCATCACATCGAAGGGTTTGTTGAAAAGAATCAAGGACATGGCAATTTCATCAGGGTCTGCGCGGTACCGGCGATGGCACTCAGTAAAATTTTAGTGCATAATGCGAAACGTAGTCTTATGTCTTATATAAGACGCTTTCAGTCAGATTTTCTTGCGAAGCGCGTACTTGCTAGCGCCTGCAGGCCAATGTTGCAGCAGTACTTTGCCGTTCACGAGACGCAATTTACAATCCCCCCATCCGCCATTCTTCGGAGATTAAACGATGTACCAACATATCAAGGTGCCCGCCGAGGGTCAGAAAATCACGGTGAACGCCGATTTTTCCCTCAACGTGCCGGACAACCCCATCATCCCGTTCATCGAGGGTGACGGTACGGGCGTGGACATCAGCCCCGTGATGATCAAGGTCATCGATGCGGCGGTCGCGAAAGCCTATGGCGGCAAGCGCAAGATCAGCTGGATGGAAATCTACGCCGGCGAAAAATCGACCAAGGTCTACGGTCCGGATGTGTGGCTGCCGGAAGAGACGCTGAAGGTCCTGAAGGATTATGTCGTGTCGATCAAAGGCCCGCTGACCACGCCGGTCGGTGGCGGCATTCGCTCGCTGAACGTGGCGCTGCGCCAGGAGCTCGACCTGTATGTCTGCCTGCGTCCGGTGCGTTATTTCACCGGCGTGCCGTCGCCGCTGCGTGAGCCGGAGAAGACCGACATGGTGATCTTCCGTGAAAACTCGGAAGACATCTACGCCGGCATCGAATGGCAGGAAGGCTCGGAAGGCGCGAAAAAGCTGATCGATTTCCTGATCAAGGAAATGGGCGTCAAGAAGATCCGCTTCCCGGGCACCTCGGGCATCGGCGTCAAGCCCGTGTCGCGCGAAGGTACCGAGCGTCTGGTGCGCAAGGCGATACAGTACGCGATCGACAATGACAAGCCGTCGGTGACCCTGGTCCACAAGGGCAACATCATGAAATACACCGAAGGTGGCTTCCGTGACTGGGGCTATGCACTGGCGCAGAAAGAGTTCGGCGCGCAGCTGATCGACGGCGGCCCGTGGTGCTCGTTCAAGAACCCGAAGACCGGCAAGGAAATCATCGTCAAGGATGCGATCGCCGATGCGTTCCTGCAGCAGATCCTGCTGCGTCCGAACGAGTACAGCGTGATCGCCACGTTGAACCTGAACGGCGACTATGTGTCCGACGCACTGGCGGCCCAGGTTGGCGGGATTGGCATCGCGCCGGGCGCCAACCTGTCGGATTCGGTGGCGATGTTCGAGGCAACCCACGGTACTGCACCGAAGTACGCTGGCAAGGACTACGTGAACCCGGGTTCGGTGATCCTGTCCGCTGAAATGATGCTGCGTCACATGGGCTGGCTTGAAGCGGCTGACCTGATCATCAGCGCGATGGAGAAGTCGATCGCATCCAAGCGTGTGACCTATGATTTCGCCCGCCTGATGCCGGGCGCGACCCAAGTGTCCTGCTCCGGTTTTGGCGATGTGATGATCGAGCACATG
>JBDKLN010000132.1:0-3842 GCA_039806045.1 Pseudomonadota bacterium
CCTTGCCCTTGCCATCCTTGATGCGGAACGGGTAATCCCAGCGGTTGGCATGGAAGGCGTCGTTGATCAGCGGGGTGCCGAGCACGAAGCGCACCTGTTCAGGCGTCATGCCTTCACGCAGCTGCGCGACCATTTCCTTCGATACGAAGTTGCCTTGCTGAATATCGGCGCGATAGATGGGCAGGATGCCGAACAGCCGGGCTTTTTCTTCCGACTGCGTTACGCCGCTGGCCTCGGCCACCGGTTCTGCACTGGCGCTCTTGTCCCCGGTGAGGCTACTGCAAGCAGTCAACAGGCAGGCGCCTGCGGTGACGATGCCCGCCAGCCAGCGGCGCGGGGAAGAGCGTTGAGACAGCAGGAACATGATAGAAAAAGGTAGAATCGCGCTTGCGTCAAACCGCATATCATAAAGCAGTTCACGTTTCCGAATACGAAATCATGCCAAACACGACAGCCGACCTGAAATCCAGCGGTTTGAAGGCCACGCTCCCGCGCCTGAAGATCCTCGAGATCTTCCAGAACAGCCGCGTGCGTCACCTGTCGGCCGAAGACGTGTACAAGTTGCTGCTGGCGGAAAATCTCGATGTCGGACTGGCAACGGTCTATCGGGTGCTGACCCAGTTCGAGCAGGCGGGCCTGCTCTCGCGCAACCACTTTGAATCCGGCAAGGCCGTGTTCGAGCTCGACCACGGTTCGCACCATGATCACCTGGTGTGCCTGGATTGCGGCCGCGTCGAAGAATTTTTCGATGAAGAAATCGAAAAGCGCCAGCATAAAATCGCCGCCGAGCGCGGCTTCAAGCTTGCCGAGCATGCGCTGGCGCTGTATGGCAACTGCACCAAAGACGCCTGCCCGCACCGCAACCGTTGACGGTTTCCGGCCTGGCGGGCAGGAACACCACGCCATCTTCCCGAATGATGCAGAAACAGCCGGGCCCCACAGGCCCCGGCCGGCGCCGGTTTGCGCTTACGGGTGCGACAGCGCGTTCGACAGCAGCCTTGCCGTGATGTCGACGATGGGGATCACCCGCTCGTAGGCCATGCGCGTCGGCCCGATCACGCCCAGCGTGCCGACGATGCGGCCATTGGCTTCATAGGGTGCGGTCACGATGCTCATTTCTTCCAGCGGCACCACCTGCGATTCGCCACCGATGAAGATCTGGACGCCGGTCGCCTTGCTCGAGGTATCGAGCAGCGTCACCAGCGTGGTCTTTTGCTCGAACAGGTCGAACATCTTGCGCAGCGAGCCCATGTTGGATGACAAGTCTGCCACCGACAACAGGTTGCGCTCGCCCGAGATCACCACTTCTTCGCTGGCTTCGTTCATCGCATCGCTGCCGGCTTCGACGGCGGCCTGCATCAGCTTCATCATATCGTCGCGCAGTTGGCGCAGCTCTTCGCCCAGCTTCATGCGCACCGCGTCAAAGGGCAGGCCCGCGTAATGCTGATTGATGTAATTGGCCGCCTGCACCAGCTCGGACGGTGTGTAATCGGTCTCGGTCAGCAGCAGTCGGTTTTGCACGTCGCCGCCGGGGGCGACGATCACCAGCAGGATGCGCTTCTCGGACAGGCGCAGGAATTCGATCTGCTGGAAGGTCATTTCGCGACGCGGTGTCAGTACCACGCCGGCGAATTGCGACAGTGACGACAGCACCTGCGCGGCATTGGCGATGATCTTGTGCGACGAGCTGCCGCTGTGGAGCCGGGCCTCGACCGCGCTCTCGTCGATGCTTTGCACCGTGAGCAGGCTATCGACGAAAAGCCGGTAGCCGCGCGGGGTCGGGATGCGTCCGGCCGAGGTGTGGGGGCTGGCGACCAGCCCCAGCTCCTCGAGGTCGGACATGATGTTGCGTATCGTCGCCGGCGACAGTTCAAGGCCCGAGATTTTGGAAAGGGCACGCGAGCCCACCGGCTGGCCGTCCGCAATATAACGTTCGACCAGGGCTTTGAGCAGGGTTTGTGCGCGGCTATCGAGTTGCATGTGAATTATTCTAGCTGGGGGCCGAGCGAGATTCCAGACCGTCACGCAATTATGGTCTAATCGCCCGCATGCCTTCGTCTTCTTCTCACCCCAAGCCCGCAGTCCGTTTTGACACCATTGCCATCATCGGCAAGCATGGCGACGCTGGCGCCACCGACTTGTTGCGCGAATTGGCCGACTTCCTGGCATCGCGCGGCCATCGCGTGGTGTTCGAGGCAGCCACCGCGCCCGATGTGCATCGCAGCGGGCTGGTGGCGCTGACGCCCGACCAGATCGGCAGCGAGGCCGACCTTGCCATCGTGCTGGGTGGCGACGGTACCATGCTCGGCATCGCGCGCCGGCTGGCGCCGTTCGGCATCCCGCTGATTGGCGTGAACCAGGGGCGGCTCGGCTTCATGACCGACATCCCTTCCGATCGCATGCTGCCGGTGCTGGCTGACATGTTGGACGGCAAAGTGGCGACCGAGCAGCGCAGCCTGCTGCACGGTATCGTCGAGCGCGAGGGAGAGCCCATTTTCACCGGCACTGCCTTCAACGACATCGTGGTGTCGCGCGGCGCCGGCGCCGGCATGGTCGAGTTACGGGTGACCGTGGACGGCCACTTCATGTACAACCAGCGCTCTGACGGCCTGATCATTGCTACGCCGACCGGTTCCACCGCGTATTCGCTGTCGGCCGGTGGTCCCATACTGCAACCCGATCTGGGCGGCATCGTGCTGGTGCCCATTGCGCCGCATGCGCTGTCCAATCGCCCCATCGTGCTGTCGGATAATCGCGAAATCGTGATCGAGGTCGCCAGCGGCCGAGACTGCAGCGTGAACTTCGACATGCAGGCGCTGACCTCGCTGCAGCGACACGACCGCGTGATCGTGCGGCGCGACCTGCACACCGTGACCTTCCTGCATCCGGAAGGCTGGAGCTATTACGACACGCTGCGCGAAAAGCTGCACTGGAACGAATACCCGTCCGTGGTCGGATGAGAAAATAGAAAAAATGCTGCGTACCCTCGCCATTCGTGATTTCGTGATCGTCGACGCGATCGAACTTGACCTGTCGGCCGGCTTTACCGTGTTCACCGGCGAAACCGGCGCCGGAAAATCCATCCTGATCGACGCGCTGACGCTCGCGCTGGGCGGCCGCGCCGATGCCAGCGTGGTGCGCGAGGGCGCGCCCAAGGCCGACATCAGCGCCGAGTTTGCCGGCGAATCCGCTGCGGCGCCCGAGCTGGCCGCCTGGCTGGAAGCGAATGCCTTCGAGTCCGAAGATGGCGTGCTGATGCTGCGCCGGGTGATCGACAACGGTGGCCGCTCGAAAGCTTTCATCAATGGCGTGACGGCCACCGTCGCGCAACTACGTGAATTGGGCGAATTGCTGGTCGATATCCATGGTCAGCATGCGCACCAGTCGCTGATGAAAGCCGATGCGCAACGCCAGCTGCTGGATGCGCATGCCGGCTTGCAAGATGACGTGAAGGCCGTGTCTGCCGCGTATCGCAGCTGGCGCGCGCTGGCGAAGCAGCGTGAAGAGTTCGAGCGCGATGCGAAGAATGTGCTGATGGAGCGCGAACGCCTCGAATGGCAGGTCAGCGAGCTGGAAAAACTCGCGGCGCGTCCCGGCGAATGGGCCGAGGTCAGCAACGAACACAGCCGCCTGTCGCATGCGGCTGCGCTGATTGATGGCGCGCAACTGGCACTGCAGATGCTGGATGAAGACGACAGCTCGCCCATCCTGTCGCAGGTGACCTCGATCGAACAAAAGCTGTCCAGGCTGGCCGACATCGACGACAAGCTCAAGCCGGTGCTGGAAGCGCTGGAGCCGGCGCGCATACAGCTGCAGGAAGCGGTGTATGCGCTGCATGATTA
>JBDKLN010000133.1:0-9572 GCA_039806045.1 Pseudomonadota bacterium
GACATGGCGACCGAGCGCGAGCTGGCCGCGCAAAAAATCGGCTACCTGCCCGAACAGCCGCCGCTGTACGACGTACTCGACGTCACCGGCTACCTGAAATTCGTCGCGCGCGCCAAGGGCGTTGCGCGCGCGCAGGAAGCATCGCGGCTCGACTACGTGATCCATGCGTGCCGCCTCGAGACGGTGACGAAGAAAGAGATCTACAAGCTTTCCAAGGGCTATCGCCAGCGGGTGGGCCTCGCACAGGCCCTGCTCGGCGAGCCGGAGGTGCTGCTGCTGGACGAACCGACCGCCGGCCTTGACCCCGGACAAATTCAGGAAACGCGTGAAGTGATCCGCTCCGTCGGCCAGAAGCACGCGGTGCTGCTGTCGACCCACATCCTGCCCGAGGTCACGCTGATCTGTCAGCGCGTGGCCATCATCAACCATGGCCGCATCCTCGCCACCGGCACGCCGGCGTCGCTGCAGCGCGCCGCCGAAGCCACCAGCTCGGTGCTGGCCGAGGCCAGCGGCGATCCGGACCGCCTGCACCGCGCACTGGCGGAAACCGACGGCGTGCGCGACGTGAGCGTCAAGCCGCTGCCGTCGCGCGAGGGCCTGCAGATCATCGAATGCCAGGTCGACGCGGTCGACGGCGTCGAGGCGCGCATCGCCCGCACCCTGATCGCCAACGGTGAACTGTTCAAGCTCGAACGCCGCCAGCCGACACTGGAGAACGTCTTCCTGCGCTACATCGGGCATGGCAGCGAAACACACCAAGGCAAGGCCGACACCGGCGCGGCAAAAGAAGGAGCACTGGCATGAGCGCGTGGAACGGCGTGAAGGCCGTGTATGGCAAGGAAATGATGAGCTACTTCCGCTCGCCGATCGCCTATTTCGTGATTGCCGTCTTCCTGCTCGGCACCGGCTACTTCTTCACTTACAACATCTTCCTGACCGGCGTCGGCACCATGGACCAGACCTTCCAGAACATGGGCATCCTGCTCGTGGTGCTGGTGCCGGTGCTGACCATGCGCCTGTTCTCGGGCGAGTATACCGGCCGTACCATGGAGCTGCTGATGACGCTGCCGCTGCGCACCTGGCAGGTCGTGCTCGGCAAGTACCTGGGCGCAGTGAGCATCCTCGCCCTGATGGTGGCCTTCTCATGCATCAACCTGGTACCGCTGTACTTGTTCGGCAACCCGCAGACGCCCAACATCATCGCCGGGTATCTCGGCTTCCTGCTGCTCGGCATGGCCTGCATCGCGATCGGCCAACTATTCTCGGCACTCACCGAGAACCAGATCGTCGCCGCGCTGATCACGATCCCGACCCTGCTGCTGTTCTGGTTCATCGGCTTCCTGCAGACCCTGCAGTCGTCGGTGCTGCTGCGCGACCTGTTCGCGCACCTGTCGTTCTCGCTGCACTACGCTGACTTCATCCATGGCCTGCTGCGCTCCGAAGCCATCGTGTATTTCCTGGTGGTGGCCGGCCTCGCGCTGACGCTCAACACCAGCTACCTGCAGTGGCGCCGCTGACCCCCACCAAGAACAACAAGAACATGGAAACCAATTTTCGTTCCGGCCTGGTGCTGATCGCCGGCCTCGTGCTGCTGGCAGCCTCGGCCGTGGCCAGCTCGCTGTCCGTCAATTCGTCCTTCGTTGCGCTGCTGCTGTTGCTCATCGGCGGCGCCCTCACCGCGTGGTCGCTGTATGTGCTGCGCGATGACCTGAAGCTGATGTTCAGCCCCGGCCGCCGCAGGCTGATCTCGTCGACGCTGTCGGTGCTGGCCTTGCTGGTGGCACTGGCCTGGGCCAGCGCGCTGTACCCGCTGCGGCTGGACATGACGGCCAACAAGGAATATTCGCTGTCGCCGCAGACCATCAAGATGGTGCAGGCAGTCGACAAGCCGGTGCACATCACCTTCTTCCATGACCGCGGCATGCGCGAGACGGTCGAGCTGTATGAGCTGTTCGCGTCGTACAACGACAAGATAAAGATCGAATTCTTCGACCCCATGCTCAACCCGGCGCAGGCCAAGCTGCGCGGCGTCGAGTTTGCCGGCACGGCGATCTACGAAAGCGAAGGCCGCAAGCTGACCGTCAACGGCCCCACCGAGACCGACATCGCCAACGGCATCCTGCGCGTGACCCAGTCGAAGCAACAGGTCGCCTGCTTCCTCGATGGCCACGGCGAGCCCGACCCGTTCAGCCTCGAGTCGCACGACCACATGGAAGGCGAAGCCGGCCATTCGCACGGCATCGAGACCAAGTTCGTCCAGCACGAGCGGCACGGCATGGCCAAGGCGCGCACCGGCCTCGAAGCGATGAACTACGTGGTCGAAAAAGTGTCGCTGATGAACGCCGGCACCGAGATCGGCAAATGCGCGGTGCTGGTCGTCGCCGGTCCGCAGACGCCGCTGATGGATCGCGAGGTCCGGCAAATCGACGCCTTCCTCGACAACGGCGGCAACGCGCTGTTCATGATCGACCCGTTCGTGAAGACAGGCCTCGACGGCGTGCTGAAAAAATTCGGCATCGTGCTGCAGGATACGATCGTGATCGACGAAGCCAGCCATTTCTGGGCCGATCCGTCGACCCCGGCCGTCACCGATTACAACCGTCACGAGATCACGCACAAGCTGCCACTGGCCTTCTTCCCGGGCGCGCGCCCGCTGCTGCCGACGAAGGACCCGGTGCCGGGCGTCTCCGTGCGCCCGCTGGTCAACACCTCAAAAAAGAGCTTCGGCAATACCGACCGCGCCCGCGTCGAGTACGTGGCCGGCAAGTCGCAGGATGGCCCGCTGACCATCATGGCCACCGCGCGCGTGAACCCGAAGGTGGTGGAATCGGCCGAGACCGTGATGCGCCGCATCCGTGGTGAAGAAGTCGAGGACAAGGCACAGGAAATCACGCGCAAGGAAGCGCGCATCGTCGTCGTCGGCGATTCCGACTTCGCGACCAACTCCTTCTATCACATCCTCGGCAACGGGGCGCTGTTCCTGAACGCGGTCAACTTCCTCGCCGCGCGCGAGAACCTGATCGGCCTCGAGCCGCGTACCTACGACCTGCCGTATGTGAGCATGACCAACACCCAGATGAAGGCGACCTTCGTGCTGTCCATCATCCTGATCCCGCTGCTGATGGCGGCGATCGGCTTCGGCGTCTGGTGGAGGCGTCGTTGAAGCGCGGCACACAACTGGCCGTCTGGGCTGTCGTCGCCGCGCTGGCCGGTGCGATCTACGTCGGCGAAAAGCGCCGCAGCGCCGAACTCAATACGCCGGTGGCACGCGTGGACAATCGCTTGCTGCCAGTGCCGATCGAGGAGATCGGCATTGTCGAGGTGATGGTCAAGGGCACGATGCACCGCTTCGAGCGTGACGATAGCGGCCTCTGGTACTACCACGGCATGCACGACGCGGCCCAGGCCGGCCACGCGCACAAGACCGATCCCAAGGCCGCTGAAGTCATCGACAAGGCGTTGGTCGCCTTCGGCCGCATGCAGCGCGAGCGCAGCCTGCCGCTGAAAGCCGAGGCGGATGAATTCGGCGTCACGCGTCCGGACATCTTCATCATGGTGTATCGCCCCAAGGCTACCGAGCCGCTGGCACGTTATGCGGTGGGCTCGGTGGCGACTGATACCTTCAGCCGCTACCTGCTGCCGGTCGGCAGCCCCGACGTGGTGACCATCCCTGACTTTCACATCAAAAACCTGATGGCCCTGATCGACGCGATGAAAGCGACAGGAGCCGGCAAGGGATGAGTCGATGGCTGGCCGCGACGGCCTTGGGCTTGTTGCTGGCGCTCTGCGCCGCAGTGCCGGGTACGGCCTTCGCCCACGCAGGCGATGCGACCGGCTTTGCCAGCGCCACCGTCAGCGGCGACAAGCTCACCTACGTCTATACGCCGACGCCGGCTTCGAAGGCCGACACGGCCGCCCTGCCCGCGCTGTTGCGCACGCACCTGCAGGTGACCGCCGCTGGCCAGCCCTGCGCTGCCGATGACGGCCAGGGCCTCACCGTAACCTTCCAATGCCCGCAGCCGATACGGCAGGCTGTGCTGAGTGACCATCTGTTCGATGCGGTCGGCGACTCGCATCACGTGATTGCCGTCGTCACCTGGACGGGCGGCAGCTTGTCGCACGTATTCGCGAAGGATGCGCCGGAAGCGACCATCAACGTGGTGGCAGCAACGAATTCGGCAGCGGCACACGCAACGGCGACCGGCTTCTTCTTGCTCGGCGTCGAGCACATCGCGACCGGCTATGACCACCTGCTGTTCCTGCTGGCGCTGATCCTGTGCGGCGGCAGCCTGGTTCAGCTGCTGAAGATCATCACCGCGTTCACGCTAGCGCACAGCCTGACGCTGGGCGCGGCGGCGCTGGACATCGTCACGTTGCCATCGGCGATGGTCGAGGCCGTGATCGCGCTGTCGATTGCCTATGTCGCTTTCGAGAACCTTTATCCAAGGTATGCGGTGTCACGCCGCTGGGCGGTCAGCTTCCTGTTCGGGCTGGTGCATGGCTTCGGCTTTTCGTCGGTGCTGAAGGAGATTGGCCTGCCGAAGGACAGTCTGCTGCTGTCGCTGCTGAATTTCAATCTCGGCGTCGAGGCAGGTCAACTGGCAGCCGTCGTGATCGTGGTGCCCTTGCTCACATGGCTGCGCACGACGTCGTTCGAGACGCGTGTCGTACGCGGCATGTCGCTGGTGGTGCTGGCGGTCGGGCTGGGCCTGTTCATCGAACGGGTCGCATTCGGCGCCTGATGCCGGGGCGTGGCCGGCTGGCGCGCCGCGCACGCTTTACAGTCTGGCGCTCATCCTTCAAGCGCTGCGCAGCGCCCCGCGCACCCTGAGCAGCCAACCACCCGCCAGCACGACGCTCACCAAGGCCAGCGCCGAGCCGGCCAGCGACTGGTGCACGCCGACCATCCCGCCGATCAGGCCCACCGTGACGCCCGCGAAAGAACGCAGGCCCAGCGACGACATATTGAACAAGCCGACCACGCGCCCGCGCATGGTCTCGGGCGCGTTCAGCTGCGTCAGCGTCTGCGCCATCGAGCTGAAGCTCAGTTCACAAAAGCCGGCCGCAAACAGCAGCACGACGGCCAAACCATAGTCGGCCGTCAGCGCGAACGCGCCCAGCGCCACGCACCAGCCGATCGCGAATATCCAGACCTTGACCAGACTGGCGCGCATCCGAGCCACACGTTCCAGCACCAAACCGGCCAGCAGCGCGCCGCAGGCGTCCGCACCGAGCAGCGCGCCATAGCGCACGCCCGGGTCGCCATGGCCGAGATCTTGGGCGAAGCTCGGCATCTGCGCGTGATAGCTGTTACCGATGAAGAAGGACGCCAGCCCTGCCAGCGCAATCATGGCCCACAGCACCGGGATCTTGGACACTGACTGGATGGTGTCGACGATATCGGCCATGCCTTTGAACGCGCGCGGCGGCGGCGCGTTCGCTGCGAATTTCGGGCCAAAGCGATCGCGCGCCAGCCACAGCACGGTCGGCAAATAAAACAGGACATTGATCAGGATGCCGGTCTCGGGCCCGACCAGCAGCAGCATCGCTGCACCGACACCGGGACCGGACAACAGGCCGAGGTAACGCGCGGTCGCCACCAGCCGGATCGCGCTTGGCAGCCCCTCGCGCTCGACCACGTAGTACAGCATCAGTTGGGTCGGGATCAGCCAGATCACGCCGGCCACGCCATGCATCACCAGCAGCACCATGGCCTGCCACATCTGCAGCGTGCCGCTGATGAAGAACCAGCCCCAGCCCAGCGAGCAGAGCATGAACAGCACCATCCCGCACTGGATCATGCGGCGCGGATCGAAGCGCTCGGTCAGTGCGCCGACCGGTATCGACAGGAACAGGTAAGGCAGCCAGTGCGACAGCACCGCGAAGCCGCCGAGTTCATGCGATTCGAACTTCTGGTACATGACCCAGTAGCTGATTACATGCTCGACGCTGTCCGCCATCATCGCGAGGATGAAGGTGAAGAACAGCCAGCGGAAGCGCGGGATCGCGAGGGCGGATGTTGGCTGCACGTTAGCTACGGTCGCTGTTCGCGACTACGCGGCCGGCAACGCTGGCGGGTCTTTCGGATGCAGCTTGCGAGCCGAGCCGAAGGTGTTGTAAGCCTCGTCGAACAGGGTGTCCAGCAGAGCGAAGTTCGCCATCAGCAGCTTGTTCTCGCCTTTGATGGAAATCTTCATGAGGTTCATCATCACCAGCGCCTCGAGGGCATTGCCGATGTCGATCACGGTCACGTCGGTCTTGCGCGACAAATCGATCAGGCTGATCCCTTCCGGGCCGGCTTCGACGAGCGCCGTGATGATGTTCACCCGGCGCTCGGTTGAAAAGCCGCCGAAGAGCTTCGCGAATTCTTTTGCTTCCATGGCCAAGGCCTCATGATTGCTGAGGGCGTAAGCGTAACATTCTTTGGCACCCGTCCTCAGTCACTGAAATGATCAAAGATCAGGCTGCGCAGCCATTGCGTGCCGGGTTCTTTGTGGAACCGTGAATGCCAGAACAGGTTGACCCCGATCTCCGGCAATTTCAGCGGCAGGCTCACATGCCGCAATCCGAACGGCTCGACGCAATGTCGTGCAAAGCGCTCTGGCACGGTCGCGATCATGTCGGTCGTCGCCAGGATATGGCCGACGGCGACGAAGTGCGGCACGGTCAGGATCGCATTGCGTTTCACACCCAGCTTCTCGATCGATGCATCGACCGTCGCATGACCGGTGCCGGCTGCCGACACCACGACATGCTGTGCTGCCTCGAACTCCTGCCTCGTCAGCGGCGCTCGCTTGTCCAGCGCATGGCCGCGCCTGAACATGCACACATGCTCCTGCACGAACAGCCGGCGCTGGAAAAAACCAGACTTCAGGTGCGGGAACCAGCCTATCGTGAGGTCGATGCGGCCGGTCTCCATGTCCTCGGCCAGGTCGGTGCCGGTGGTCCTGATCGTCGAGATCGAAATGCCGGGCGCAATACCGGCCAGCATGCCCATCAGCTTCGGCAGAAAGTAGATCTCGCCGATGTCATTCATGCCGATCTTGAATGTGCGCTGGCTGTTGGCCGGGTCGAAGCGGGTGCGCTGGTTCAGCGTCTCGTGGATCGACGAAAGCGCATAGCCAATCGGTTCCGCCAGCTGCATGGCATACGCGGTCGGTTCCATGCCTTTCGACGTGCGCAGGAACAGTTCATCACCCAGTTGCTGGCGCAGGCGGTTGAGCGCATTGCTGACCGTGGGCTGGGTCAGCCCCAGTTTGCCGGCAACCGCGGACACGCGACGCTCTTGCAAGAGTTGCTGAAATATTACCAGCAGGTTGAGATCGACATCTTTCAGGTCCACGGCAAGTCCCGGTCAACACTATTCATTTTATGAATTCGGATAATTCACATAATTCTATATCTTAATTTTGGTCGGATTCCTATACTCGGCGCCAACTAATCAAGAGAACACACGGAGACCATGGAACTGCTCGTCCATCCTCTCGACCGCGTACTGCAAGTGCCCCCCGGGGCCAACCTGCTCGACACGCTGCGCGCCAACGATGTTCCGATCTCTTACAGCTGCATGGCCGGTCGCTGCGGCACCTGTCGCTGCAAAGTCGTCAGTGGCAGCGTCATCGAGACCGGCCGGGAAGCCAAAGTCACCAACCCCACCGAGGGGGACTATGTGCTGGCCTGCACCAGCGTGCTCTCCGAGAGCTGCGCGATCGAGATTCCCGAACCGGATGAAATCGTCACCCACCCTGCGCGCATCATCAAAGCGACCGTCGCGTCGATCGCCGATGCGACCCACGACATCAAGATCATTCGCCTCAAGCCCGCCAAGCCACTGTCTTTCTCGCCGGGCCAGTACGCGACGCTGCAATTCACGCCCGATCACATCCGCCCGTATTCGATGGCGGGACTGTGCACCGACGACGAGCTCGAATTCCACGTCCGCCTCGTGCCAGATGGCCGGGTGACCGGCTACGTCTTCAATCAATTGAAAGTCGGCGACGCGGTGCGCGTCAGCGGGCCGCTGGGCACCGCTTATCTGCGAACACGGCACGTCGGCCCGATGCTGTGCGTGGCCGGCGGTACCGGCCTCGCGCCCATCCTTGCCATCGTGCGCGGCGCCATCGCAGCGGGGCTCGACAACCCCATCCATCTGTATTTCGGGGTGCGCTCGCCGCAAGACGTCTATGGACTGGCGCAGCTGCGTGCCCTGCAATCGGCACTGCCCGCCATGACGCTCCACATCATCGTTACGACCGACGACGAGCAGGCGTCCGGCCATCGCGTCGGGCTCGTCACGGACGCGATCGCCCACGACCTCAACGATTTCCGGGGAT
Organism: Pseudomonadota bacterium; assembly: GCA_039806045.1. Taxonomy (GTDB): domain Bacteria; phylum Pseudomonadota; class Gammaproteobacteria; order Burkholderiales; family Burkholderiaceae_D; genus Pernthalerella. Next base: position 8,334 of record JBDKLN010000133.1, read on the forward strand.
GGCGCGCCTATGTGTGCGGCGCACCGCCGATGGTGGAAGCCACCGCCCATCTGCTCAAGCAACGCGGCATCGCCGAACAACACGTGTACGCCGACGCGTTTTACGCCAGCGGCACCTGATCAGGAGACCCCATGCACGACACCGCCAGTTCCATGGAGACCACCGGCCGCACGGACACCGTGCGCCAGCAGTATTACGACCGCATCGCGAAAGACCACATGACGCCGCTGTGGGAAGTGCTGGGCGCACTGGTGCCGAAACAGCCGAACAGTCCCGCGCAACCGACGCTGTGGCGCTATGCGAACCTGCGCGAACAGGTGATGGAAGCCGGCCGCCTGATCACGGCCGAGCAAGCCGAGCGGCGCGTGCTGATCCTCGAGAACCCGGGTCTGCCGGGACAATCGGCCATCACCCAATCGCTGTACGCCGGACTGCAGCTGATCCTGCCCGGCGAGGTCGCGCCGGCCCACCGCCATACGCAGTCGGCATTGCGACTGGTCATGGATGGCGAAGGCGCCTACACCGCCGTCGACGGCGAGCGCACCACGATGCGTCGCGGCGACTTCATCATCACGCCGTCCTGGACCTTCCACGACCACGGCAACCTCGGTGACCAGCCGGTGGTCTGGCTCGACGGTCTTGACATCCCCACCGTACGCTTTTATGACGCAGGCTTTGCCGAGCATGGCCAGAGCGCATCGCAGGACACCGTACGCCCCGAAGGCGACGCGCTGGCCCGCTATGGCAACAACATGTTGCCAGTCGACTTCTACCAGGCGCCGTCAGAGCCGACGCGTGTCTTCGTCTATCCGTTCGTCCGCACGATGGCATCGCTCGACGCCATCGCTGCCGGCAAGCCCGATCCGCACCTGGGCCACAAGATGCGCTTCGTGAACCCGGCCACCGGTGCATCGCCGATGCCGACCATCGGCGCATTTGCCCAGCGACTGCCGGCCGGCTTCGAGACCCGCCCATACCGCTGCACCGATGGCACCGTCTATGTCTGTCTCGACGGCGAAGCCACCGTTGCTGTCGGCGACACCGAATGGCAGCTGCAGCGCGACGACATCTTCGTCGTGCCGTCCTGGCAGCCCCTCACATTCCTTGCGAAGCGCGACACCACGCTGTTCAGCTATTCCGACCGCCCTGCACTGCAAGCGCTGGGACTGTGGCGCGAAGCCCGTCTGTGACATCCATTCAACTCATTCAAATGACAGGAAGCCCGATGAAATACGCCGT
>JBDKLN010000134.1:0-4152 GCA_039806045.1 Pseudomonadota bacterium
CGTGTGCTCGAGGAAGCCGCCTTCGTTCAGCGTATCGGTGTGGATCGCGACCTGGATGTCCATCCTGTCCGCCACTGACAGGCAGTTGTCGATCGCAGCCGGCGTGCTGCCCCAGTCTTCATGCAGCTTCAGGCCGATGGCGCCGGCGCGGATCTGCTCTTCCAGCGGTAGCGGCAGGCTGACGTTGCCTTTGCCGAGGAAACCGAGGTTCATCGGGAAGGCGTCCGCTGCGGCCAGCATCGAGTGGATGTGCCACGGGCCCGGCGTGCAAGTCGTGGCGGCCGTGCCGACCGCCGGGCCGGTGCCGCCGCCGATCATCGTGGTCACGCCGGACATCAGCGCTTCCTCGATCTGCTGCGGGCAAATGAAATGGATGTGGGTGTCGATGCCGCCGGCCGTCACGATGGCGCCTTCGCCGGCGATGATCTCGGTCGCGCCGCCGATGGCCATCGTCACGCCGGGCTGGATATCCGGGTTGCCGGCCTTGCCGATCGCAGCGATGCGGCCGCCCTTGATGCCGATGTCGGCCTTGACGATGCCCCAGTGGTCGAGGATGACGGCGTTCGTGATCACGGTGTCCATCACGTCGGCATGCGGCAGTTGCGACTGGCCCATGCCGTCGCGGATCACCTTGCCGCCGCCGAACTTCACTTCTTCGCCGTAAATGGTGTGGTCTTTTTCGACCTCGATGAAGAGCTCGGTATCGGCCAGGCGGATACGGTCGCCCGTGGTCGGGCCGAACATTTCGGCATAGGCCTTGCGGCTGATCTTGCTCATGCCGCCGCTCCTTTTTTCGCATCCTTCAGCGGGCCCATCACTTGCCCGTTGAAGCCGTACACCTTGCGGTCGCCCGCCAGCGCGACCAGCTCAACCGTGCGCTCCTGGCCCGGCTCGAAACGCACCGCAGTACCCGCCGCAATGTTGAGGCGCATGCCATAGCCGAGTTCGCGCTCGAACCGAAGCGCCGGATTGGTCTCATAGAAATGGAAGTGGGAACCGACCTGGATCGGGCGGTCTCCGCTGTTGGCGACTTTAATGGTCACGGTGGGGCGGCCGGCGTTGAGCTCGATGTCGCCGTCCTCGATCAGCATTTCTCCGGGAATCATGGTCGGGCCTCCGTGGCAGTCAGGGAATCGGGTGATGGACGGTGACCAGCTTGGTACCGTCGGGGAAGGTCGCTTCGACCTGGATGTCGGGAATCATGTCCGCCACGCCATCCATCACATCGGCACGGCCCAGGATTTTTGTCCCTTCGGACATCAGCTCGGCAACGGTCTTGCCGTCACGCGCGCCTTCCATGATCGCTGCGGTGATCAGCGCTACGGCTTCCGGATAGTTCAGCTTCAGGCCGCGTGCCTTGCGGCGTTCGGCCAGCAGCGCTGCGGTGAAGATTAGCAGCTTGTCTTTTTCTCTTGGGGTGAGTTCCATGCTCGTATCCTCGATCTGAGTTTGCCTTATTTGTCCTGATGGGCGGGCGATGCTGCGGCTTCAGGTATTCCAGATGCGCAGTTCGGTCCCTTCGCGTGCCAGCAGCGCAGGGCGCAGCAACTGCCACGCGCCGACCATCACATGGCGCGCGACTTCGCTCGAGTCGCCGAGGTAGCGCACCAGCAGCGCCGATTTCATCTGCGTTGCGCCGAAGCGGCCACGGCCATCGGCGACGCGCGTACACCGATCGCGCAGGGATTGCATCAATGCCGATGACAGCGGCACGCCGACGGCCACGAGGTTGGCGCAGACGGTGTGTCCGGCCAGACCCAGCGGACTGCGCATCTGCGCACTGCCGCCGATCAGCCGGCCCTGTTCCAGCCAGAGCGGGAGGCCGTCGCGCATGATGCTCAGCCGTTGCCGTATGCGCCCATTGTCAAAACGCTCGCCGGAGGCCGTGCGGCCGAAGCAAAGAATGTCGCAGCCGATGAAGCGCGCATTGCCTTGCAGTTCCACACGCGTGTCAAGCTGCACATCGGCGTCATTGAAGAAGATGGTTTCCTGCGGAAGCCATTCCAGCGCCGCATCGCTGCTTACCCGCAGTGCCAACTGCTGGCGAGATACCCGGCCATTTGCGCGGTACCACTTCGCCGCCCCCGGCGTCGAGACCACGGCGGCTGCGCCGGAGCCTGCGGTCACGTCAATCCGCAATTCGTCGCCGCCGACCACGCCACCCGGCGGATGGACGATGATCGCATGTGCCACGCTCGGGCCCTCCGGATAGAGTGCCTTCTGCACACGCAGCGGACCGAAGTGTTCGCGCTTTAGCAGGCGCGTGGCCTCGCCGTCGCGGCCGAAGCCCAGCGACAGCGTGGCCAGCATGTGGTCTGGCCCGGCAGCATCGACGATTGCGGTGCCGGATTCGGAATGGATTGCTCTTGCCATCAGAAGCAGATGCGTTCGCTTTGCTGTTGTTCTTGGTGATGCCGTCGCTGTGCAGCGATGATCCGGGAATGCATTAGCAGCTTGCGTGCCATTCAGACAGAGGGCATTTGATGACGTGCTGAATCAATATGGTGCAGTCATGATCCATATTGCACAATAATGGTGCAAATCCGCTTCATTGGTATCGAGTTCAGTCGGACGTGCCGGTCCTGCTGTCCTGGCTGGTCGAGGCGTTTGGCGCTCGTAGCGAGCGCAATACGGCCAGCAGCATCTTGATCAGGTAAAGCATGATCAGGGTACCGGCCAGATCGCCGATGAACATCGATGTAAAACCGATCAGCAAGTCCGGATGTATGTCGCGCAGGTAGAACCAGATCGAATGGAGGCCGGCGCTGGCAAAGGCGTATATGACGCCTAGTTGCGCCAGCTTCAGCGGCGTCAGCTCGGCCAGGGTGGCCGGCATCCCTGAGCGCAGTGCAAGTCGGTATACCAGATAGGGTGCGCCGGCCGACAGCAGCGGCGTCAGCATGAAGGTCAGCAGATCGGATGGCGGAAAATCTATGGCAACAATCAGCGCCGATGCCAGCAGCACGCCGAGCGCGCCTTCCCCGCCCATCAACAGTGTCGACAACAGCCTCAGCCCTGCAGGCAGGAAGATCCAGCTCGCGCCCGCATGCACCTTGAATGCCGAAAATGCATAGGCATTCAATCGGAAGAAGCTGTAGTACAGCACGGCTGACGCAGCGACACAGCATAGCTGAGTGAAGGACATTGTTTTTGTTGTTTCCGCAGAGTGAGGTGGCCTGGTGAAACGCCGCCTTCGCTGAATTAAAAATCGGGGCGCACGCCGCAAGCGGCGTAGCTCATTATCATGCTGGATCAGGCGCCGGGTTGCGGGTGCAAGGCGCGGACATTCCCTGCAATGCTATCAGCTGGAAGGTTTTATCTGACAGCAGGCAAAAAAATAGCCGGCGGGAGAGTGCCCAGCCGGCTGTCTGGTGCGCGCGCTGTTTACTTTTTGGCGCGCGTCGCCTTGGCGGTGACCTGCGACATTTGAGCGACGGCATCGTCGAGGTTGGCTTCGATGGCATCGATGGCGACTTTGGCCGAGCGCGATAATTGCGAGAAACCGGAGCTGGCATTGTCGACGGCAGACTTCATCATCGAGACAGCGGTTTCAGAGCCGGGCGGGGCGGACTTGGTCATATCGTTGAGCATGGCGACCAGCTGACGGCTGTTTTCACTGACCTGCGACTCGGCAGCCTGCGCCAGTTCTTTTTGCTTGCAACGGGCGATCGTGGCCAGATGACGAGCGTAAGTCAGTGCGATCTCGGCTTGCGGTTGCGCTTGTTGCGAGGCGGTGGCAAACAGTTCCTGCGGGTCCTTCGCGGCCAGCAGTTGTTGGGCGTTGGCGATACTGTTTTCAACACCGGCCTTGGCGGCCTGCAGGTTCAGGCCCATCAGTTTTTCGACGCCGTCGATCATCGAGTCGGAGAACGAGGTCGCCAGGTTCAGCTGGGCCTCCATCTGGGCGCGGGCGGCGGCGGTGAATTGTTCGGCAGTGTTGAACATGATGAGTCCTCGTTGTGAAATGAATGCGGTCGCGGGCGGCTGGGTCAGCGCCTGGCTGGCGACCGGATGTTTGTTGCGTCGCAGCAGTCGCTATTCTTCGACGCCGGCGGAAGGGTGTCAAGCGAATTTATTGCGATGCATCAAAATTTTGTATTGTTTGAATAGTAATTGTCGGCGGCAGCATCGTTTGCGTGCCGTATCCCACTG
>JBDKLN010000135.1:0-3786 GCA_039806045.1 Pseudomonadota bacterium
GCCGTCCGACAAGATCTGAACAGCAACTCAGCAAGCAAACGACCAACCATGGCACAACAACCGCAATTTCCCGCAATCCGCATGCGTCGCATGCGCAAGGATGCATTCTCGCGCGCACTGATGCGCGAAAACGTGATTACGCCGGCCGACCTGATCTATCCGGTCTTTATCCTCGACGGCAACAACCGGCGCGAAGCCGTGCCGTCGATGCCGGGCGTCGAACGCGTATCAATCGACCTGTTGCTGGCGGTCGCGGAAGACTGCGTCAAGCTGGGCATTCCGGTGATGGCGCTGTTCCCGGTGGTCGATGTATCGCTGAAGACGCCGGACGGCATCGAGGCCATCAATCCGGACGGGCTGGTGCCGCGCGCAGTGAAGGCGCTCAAGGCACGTTTCCCCGAACTGGGCGTGCTGACCGATGTCGCGCTCGATCCGTACACCAGCCATGGTCAGGATGGCGTCATCAATGACGACGGTTATGTGCTGAACGACGAAACCAGCGTGATTCTGGTGAAGCAGGCGCTCGCTCAGGCGGAAGCCGGCGTCGACGTGGTGGCACCATCGGACATGATGGATGGGCGCATCGGCGCCATCCGCGACGGGCTCGAATCGGCCGGCTTCATCCACACCCGCATCATGGCGTATTCGGCCAAGTACGCTTCGGCCTTCTATGGCCCGTTCCGCGATGCGGTCGGCTCAGCGGCCAACCTCGGCAAGGGCAACAAGGCGACGTACCAGATGGATCCGGCCAACAGCGACGAGGCGCTGCGCGAAGTGGCGCTCGACATCGCCGAAGGCGCCGACATGGTGATGGTGAAGCCGGGCATGCCTTACCTTGACATCGTACGCCGCGTAAAGGATGAATTCCGGGTGCCGACCTTTGCCTACCAGGTGAGCGGCGAGTACGCGATGATCAAGGCCGCCGCCCAGAACGGCTGGCTGGACCATGACAAGACGATGCTGGAAGCCATGCTGGCGTTCAAGCGGGCCGGCGCCGATGGCGTGCTGACTTACTTTGCACGCGACATCGCACGACTCCTGTAACTCTGGACCGCAGCAAAAAGTTCGCCCGGCGCTGTGTGCGCTTGGCGAACTTTTTTTTATTTTCGGCACATATCTGTAGCCGAATGTCTCTAATCGGCGACGCTCGCATTGATATTTTCCACCGAGCATTATCGGATGACGATTAATTCTTGGTGGCAATTGATTTCTATTGCGCTGCGTCCCCGCTATCTGCCACACCTGCGACGATGAACAAGATTCCGATGTCCCAAACGATGGTCAGCCCGAACATCACGCCGAAAGAAAAGCGTGATCAAGGCGTGCTGGAAAAGCAGGCAGCCCGGTCGGAACGGAATTTCGACGCACTGCTTGCACGGCAGGAGGAATTCGTGACTCCCGATGGCAGGACCGGAACCACGCTGATTTTTTCGCGCGCCACGCCGTCGCAGCTACTGGCCCGCGATGCTGGCTCACGCCTGGGCTCCGGCCCCTTGGCCAAGCAGTTGATCGCACAGAATGTGAACCGCCTGAAAATCGACCCGGACAAGAAGCAGCAGCTGCTCGGCTTGATGCAAGTGAAGATCAAAGGTCAGTTCAGTGCCTCATCGAACACGCATCTGGGCGTCGAAGCTGTACTGAACGCAGGTCGGCATACGAAGATCGACGACCTGCCGGTTGCCAAGCAAGTCCGATTTGTCGATGCCGCCAACAGCAACATTTCCGCCCGACCGCCAGTCACGGTCGAATTGCCGCCGCTGCCGCCCGACGACTGAGTCGCCCCGAGTCATTGACGATATTGGACGCCAACGAAGGATCGCCATGAAGCCGACAACGCCCGCCCCCCTTCCCCAGTTCGCGTTCCGCATGCAGTCCAACGAATTGCTCAATATTCAAGGCGCCGACCAATCGGTGCTGGGCAGCATGAAAGCCGATGTCGAGATCCAAGGGAAGCGACAGAACATGATTGTGTTTTTCCGCACGTCACCGGAAAAGCTGAAGGAATTGCAGGCGAAGAAATTTGCGAATGCCAATCAGGAAACCGTGGGGGCTGTCCAGAATTTACTGCTGATGCGGGGAGTGCCGCCCGAAAAAATCCATGCATTTCTTAAATGCATAGCCCAGGAAAAAGCCGAGACGGCCCGCGGCGAAGAACTCATTCGCAGCAAGCATCGTGCCGCCGACGATGCCCAGGCCAGCCCGTCCACCGAGCGCAGCCGTCAGGCCGCCCGCAAGGACTATGCCGATGGCAGGAAGCGCCATGTATCGAGCAAGGCCTTGCCCACCGGCCTGGCGTCGAAGCCATCGGGAGCGAAGAGCGGCAAGGCGGTAGCCGTCGCCCGTCCGAGTCCGTTCAGGGATGCCGACGTATTGGACATGAACAGCGCCATCTCGGCCATCTTCAAAAAGTCGATGGGAGACAAGGACAATCCAGGCCATCTGGTCCTGCGCATCGACGAAAACCTGAAGCCGTCGAAGTTCGAGCGCACACCGGACCGGCAGAACCTCAAGGGCGCCGACACCAGAACCCCGGCAAACCGCCCTGCCAAGGCGGCCAAGCCCCTGCCGAAGCCGCCGCCGGCACGCGCCAAAACCTTGGCACCGCCGCCACAGCGGGCCACGACGACGAGTGCTGCCCCGCGGAGTGATCCGAGGGCTGACCCACAGCTACCCGCGCAAGGCATGCCGGACCTGCCGGCACGACCGGACCATTGACTGCTCGCCGACCAGTGCCCGGGACCTATTTGTTCGGCTGCGGCGTCAGGCGCAAGTAAGGCTTGGGAGCCTGGTAACCTTTCGGATATTTCTGCTTGATCATCGCATCATCCTGCACGCTGAGCGGGATGATCACGTCATCGCCGTCCTGCCAGTTGCCCGGCGTGGCGACGGTATAGCCATCGGTTAGTTGCAGCGCATCGATCACGCGCAGCACTTCATCAAAATTGCGCCCGGTGCTCATCGGATAAGTGATCATCAGCCGCACCTTTTTCTTCGGGTCGATGATGAACAGCGAGCGCACCGTCGCGGTCTCTGACTGGTTCGGATGGATCATGTCGTACAGCGCGGACACCTTCTTGTCCGCATCAGCGATGATGGGAAAGCCGACCACCGTCTTTTGCGTTTCTTCGATGTCCCTGATCCATTCCTGGTGCTTGTCGACCGGATCGACGGAGAGTGCGATGGCCTTGACATTGCGCTTGTCGAATGCCGGCTTGAGCTTGGCAGTCAAGCCGAGTTCCGTCGTGCAGACGGGCGTGAAATCGGCCGGGTGCGAAAACAGCACCACCCACGAATCGCCGGCCCAGTCGTGGAAACGAATTTTGCCCGCCGAAGACTCCTGCTCGAAGTCAGGTGCGGTATCGCCGAGATGCAGTCCCATGATTTCTCCTTTGGCTGTGTGGACAATCTGTCAATCCATCGTACCGTCACAGCCGGCGCAAGCCAAAGACAATCTGGCTCTTTGCAAATAGCTGGGTTTGATATAACGCGACGATGCGACACGCACAATGCGCACCCAGGCTAACTTCTACGCTCAGCGCGGATTGGCGCGCGCCAGCGATTGCAGGAAGAGGTCAGGCTTTTGGTATCCGATCACCCGTGCTGCGCGCACTTCCTCACCCTGCAAATTGAAGAAGAGGATGCCCGGCGGGCCGAACAGGCCGAAGCGCTTCAGCAGGGCCTTGTCGTCATCATCGTTGGCGGTGACATCGGCCTGCAGCAACAGCAGGCGGTCCAGTTCCGGGCGAACGGATGGATGGCTGAAGGTCAGCTTCTCCATCTCGATGC
>JBDKLN010000136.1:0-2903 GCA_039806045.1 Pseudomonadota bacterium
CGCTGGAAGCGTCGGGCCTGAACTACAACATCCTGCGCCCGAACTGGTTCATGCAGAACTTCAATCAGGCGTGGCTGCCGGGCATCCTCGCCAGCGGCAAGGTGCACCTGCCGGTGGGCGATGCGAAGGCCAGCTTCATCGATACGCGCGACATCGGCGCAGTGGCGGCCCGCCTGCTGGCGGAGCCAGGCTTTGACAGGGAAGCGATCGACCTCACCGGCCCGGCCGCGCTGTCGGTGGCTGAGGCGGTGGCCGAGTTGTCGAAGGCGGCCGGCGTGAGCATCGGCTATGAAGCCATCACGCCGGAGGCGATGCGCGCGGCGCTGCTGGGTGCGGGACTGCCCGCCGCATATGCGGACTTCCTCGTGCTGATCATGGGCTTCCTCGCGGCCGGCTACAACGCACCGGTCACGGATGGCGTGCGCCGCGTGCTGGGGCGTGATCCGATCGCCTTCGCGCGCTATGCGCAAGACCACCGGGCCGCGTGGGCGCCGCTGGCCGGCAAGGCCTGATCAGGCCGGGAAATCGTAGGTGATGGTCAGCGGCGCGTGGTCGGAGAAGCGTTCGTCCTTGTAGACCGCCGCTGACTTTGCGGTCGCCGCCACGCCCGGGGTGGCGACGTGATAGTCGATGCGCCACCCGACGTTGTTGGCCCACGCCTGTCCGCGATTGCTCCACCAGGTGTAGGCCTCGCCGGTGGTATCCGGGTGCAGCAGGCGGTACACATCGCGCCAGCCACCTTCGCCGAACAGCTGCGTCATCCAAGCGCGTTCCTCCGGCAGGAAGCCGGAATTCTTCTGGTTGCTCTTCCAGTTCTTCAGGTCGATTTCCTGGTGCGCGATGTTCCAGTCGCCGCAGATCACGACCTCGCGGCCGGATTGCTCCAGCTGCAACAGGTGCGGCATGAACACGTCCATGAAGCGGAACTTCGCCTGCTGGCGCTCGTCGCTCGACGAGCCCGACGGGCAGTAGACCGAGATCACCGACAGGTCGCCGAAATCGCACTGCACATAGCGGCCTTCGCCGTCGAACTCGGCATTGCCGAAGCCGATCACGACATTGTCCGGTTGCTGGCGGCTGTAGACGCCGGTGCCCGAGTAACCCTTCTTCTCCGCGTAGTGGAAATGACCATGGAAGCCGTGCGGCGCGAGGAAGTCGGGCGTCATGTCGGCGGCCTGTGCCTTGAGTTCCTGCACACAGACGAAGTCGGCGTCCTGCTTGCCCATCCAGTCGAAGAAATTCTTTTTGGCGGCCGAGCGTATGCCGTTCAGGTTGGCGGAGATGATTTTCATGCGAAGGGTAAGGTGCTGGCAAAAGCGGGAATGACGGAACGAGCGACAGCATAACCGATCGCGGGCAGTGGCCGCCGCGCGATAAAATGCTGACTTTCCATCGCATTCGTCGAGTTATTCAGTGAGCAACCTGCGCCAGCAATTCATCGAGTTTTCCGTCAACGCCGGCGTGCTGCGCTTTGGCGAGTTCGTCACCAAGGCCGGCCGCCTGTCGCCGTACTTCTTCAACGCCGGCCTGTTCAACGATGGCGCGCGTCTGGGCCAGCTGGCCAACTTCTATGCGCAGACCCTGCTCGATGCCGGCGTCGGCTTCGACATGCTGTTCGGCCCCGCGTACAAGGGCATCACACTGGCGTCAGCCACGGCGGTCGCACTGGCGGCCAAAGGCCATAACGTGCCGTTCGCCTACAACCGCAAGGAAGCCAAGGACCATGGCGAAGGCGGCACCATCGTCGGCGCCAAGCTCGAAGGCCGCGTCGTGATCATCGATGACGTGATTTCGGCCGGCACCTCGGTGCGCGAGTCGGTGCAGATGATCCGCGCGCAGGGCGCAACGCCGTGTGCGGTGCTGATCGCGCTCGACCGCATGGAGAAGAGTGGTGCCGAAGGTGCGCTGTCGGCGCTGTCGGCCGTGCAGGAAGTCGAGCAGAGCTATGGCATGCCGGTGATCCCGATCGCGAACCTGAATGACCTGTTCACCTACCTGTCCGGCCCGGGTGCCAGCGCCGAGCTGGCGCAATTCAAGCCGGCGGTTGCGGCCTATCGCGAGCGTTACGGCGTGCAGGGCTGAGCGCCCTGCATGTTCGATCCGGCCTGCGTCAGCGAAGCCCGAAGATGTCGTAGTTCACGTACGAGTCATCCTTGGTGCGCTTGTACTCGGCCATCTTGCCGACGCCCTGCAGCTTGTTCAGCCAGCTGTATTTTTCCGCTGCCGTCTGGAATTGCGGCGTCGTGATGAAGTAGGGGACACCTTTGTCATTCAGTACTTCGCCACGGCCCAGCGCTTCGCCGGCTTCCTTCGACATCACGACCACGCCGCCGTAGGTCATGTAGATCAGCGCGCCGTCATCGGTCTCGATGGTCAGGCGTACGTCGAGGCGCAGCGCACCGGACGGCATCACGCGTATCCAGTCGCCGCCGGGGGGCAGGATCTTGCCCGAGATCTTCGGACCCTTCACCCAGCCGCCGGGCAGGATGTTGACCACGACGAGGTTGTTGTCGATGGCCTTGCGCTCGGTCGGGATATGGACGGTCATCAGGTAATCGGTGCTGACTTGCGTGGTCTGCGCGTGCACATGGCCAAAGCCAGCCAGCGCCATGATCAGCGTGAATGCTGCGGAGATGCCTTTCATTGTTGTCGCTCCTTGCGGTCGAGGTGGATGCCGGCCCGTCCCGGGGCCGGTCCCGACTATAGCAGGCAGGCATGGCAGCGATGATCGTTGTGCAAAAAGGCGAGCTTCGTGCGCGCGTACAAATGCTGCGCACAAAAAAGGGCGGCCGCAGCCGCCCTTCCTTGTTTGCCTGCGAGTCTTAGCCGAGCTTCTGCTTCAGCAGCTCGGTCAGCTGCGCCGGGTTGGCCTTGCCCTTGGTCGCCTTCATCGCCTGTCCAAT
>JBDKLN010000137.1:0-4192 GCA_039806045.1 Pseudomonadota bacterium
TTTTCAATTGGTCGTCACGCGAGACAGGCAGGTGGCCATTGCATTGATCGCCGCGTGACGCAATGCCCGCTCACCACTGCGCGCCCGGATAGGCCCGCTGCAGGAACTGCATCTCGGCCAGCAGGTAGCCGAGGTGCTCGGTATGCCGCCCTTGCTTGCCGCCCGATTGCATCCAGGCGTCGACCGGCGGCAGTGCCAGCGTGGCTTCAGCGAACACGTGCTTCACGTCGGCCAGCCACGCATCTCGCAGGCTGGACGGCAGGGGCGCGACGCCGTCGGCAGCGGCCTGACGGTCGATCTCGTCATCGACGAATGCTTCGCCGGTATAGGCCCACAGGCGCTCGGCCGAGGCCTGCATGCGGCGATGGCTTTCGTCACTGCCATCCCCCAGCCGCACCACCAGGTCGCCGCTGCGGCGCAAGTGATAAGCGACTTCCTTGATCGACTTGGCGGCAATCTCGGCCACGCGCGGATCCGACGCTGCCTGCAGCGACTGCAGGCGGTGGTAATGCCAGCAATCGAAGAAGAATTGGCGCATCAACGTGTCGGCGTAGTCACCATTCGGTTGCTCGACCAGCAGCAGGTTGCGGAATGCAGGGGCGTCGCGCAGGAAGGCCACGCTGTCTTCGTCGCCACCCTGGCCCTCGAGCTCGGCCACATACGACAGCCACAGCCGGGCCTGCCCCATCAGGTCGAGCGCGACATTGGCCAGCGCCATGTCTTCCTCCAGTACCGGCCCCTTGCCGCACCATTCCGTCAGGCGCTGCGACAGCACCAGCACGTCATCACCGGCGCGCAGCAGCCAGTCAGTTTGTGCGTGCGCGCTCACAGGTTGCCGACCTCGGGCGGGATCGGAAAGAACGTCGGGTGGCGATAGACCTTGTTATTGGCCGGCTCGAACAATTCGCCGCGGTCGCTCGGGCTGCTGGCGACGATGGATGCGGCCGGAACGACCCAGATCGATACGCCTTCATTGCGGCGCGTGTAAACGTCGCGCGCATTGTTGATCGCCATTTCCGCATCCGGCGCGTGCAGGCTGCCCACGTGCTTGTGCGCCAGACCATGCTGGCTGCGGATGAACACTTCCCACAGTGGCCATTCCTTACTCATCCTTCGTCCCCCTTGCCTTTGGCAGCGCCGCCTTCAGCGAACGCTTCTTGCCGGCGTGTCTGTTGGTTTGTGCGTCGTGCGCGCGGCTTCGTCAGCCGCGTGCCGGCGTGCGGCCTCAGGCCGCCTTGCGCGCCGCGCGTTGCGCCTGCTTTTCGGCATGCGCGTTGAGTCCGTCGCGGAACCATGCGCCGTCATCCCAGGCCTTGCGGCGCGTATCCATGCGATCGCGGTTGCACGGGCCATTGCCTTTCAACACGTTGTAGAACTCGGACCAGTCGATGGTGCCGAAGTCATAGTGTCCGCGCTCTTCGTTCCATTTCAGGTCCGGGTCGGGAATGGTCAGGCCAAGGTACTCGGCCTGCGGCACGGTCTGGTCGACCATGCGCTGGCGCAGCTCGTCATTCGAGAACAGCTTGATCTTCCACTGCATCGATTGCGCGCTGTTGAGCGACGCATCGTCCGGCGGGCCGAACATCATCAGTGCCGGCCACCACCAGCGGTTCAGGGCTTCCTGCGCCATCGCTTTCTGCTCGGGCGTGCCCTTGCACAGCGACATCAGCAAGTCATAGCCCTGACGGGCATGGAAGGCTTCTTCCTTGCAGACGCGGATCATCGCGCGCGAGTACGGGCCGTAAGAGCAGCGGCACAACGGGATCTGGTTGATGATGGCCGCGCCATCCACCAGCCAGCCGATCATGCCGACATCGGCCCAGGTCAGGGTCGGGTAATTGAAGATGCTCGAATACTTGGCTTTGCCCGAAAGCAGGTCGGCCGTCATCTGGTCGCGCGACACGCCCAGCGTTTCGGCGGCGCTGTACAGGTAGAGGCCGTGGCCGGCCTCGTCCTGGATCTTGGCCAGCAGGATGGACTTTCGTTTGAGCGTGGGCGCGCGCGTGACCCAGTTGCCCTCGGGGAGCTGGCCGACGATCTCGGAATGCGCGTGCTGGGAAATCTGGCGGATCAGGGTCTTGCGATAGCCGTCGCTCATCCAGTCCTTGGGCTCGATCTTCACGCCGGCATCGATGCGTTCCTGAAACGCACGTTCTTCGGGTGACAGTTCTTCAAGCGCGCGCAGTCTGGCGGCGCCGGTTTCGACCATTTGCGCATACATGATGCGGTCTCCTGTGGGTCTGACGGGCAATGATGGCGTCCGATGCCGCAGCGCTTGCGGCCGCTTGCGGAAGCCCCCGCGCCGCCTCAAGCGGCGGGACGGGTTCCGGTTTATGATACGACAAATTTTACTTTTGGTGAAAATCCGTATCATTTATTCCTGCGTTGCCATTTCGCCATGTGACCGGCGCAGGAATCCGCAACCTCCATCCGCCCAGTCCTTCACCCAAGGTTTGCCGCATGCCCACCTCGCCCGCCACTGCCTTGCAGCGCTGGATTGCCAAATCGCTGAAGCAAGACCCACCGCGCGCCAAATCGCTGGTGATGACGGTGTTCGGGGACACCATCACGCCCTACGGCGGCGCCGCCTGGCTGGGCAGCCTGATTGCCTTGCTGGCGCCACTGGGCATCAGCGAGCGGCTGGTGCGCACCGCCGTGTTCCGGCTGGTCGAAGAAGGCTGGCTGGAGGCCAGCCGCAGCGGACGGCGCAGCCAGTACCGGCTCAGCGCCCAGGCAGAACAGCGTTTCCTGCGCGCGCACCAGCGCGTGTATGCGCCGGTCGAGCAATCGTGGGATGGACTATGGACGCTGGTACTGGCCGATGCCGGCGCGCTCGAACGCGGCGAGCGCAATGCGCTGAAAAAGGCGCTGGCATGGGAAGGCTATGGCGAACTCGCGCCCGGCGTGCTGGCGCGGCCTGGCGGCGATGAGGCGGCGCTGGCCGATGCACTGGTGCAGAACGGCGCACAAGGCAAGGTGCGCGTGATGCGTGCGCAGGATGCCGGCTTGCCGGTGGCCGCGGATCTCGGGTCGGCGCTGGCAGATTGCTGGCCTGTGGATGAGGTGCGGCGCGCTTACCGTCAATTCCAGCGCACGCACCTGCCGCTGTTGGAGGCGCTGCAGGCGCTGACGCCAACGACCATCAATGCCGCCGATGCTTTCTGCGCACGCACGCTGCTGGTCCATGCGTACCGGCGCGTGCAACTGCATGACCCGCAGCTGCCGCTGTCCCTGCTGGGGGAAGACTGGCCGGCGCAGGCGGCCTATCAGCTGAGCCGCGATATCTACGGCAAAGTGACGCGCTCGGCCGAGAAGCACATCACCAGCACGCTGGCCGCCGAAGAAGGCGATGCGCCGGTGCTGGCGCCGACCTTCACGAAACGCTTCGCTTAGTACAGCTCGGCGATCATCTCGATCTCGACGCAGCTGCCGAGCGGCAGTTGCGCGACACCGAAAGCCGAGCGCGCATGCTTGCCAGCGTCACCGAATATTTCACCCAGCAACTCCGAGCAACCATTGGTCACCAGGTGATGCTCGGTGAATTCGCCGGTCGAGTTCACCAGGCTGACCAGCTTGACGATGCGCTTCACGTTTTCCAGGTTGCCATCGCAGGCCGCGTTCAGCGTCGCGATCAGATCGATCGCCACCGCACGCGCAGCCTCGCGGCCCTGTTCGGTCGTCATGTCGCGCCCCAGCTGGCCGACCCAGGGCTTGCCGTCTTTTTTCGCGATATGGCCGGACACGTACAGCGTGTGGCCGCTGCGCACATACATCACATAGGCCGCCGCCGGCGTCGCAACGGCCGGCAGCGTGATGTTCAGGGATTTCAACTTGTCGGCGATAGCCATGGGCGCTCCGCAAAATCAGGGTCAGGAAAATAAGCGGGGATTTTATCCTGCCCTCCCTTGAAATCCGGCGGATCGGCCCAAAATGCCGGCAAATCCCGCCAATTTCTTCAAATTTTCTTATTGAGGACAACATGACCGTCGCTGAAAAACAAACCCTGGGCTTCCAGGCCGAAGTCAAACAGCTGCTGCAGCTGATGATCCATTCGCTGTACTCCAACAAGGAAATCTTCCTGCGCGAACTGATCTCGAACGCTTCCGACGCCGCCGACAAGCTGCGCTTCGAGGCGATCAACAACGCCGACCTGTTCGACAACGACAGCGAGCTGGCGATCCAGGTCGACTTC
>JBDKLN010000138.1:0-4902 GCA_039806045.1 Pseudomonadota bacterium
TCGCCGCTCTCCGCGCAAAAACCGGATTGTCCCAGCACGAGTTCGCCCAGAGCATTGGGGTGCCCAAAGGCACGTTGCTGAATTGGGAACAGGGGCGCCGCGAACCGACTGGGCCGGCGCAGGTCCTGTTGGCGATCCTCGCAAAGAAGCCCTCGCTGGTGAAGGACCTCTTCGCCAACCGGCATGTCTATCAACCGCAACCCGACAGGATCTGGTCACCTGGCGGTCCGCATCCTGATGAAATGACGCATAAGGAACGGATGGCCGAAGTGTGCCAGATACTTGGGTTCGGCCTTGTTCGACTTCACCAAAAGAACGCCGCCGTGTCAAAAGCGAAAGCGCCATAGGCATTGAGGGGTGAAGTCAGATCGCATCAAGTATCTCCGATACGGCGTTACGAGCTCACCCCGCTCTTTCCTCTCGCAATAGCTGGCAACGGGCTGTTCCGCATGTCGGCGGAGCACAAGGGGCTCGGGCATTTGCGGACGCTAGCATTCGCTTGAGCGAGGATTAAAAACAACTCGCCTACTAAACTGCCAATAGGCGACAGTTTAGCCATGTGATCGATTCTAGGGACCCTCCGACGCCGCACCAAACACCCGGCGCTGGAGGAATGAAATGTCTGCGGTTTCAAGCGATGCCGGTCGCAATTCTGAGAAGATCGAGCGCTTCGACGTCATCATCGTCGGAGTAGGGATCTCAGGCATCGGCAGCGCGACGCTGCTGCGCAAGCACTGCCCGGATTTGAGCTTTGTTGTCCTCGACGCGATGGAATCGTTCGGTGGCACCTGGCTGATTCACAAGTATCCCGGCACCCGCTCGGACAGCGATCTGTTCACTTTCGGCTATGGCTTCAAGCCGTGGAAGGGTGATCCAATCGCTTCGCGCCAGCAGATCCTGGACTATCTTGGCGGTGCGATCGAGGATGCCAACCTCGCCCCACACATCCGCTATGGTCACAAGGTTCAATCCGCCGATTGGTCGAGTGAAGCGGCAAGCTGGACTCTGGCCGTCGAGCGCAGTGATACAGAAGGCCAGGTCCATCTGCAGGGGCGCTTCCTGTGGATGTGTCAGGGTTACTACCGCCATTCACAAGGCTACACGCCGGACTGGCCGGGGCTCGACCAGTTCAAGGGGCAGGTGGTCCACCCGCAGCATTGGCCAGACGATCTCGATCTGAGCGGCAAGCAGGTAACGGTCATCGGCTCGGGCGCCACAGCGGCCACGTTGATCCCGGCGCTGGCGGATAGCTGCGCGCACGTCACCATGTTGCAGCGCACGCCGACCTACTTCGCCGCTGGGCGCAATGCCGACAGTTTGGCCGACGAACTGCGCAAGTTGGACGTCGATGACGCCTGGATCCATGAAATCATGCGCCGCAAGGTGGTGCGCGACCGCGCCGAACTGCTGGAGCGCGCGCAGGCGACGCCCGACAAGCTGAAGAAACTGCTGATCGACGGGGTCAAGGCGTGCCTGCCTGATGGCTTTGATGTCGATCGCCACTTCACCCCGCCCTACAAGCCAATGCAGCAGCGGGTGGCCTTCGTGCCCGATAGCGACCTGTTCAAAGCTTTCGCTTCGGGCAAGGCATCGGTCGTGACGGACCAGATCACAGCCTTTGACGAAACCGGTATTCAACTCGCCTCCGGTGGCCGGATTGATTGCGACGTGGTTATCACTGCGACCGGCTTTGAAATGGCAGTGATGGGCGAGATCCCGTTCCGGGTCGACGGACGCGATATCGATTTCGCGCAGTCCGTGACCTATCGCGGGATGATGTTCACCGACGTGCCGAACATGGCCTGGATCTATGGCTATGGGCACTACAGCTGGACCTTGCGCGCGGACCTGATTGGCGAGTTCGTCTGCCGCCTGCTCCGTCATCTGGAGGAGCGCGTCGCGAAGAGCGTTGCGCCGACCTTGCGCACAGAAGATCGGGACATGCCGCTGCGGCCGTGGGTTGACACCGAATACCTCAATCCCGGCTACCTCTTGCGCAGCCTGGACCGCTTGCCACGCAGCGGCGACAAGCCGGAATGGCAGCACAGCCAGGATTATCTCTACGAGAGCGAGGCCATCCCGGCTATCGATCTCGACGATCCGATCTTTTCCTACAGCTATTGACCGGGCCGGCCCCGCAAAGACCAAGGAGCGTGCAGATGAAGAACATGAAAGGCGGCGTAGCCGTAGTTACCGGCGGTGGTTCTGGCCTGGGAAAGGCTATTGCACTGGAGGCGGCGAGCCGGGGAATGCTTGTGGTGATTGCCGACGTGCAGGCCGAGGCGATGAATGCGGCGGTTGAAGAGCTGCGGGCCAGCGGCGCGGATGCAATCGGTGTGCTGACCGACGTAACCAGCGCTGCATCGGTTGAGGCGCTTGCGGAAGCTGCCGAACGGCAGTTTGGTCCCGTCAACCTGGTGTTCAACAATGCCGGGGTCGCGTCAGGTGGGCCGATCTGGGAAAGCACGGAAAAGGACTGGAAGTGGGTCTTCGCCGTCAACGTCGATGGCGTTGCCAACGGTGTGCGGAGCTTCACCCCACGGATGCTCGCCGCCGCCGCTGCCGACCCGGCTTATCAAGGCTGCGTTGTGAATACCGCCTCGATGGCCGGACTGGTGACGGCACCCGGCATGGGCATTTACAGCGTTTCCAAACACGCCGTGATCGCGATTTCGGAATGCCTTTACCACGATCTCGATCTGGTCGGAGATCAGGTCAAGACAGCTGTGCTGTGTCCCTCATATGTGACCACCAACATCAGCCAATGCTATCGCACCCGGCCCGCCGATCTCGCCAATGAAAGCGGCCCGACGAAGTCCCAGCTGGCGACCCAGGCCATTTCCGCCAAGGATCTCGCCAACGGGTCGTTGACCGCAGAAGAAGTGGCCAGCATCACTTTCCAGGCAATCGAAGCGGGACAGTTCTACATCTATCCCAGCCCGGAACTGCTGCCCATCGTCAAGAACCGCCTGGATCATATCATGGCAGGATCCAATCCCGATATTCCCTACGAGGACATTCCCATGTTCAAGGAGCGGCGCGACCGGCTAAAGGAAGCACTGGCCAGTTGAGTGCCAACCCTCACAGGCGGATCAAGGACATCGGCAGTTGAACAACGACAGGGCCCAGCACGATCCAGGAATATTGAGCCTTGAGCTCGATGCTGCGCTGCGCCAGCATGCTCGCCGCCGCCTGCTTGGCAGGGGTGAAGAGCTTTATGCGTTCGGGTCCGTGCCCGACGCGCTGTTCTGCGTTGAAGAGGGATTGCTGCGCCTCAGCGTGACCAGCGCCGAAGGCCGGGAATCCGTTCTGAGCATGGTGACTCAGAACCAGTGGTTCGGCGAAGCCTCCCTGTTTTCTGGAGAGCCGCGCGGAAACGACGCCATGGCGATTGTCGACAGCGCTGTGCTGATCGTCCCGGCTGCAGCAGTCCACCAGCTTGTCGATCACCGGCCGGACTTCCTGCTGCAATTCCTGGCCATGATGGGGAGGCGGTATCGGATGATCCTTAGCCGGATGGACGATACCGTACTGCGCCCCTTGCCCGCCCGCCTGGCGCGGGAATTGCTGCAGGCGCATGGGCGGGAGCTTGAAGCGGCGGGCCCCCATAACCCGGTCACGCTCCGCTTCTCGCAAGAGGAAATGAGCCAGATGCTCGGCGCATCGCGGCAAAGCATCAACCGCCTGCTCAAGCAATGGGAGCAAGGCGGCGCCATAGAAGTTGCCTACCGCAGCCTGACAGTCCTCGATCCCGAGGCGCTGCGGGCGCTCACTGAACGTGACGGAGGATAAACTGCAATGGCCCCGCCCCTGACTACCGGAGTGACAAGATGAAACTGCGCCTGCGCCAGATTGCACTAGCCGTGGCTGACCTTGAAGCCGCAACATCGAAAGCCGGTCAGATTCTGGGCCTGGGCTCGGCCTATCAAGACCCGGCAATCATGCGTTACGGGCTGCGCAACGCGGTCTATGCGATTGGCAACACCTTTCTGGAATTCGTGTCACCCATCACGGAAAACACCACCGTCGGCCGCTTGCTGACCAAGCAAGGCGGTGACTGCGGCTATATGGTCATTCTTCAGGCCGACGCGGCAGACGATGCGCGCGCGCGAATTGATACTGCAGGTGTGCGCGTGGCCGACCAGCTGGATCGAGGCGGCGCAGGCTTCATGCACCTGCACCCCAAGGATGTGGGCGGAACCCTGCTTTCCATCGATTACATGCCGCACTGGTCTGACTGGGAATGGGGAGGCCCCGACTGGCAAAGGTCCGCTACCCATGGCGAGGCCATTACCGGGGTTGGAATAAATGCGCTCGACCCCCAGGCCGTGGCAGGGCGCTGGGGGGAAATTCTCGGCAGGCCGATTGAGCGCTCTGACCATGTGACGCGCGTCCGCCTGGATGAAGGCGAACTGCGGTTTGAGCACTTGGCAAGCAAGCGCAGCGAAGGATTTCACGCATTCGACCTGCACTCCGGCCGCGCCGTGCAGCTGCGCGAAAATGCTGCCAGGCATGGCTGCCTGACCGCTGAGGGGAATATCGAACTGTCCGGCATGACTATTCGGCTGGTCTGATGGCCGGCATCAAAGCGCCTGAGAGGCGAGAGGAAAGCCAGTGACCTATTCGCAGATTTGTTATGATGTAACCCGCGCGGTCGCCACCATCACGCTGAACCGACCGGAGCGTCTGAACGCCTGGACTCCGACCATGGCGGCGGAATTTCGCGAAGCCATGGAGCAGGCGAACAATGAGCCGCAGGTCCGTGCGATCATCCTGACCGGCGCGGGCAAGGGGTTCTGCTCAGGCGTCGACATGAACGCGCTGGACGGAATGACCTCAACCGGCAAGACCGCAAGCAAATCGTTCACCCCGCTCGACCCGGCGGCCCGCGAAGATTTCCAG
>JBDKLN010000139.1:0-26717 GCA_039806045.1 Pseudomonadota bacterium
ACCACCGGCGCCGGGATCTTCGACTCGAGCGAATAGGTACTGGTCTGCACGCCCTGGCGCAGGCCGATGCGCTGGCCGAACTCGTTGGCGTCACCGGTCGTGTCGAAGCGCACTTCGATGTTGCGGCCATCCGCCGCCAGCAAGGTAATGCCCTTGGTGTCGAAGCCCGTATCGACGGCCTTCACGCCCGTCTTGGCCGTCATCGTATTGATGGCGTCGACCACCTGCAGGCGGGTCGCACGCGGGTTGTTCAACACCGTCGAAATCGCCGGCGATGCATAGCCGTTGATGTACACCACGCCGTTAGCCGCAGCGCCCGGGGTCATCGATTGGCCGGTGAAGACGTTCTCGTTGACCTTGGCCCACACGCCCGTACCCGAGCGTACCGTCGTGTATTCCTGGTCCGTGTTCACCACGAACTGCAGGCCCGACGAATTCGGATTGATCTCGGTCTTGGCGACATTGCCTTCGCTGACCGGGAAATTGATCTTGATCGTGGTGCCGCCCGGCGCATACGTAATCGTGCGGCCCGTCGACGAACCGAAGACCGAGCTGTTACGCAGCTCCGACACGATTTTTGCCGTGGCCTGGGCCGGCGTTTTCTCGTTCGCGGTCAGCTGGATATTGACGCCGCCGACAGTGATGGTCTGCCCCGCCACCGGATTGCCGGTGAAGACAAGGGACTGGGTCTCGCCCACGTTCTGGCCGACGTCGCCCGCCATGCGGTTGATCGCAGCGGCGATCGCAATCGCGCTGCCCGCAGCATTCGCGCTCGGCGACAGCATGTCATCTGCCGCGCTGGTCGCACCGATGTCGACGCCATTGATGATCAGGTCGCCGGTTTGCAGACCCGGAATGCCTGCACCGACATCGACAGACAGCTTGACCTTGCGATCAGTCAGCGCCTCGGCATTGCCGAGATAATTCTGGAAGGTGTACACCAGGTCCTGCGTAATGACCTGATTGTTGCGATCGTCAGTGGCTTTGAAGGTCACGGTACCATCGGCTTCCGACACCGTGCCGGTCAATGCCAGTGTCTGGCCATCGGTGGAGGTGAAGGTCGCCACCAGCGACGTCGCGCCGGCCGGGTCGTATGCGATTTCCAGCGCGCCGCTGGTCCTGAACGCACCGCCGGTCGGGAAATTCTGATTGGCCGTCGTGATGGCCTGGCGCAGGGTCTCGACACTGCCTACGATGCCCGAGGCACCGACGCCAATTTGCATCGGCGCCGCATTCCCCTCGGCGATGCCGTACGTAATGGTGATTTCGCCATCCGCAGTCGCCGCGGTGATCGTGCGATCTTTTTTCGCCGGGTCGGCTGCCCACGCGGTTTCCAGTGCGAGCTTGACTTCGTTGCCCGCATCTTCCGAGCTGGCGCCAGCCGGGATCGTCACGTCGACACCATCGACCGTGATCGAGCCACCCGCTGCGAGCAGGCCGGTCGCGTCGAAGGTCAGCATTTGCTGTTCCGGCGCGCCTTCGTCCGCCATCGTGAAGCTCGGCGTGTAGACATCCGCCACATGACTGACCGAAGTCGTCTTGTAGACTGGCATTTCACCCACGCGCTCGCCTGCCGTTCCGCTCAGGACCGGGAAGCCGTTCCATTCGGTGGATTCGGCGATATGGACGATTTCAGCCTTCAGCTGCTGGAATTCGAGGTCCAGGTAGCTGCGCTGCGCATTGTCGTTGGTGTCGTTGACTGCCTGGATCGCGAGTTCGCGCATCCGCTGCATCATGTCCGTGATCTCGTTGGTCGCCCCTTCGGCGGTCTGGATCAGGTTGATGGCGTCGCCTGCGTTCCTCACGGCCTGGTTCAGGCTGCGAATCTGGTGGGTCATCCGGGTCGCAATGGCCAGGCCCGCAGCGTCGTCGGCAGCGGTATTGATCCGCTTGCCGGTCGACAGCTGTGCCATCGCCTTGGACATCGTCCCTTCCGTGCGTTTCAAGGCTGACTGTGAGAACAGTGCCTTAACGTTGGTATTGATGACTGCCATGCTCGTTTTCTCCTTCCGGCGTCTTGAGCTTGCTTGTTCTGCCGCGGACCCTATGTCCGCCTATGCAGCCAGATATGCAAACGCCGTGCCAGATTAAAAACTACAATTAATTCAATGAGTTACGAATTACAACTGCCGTAAATTTCATCAGCGATATTGGGTGCGGCAATTTTTGTCGACTTTCCGGCAGGCTTCTGCCACCTGGTTTGCCGCTACTTTGCCGCCCTTTCGTCGCCTGCTTGCCTGTCCTGCTGCTTGCCTGATGAGCAATCAGCGCTGGACTGCGCCGAGGCCGAGTGCATCGGCCAGCGCGTCATATTCCTTCAGCAATTCCGGGTGGCCCGGGAACAGCGCCAGCGCGGTGCCGCACACTTCAAAGGCGTCCGCCAGGTCGAGGTTGCAGCGCAGCGAGCGGATCAGCATCGAATACGTAAATACCGTGGCGCCGTCCAGTTGCATGTCGATCAGCTGCTTGAGCAGGTCCACGGCTTGCGGCCAGTCTTCGCGCACGACCGCCAGCAGGCTGGTAATGGCGAGGATGTCTTCGCTCTCCGGGTACAGCGCGAGGCCGGCATCGCCGAGCGCATACGCCAGCGCGTCACGACCTTCACCCATCAGCGCCTGGATCGCCGTGCGGAATTCTTCCGGCGTGAAGCGCGACATGTCGGTCGCGCTGAAGTGCTGGCCGTTCTCGGCGAGGTTGATCATGACTTGGGCGAGGTTTGCCATTGTTCTGCTCCTGTTCACGTTAACTGTTGCGGTGGAATTCTTGCCGTCGCATCGACATCACGACGATGCGGCCGGTCTTGCGAGGGGGATTTAGCAAAAGGGATGCCAGATGCCGGAATTGGCCGCACCTGAATCCGGTCGGCCCTGAAATACGGTGCAAATCCAGTCAGGAGCGGCAGCGCCTTGCCGCAGCGGTGACGAATTGCCGCCAATCCGGCAACACCTTTGCCGCCCCTGCAGCGCGGATGCCGTCGATATCACGACAGCGCCGGGCATGAATCCTGCTCATTCGAGCCCACAACAAACCGCATGCGTCACGCATGCCTCTAACAGCGAGAACATCACCATGGCATTGACTACCCGCTCGACCGTCGCAAACCGGACCCGGCCTGCTGCCATTGCACCGGCCGCCGATACATTTCAGCGCGCGCTGAAGCAGCACCAGCAAGGCGAGCTGGTCGATGCCGAGGCCGGCTACAAGGCAGTCATCAGGCGCGAGCCCAAGCACCTCCATGCCAATTACCTGCTGGGCCTGCTCTACAGCCAGACGGAGCGGCCGCATGAAGCCATCCGGCAAATCAGCGGCTACCTGAAAGGCTGCCCCAATGATGCCCAGGCGATCTCGGCGCTCGCGCTCGCCTATTTCGATATCGACGATTTCGAGCGTGCCGCCCAACTGCTGGAACGCTCGCTGGGCCTGAACGCCAACGCCCCGCATACCTGGTACAACCTGGGCAAGGCACGCTTCGCCCTCGCCCGCCATGAATCAGCGATCGCGGCCTATGCGCAGGCATTGCAGATGGAGCCCGGTTACGCGGATGCCGCGATCGGCAAGGCCATCGCAGAACGCGAAGCCAAACTGTATGACAAGGCGGAACAGACGCTGGCCGCGGCCATCGTCCACGCACCGATGGAGGCCGGACTGCACTTCCATTACGGGAATGTGATGCGCGACTTGCACGCGTACGAAGCCGCACACGATGCCTATGGCGCGACACTCGCGCTTGATCCGCACTACCGCGATGCCTGGGTCAATTACGCCACCACCTGCAAGGATCTGGATCAAACGGCCGAGGCGCTGGACGCTTACGACCGCGCGCTCGCGATCGACCCTGCGCATGCCGAGGCCAACTACAACAAGTCGCTCGTGCTGCTCTCCAATCTGCATCTGGACGCCGGCTGGAAGCTGTACGACAAGCGCCTGACGAGCGAAGTCAGCGTGCAACGTTTCGTCGGCGGCCAGCGTGTCCGCGTGGCGCCGGACTGGGATCGCCGCTCGGTACCGGCCTCGCTGCTGGTGATGGGCGAGCAAGGACTCGGCGACCAGCTCTTCTTTGCATCGATGCTGGCTGAGCTCGCAGCGCAAGTGCCGGGCGCCACCGTCTGTGTCGACCCGCGACTGGTGCCTTTGCTGCAGCGCTCGTATCCTGCGTTGCGCTTCATCGATGGCGCGCAGATCGACGCCCAGTCCTTCGATGCCCAGATTTACCTCGGCAGCCTGGGCGGACTATATCGCCCGGACATCTCTTCGCTGGAGCGGGTACCAAGCGCTTACCTTCGCGCCGACGCGCAACGCAGCGCTGCGCTGCGCAAGCGCATCCGCCGCGATGGCCGCCTGACTTGCGGCCTGTCGTGGGTCAGCAGGAATGAGCAACTCGGCGCAGGAAAAAGCCTGACCCTGGAAGCACTGCTGCCCGCACTGGCGCACGATGGCATCGACTTCATCGACCTGCAGTACGGCGACCATCGCGCCGAGCGCGACGCCTTCGAGGCTGCGCACGGGATTCAGATACAGCATCTCGACGACGTCGACTGCACGCATGACATCGATGGCCTGGCCGCACTGACAGACGCCTGCGATCTGGTGCTGACGGTATCCAATACCACCGCGCATCTGGCAGGCGCACTGGGCAAGCCGACCATCGTGATGCTGCCGGACGCTGCAGCGCGCCTGTGGTACTGGCCTGCAGACGGGCTGAAGAGCCCGTGGTATCCGTCGGCCTGCCTGTTCCATAAATCCGGCGAGCGCGGATGGGACAACGTCGTCGACGCGGTCGCCCTGACACTGCTCGGAATTCACTGACGTGGGGCTTGCCTTCATGAAGGGACAGCCGCGCGCGATGGACGCGGCGCTGTCCCTGCTGGCTGCCGGTCGTGCGGCAGACGCGCTGCCTGAACTCGATGCCTTGCTCAGGCGCGACCCGCGCCATGCCGAAGCCTGGGTGCAGCGCAGCCTCGCGCTGATCCTGCTGGGCCGCAACGACGACGCGCTGTCCTCCGCAGACCGGGCCGTGAAGCTGATGCCCGGCCATCCGAATGCCCATTCATATCGGGGCAGCGCACTGCTTCAGCTGGGCCGTGCCGGCGAAGCGCTGTCCGCGTATGACCGCTTGCTGGCACTGGCACCGAAAGCGGCGGTCGCGCATTACAACCGCGCCAATGCCTTGCGCAAGCTGGGGCGCTGGCAGGAAGCACTGCGCAGCCTCGAACAGGCCCTGCGTCTGCAACCGGCCTACCCCGACGCGCTGACCGTCACCGGGCTGGTGATGCAAGCCCTCGGCGATCTCGACGGCGCGCTCGCCAGCTTCGACGCTGCGCTGAAAATCAATCCGCAAGCCGCTGATGCGCATTTCAACCGCGCGCTGCTGCTGCTGGCGACGGGTCGCCTGGCAGCAGGATGGACCGACTACGAATGGCGGCTGCAATGGGCACCGGCCGTACGGCAGGGCCAGTCACGCGCCATCGGACGGGTCGCGCCGGACTGGCAGGGCCAGCCGCTCGATCGTCCCTTGCTGGTGATTCCGGAACAAGGCCTGGGCGACCAGATTTTTTACGCGGGCATGCTGGCCGACTTGCAGGCCGCCGCGCCGGGGTCGACCGTTTGCACCGAACCCCGGCTGCTGCCCCTGCTGCGCCGCTCTTTCCCGGCACTGTCATTCACGACACCCGATCGCATCGACACGCCTGCCTGCGTCGCGGCGCAAACTTTCGGCGCACAAATCCACCTGGCGAGCCTGGGCCGCATCTACCGCAACGATGCGGCTGGACTGTCGCACGTTCGCCCCGCCTATCTGCAAGCCGATGCCACGCGCTCGGCCGCCCTCGCGCAACGCATGCGCCAGCCGGGCAAGCTGACGTGCGGCCTGTCCTGGGTCAGCAAGAATGCAGAGTTCGGCGCCAACAAATCACTGTCGCTCGAGGCGCTGGTGCCCGTGCTGTCATTGCCGGGCCTGCATGTCGTGGACCTGCAATATGGCGACACCGCCCATGAGCGCCGCTGCCTCGAAGAAAAGCATGGCCTAGCCGTGCAAAAGCTGGACGAGATCGACAACTTCCACGACATCGACGGCCTGGCCGCGCTGATCCAGGCTTGTGACATCGTCGTGACGGTCTCCAACACGACGGCGCATCTCGCTGCCGCACTGGGCAAGCCTGCGCTGGTGCTGGTGCCGGCCAGCAGCTCGTTGTTCTGGTATTGGCACATCGATCGCCCCGATAGCCCGTGGTACCCGAGCGCCGTGCTTCTGAGACAAAGGCGCGACGGCGACTGGTCGTCTGCGATCGCGACGGCCGCCGCCGCGATGGCTGAGTTCAGCCGGGCCAGCCGCCGATGAACCGACGCATGCCCTCGCCACAGGCCGCAAAGGCACAGCAGCTGTACGCACAAGGCGTCGCGCAGCACCGTGCAGGCAACCTGGCCGACGCGCAGGCACGCTACCGGCAAGTGCTGGCGCTGATGCCGGGGCAGCCGGATGCCCTGCACATGCTGGGCGTCACCGAATTCCAGCAGCGCCGTTACGACGAAGCCGCTCGCCTGTTGTCCGAAGCCAGCGTGCTGATGCCGGCCAGTGAACTCGTGCATTTCAACCTCGGCAATGCGCTGCGCGAGCAACGCAAGCTGGACGACGCGGCACAGGCCTTCCGCAAATCCGTCGGGCTCAACCCGCGCAATCTGGAAGCACTGAAAAATCTCGGCAATGTGCTGAAAGAGCAAAATTTGATGAGCGAGGCTATCGCCTGCTATGACCGCGTGCTCGCAGCCGAGCCGCAACATGTCCCCACGTTGTACAACAAGTCGATTGCGCTGTTGACGCAAGGCAGGCTGGCCGAGGGCTGGGCCTTGTATGACTACAGGTCGCAATTCGACGCGGTGCCGCCTGACCTTGCCATCGCCACCGATGATTCCTTGCCTGACTGGCGTGGCGAGTTGCCGGACCGGCCGCTGCTGGTGCTGCCCGAGCAAGGTCTGGGCGACCAGATCTTCTACGGCGCCATGCTGGCCGACCTGCAAGCAGCGGGCGTCGCCAGCCACACCCTGCTGGACGCCCGTCTTCTACCCTTGTTCCGCCGTTCTTTCCCGGCGCTGGCGTTCGCCCCGGGCGGCGAGTCCGGCCCGGCAACGCCGCCAGCGGGAGCGTTCGGCGCGAAGATACGCATGGCCAGCATGGGCAGGTTCCTGCGCAGCGATGCGGCGGGCCTGTCCCGCATCCAGGCGCCTTACCTGCTGGCCGACAGCGACGCCAGCGCACGGCTGCGCGCGAAGATTGCGCAACCGGGCAGGCTGGTCTGCGGGCTCACCTGGTCCAGCAAGAATGCGGAGACCGGATCCCTCAAGAGCCTGCCGCTGTCGACGCTGCAGCCCGTGCTGCAAATACCCGGCGTGGACTTCATCGACCTGCAATACGGCGACACGGCCGATGAGCGCGCCGCGCTCGAACGCGAGGCGGGTTTGACGATCCGCCGGCTGGAAGCCATCGACAACCAGCATGACATCGATGCGCTGGCGGCACTGATCGATGCGTGCGATCTCGTCATCACGGTCAGCAATTCCACCGCCCACCTCGCGGCGGCCCTCGGCAAACCGGTGGTGATCCTGCTCGCGCACCACACACCCTTGTGGTACTGGCACCTCGACAGCCTGACCTCCCCGTGGTACCCGACCGCGACCCTGCTGCGCCAGCCGGCGCCCGGCGACTGGGATCCTGTCGTCGCCACCGCAGCGCACATGCTCGGCGGCCTGCTGCGCTGACAGCACGCTGGCTGCCCGCCGAGACAATCGGCGGCAGCGGCCAGACCTTGCCGCTACCGCGGCCAGGGTGGCAAAACCTGGCCGGCATTGGCAGCCCCCTGCTCAGGGGTGTCGAAATTCCCTCGTGGCATGCATTTTGCAGAGCAGTCTGCAAGACCACTATGGGAGCGACCCATGAAACTGAAAGTCTATGTAGGCTGGGACCCGCGCGAAGACATCGCGTGGGAGGTGTGCCGCCATTCGATCCTGAGCCGGACTGACCGTGATCTGGTCAGCGTCGAGCCGCTGGTGCAGGCTGACCTGCGCCGCCAGGGCCTGTACCAGCGCGCCATCGACACCCGTGCCGCCACCGAATTCAGCCTGACCCGCTTCCTGACCCCGACCCTCGCCGCACAGGACGGCTATGACGGCATGGCCGTCTTCGTCGACTGCGATTTCCTGTTCGTGACCGACATCCTGGACGTGCTGGCCGAGATCGATCCGACCAAGGCCGTGTCCGTCGTCAAACATGATTACCAGCCGACGGAAGCCGTGAAGATGGATGGCTGCATCCAGTATCCGTACCCGCGCAAAAACTGGTCGTCGTTCATCGTTTTCAATTGCGCCCATCCCGCCGTGCGCGCGCTGACTGCGGATGTCGTCAATGTGGCCGAACCGGCCTACCTGCATCGCTTCAGCTGGCTCAACGATTCTGAAATCGGCGAACTCGACAAGGGTTGGAATTACCTCGAGGGCTGGTACGCGCCGCAGTACGACCAGCTCAAGGCGGTGCACTACACGCTCGGCGGCCCGTGGTTCGACCACAAGATGGATTGCGACTTCGCCGACCTGTGGCTGAATGAAAAAGCCGAGATGGCGCTGGAAGAAGCGCACTCGATCGCCGCCTGATCGGCCAGCTGCGGCCCCCAACGACGAATCAAGGAATCCGATGACCCGACATACTTTCTGCGCCTACCCGACCGACTGGATCGAAGAGCAAGGACTGGCCCCCATCTTGACGGCGATCCGCGCACGCGGCGTCGACATCACCATCGATCGCGGCATGAGCGCGCCGTCGAAAGTCGGCCTGTTCCTCGGCCATCACAAGAAAAACCTGCCGGCATTGGCGGAATACCCGGTGGTCATGCTGCATGACCTCGGGCAGGCGCACAATGTCTGGCCGAATTTCTGGGACAAGGAGCCCTGGGGTGATTACAGCCTCGGCCTGCTGCCCAACCAGGCATGGCAGACCATGTATGACGCCTACCCGCATGCGGAGCGCAAGCCGAAAGATGGCGTGATCGTCACCGGCTGGCCCAAAGCCGATGTGTCGTTCCAAAAACTGGCGGCGACACCCTCTGCGGCATCGCCATACAAAGGCCAGCGCCTGCGCGTGCTGTACGCACCTTCGTGGGAGTTCGACAACCAGCAGGATAAATTCTTGCGCGCGCTGGTCGACCTGCCGGTTGACATCTTCATCAAGCAACAGCATTGGGAAGGCATGGGCCACCTGCAACGCGTGCAGGAACAAGCGGCCATGCACCGCGGCAAATGGGCCAACGTGACGCTGCTCGACCCGAAAACCAAAATCTTTGATGCGCTGGCACTGGTTGATTGCATCGTCTCCGACGAATCGTCGACGATGGCCGAAGGCTTCATGGTCGGATGCGTGCCGATTTCGGTGATGGACTGGAAGGTGCCCGACACCAATCCCCCACGCCCGCCGTCAGTACCCTTCCCGTTCGTTCGAAAGGTGTTGATGGCCGAACTGGCCTCGACCATCGCCGGTTTAACCAACCCGGAACAAATGCGCGCAAGCCAGGCTGCACTGAATCATTTCCCGGAATATCTGCCGCCTCACCAAGGCGTTGCCGCGGAAACTTTCGCGGACATCCTGGTCGGTTTGGTCAATAAATCCGGCGTGGCCTTCGCTGAAGCGGCCTGATCAGAGATGCGCGGCTGACTACGAACGCCGACCTTCCCAACCGAGGAATCCCGTGAGCCTACCACTACCGCATCGCGCCGCGCCGCTCTCCCGGCGACTGCATTCCGTCCCGGATCCGGCAACGACCGTCCATCAGGCGGCGTGCGCTGCTGAGCATGCGTCAGTAGAACGCCAGCATCGGCATCTCAATGAGCTGCTGGCGGGCGAGCCTGCGCTGTCGGCGTTGGTTTTCCAAGGCTACTCGTTGGAGGAACTGGCGACGCCCTACGGATTGCAGCTGTTGAAGCACGCCGTCGAAACGCGGGGCTACGACCCGGTCTCCGTGAACCATGGCATCCGTCGCCTGCGCCTGGATGGGTACGAGGGCGAAATCATCTGGGACTACCCCGGCAACCAGACCACGATCATCGAGAGCGATGCCGTGACCGAAACGCTGGAACGGCATGCTCCCACGGTCGCCGCCGAGGTGCTCGCTTGCATCGGCCATGCCGACAAATTTCCCGACAGCGACAGCCTGACCAACCAAAACGGACTGTGGAGCTATCGCTCGTTCTACGACAAGGCCGCCAGGGCGAACCCGCCGCTGCAAGCCGCTTGTCCGCAAACGGCGGCGCTGGTCGACAGCCTGCGCCCCAACCTGACGTTCGGCTTTGCCTTCATTTCCATCCTCGAACCGAATACCACGATCGCGACGCACAAGGGATCGACCTCGTTGCGCCAGCGCTACCACCTCGGCATCCGCATCCCGCAAGACGGCGTATCGCGCATCCGCATCGGGGAGACGTGGAAGCGCTGGCAGGACGGCAAAGCCTTCGGCTTCAACGACGCCATCGATCATGAAGTCGAGCACTGGTCTGCGCAGCAGCGCACCGTGCTGATCGTGGACACGTGGTCGGACCATGTGCCGGCCGCCGTTGTCGACGCCATTCGGAAGCACCCGGACCTGCTGAAGCTGGCCGTGCTGTCCGGCCAGGGCGAGTCCATCGCCATCAACGACTGAATATCAAGAAGAAGGTAGAGCCACGCCATGATCAAGATGCCGGATTTTTCCACACAGGCCATGTATGACGCCGAGACCGACTTTCATCTGATGATGAATGAGGAGCGGCTGGCGAAATTTGTCGTGCACTGGGAAGCCATGAAAATGGCCAGCCAGGTTCCCGGCGCCATCGTCGAGTGCGGCGTGTTCAAGGGCACCAGCTTTGTCCGCTTTTCCCTGATGCGCCAGCTACTGGGCGGGAATTTCTCGGCCAAGCTGATCGCCTTTGATGTCTTCAGCGACGAATTCCCCGACACCCGCTTCGAGCAGGACAAGGCGCAGCGCGAGCACTGGATAGAAACCGCCGGCGCTTCGTCGATCTCGGTCGAGCAACTGAGCGAAACGCTGGAGCGCAAGGGCATTGCGAATTTTGAATTGATTTCCGGCGATGTCGTGGCCACCGTCCCCGAGTACGCGGCAAAGAACCAGGGCCTGAAGATCAGCCTGCTGAACGTGGATATCGATTTTGTCGAACCGACCCTGACCGTGCTGGAGCACTTCTATGACCGCGTCTCACGCGGTGGCGTGATCCTGCTCGATAACTATGCGGGCGAAGGCACGTCCGGCCAGAGCTACCACGGCGACACCTATGCCGTGGACAAATTTTTCGAAAACAAGCAAGTCAAGATCAACACATTCCCTTTCGCCGCCCGTCCGGCGTACATCATCAAGGAATAAGCGATGAACACTTCTGAACTGACGACCGCCGCGGAACTGCCCGGCTATGTGATGGATGACGCCAGCGGCGTCTTTGTGCGCCCCGGCAGCCAGGGCATCGGCTACCGCGATGGCGGCGAAGATGCTCTGCTGAAGATCATCCAGTCCGTCTCCGACCGTTCGACCCTGTCGTCAGAACTGGTCCGGCACATGAATGACTGGCCCAGCGAATACCATTTCTCGCGCAAGCGCCACCTGGTGCTGCGCCCGTTTGAAATCAAGCGCGGCGACCGCGTGCTGGAGCTGGGCAGCGGCTGCGGATCGATTACCCGCCACCTGGCCGAGATCGGCGCCGAAGTCACTGCCGTCGAAGGCGAGCTGGCACGCGCGGCCGTGGCCGCCAAACGCTGCGAAGGTTTCGACAATGTCCGCTTCGTGGCCGACAACTTCCTGGCGCTGGATCTCCCTGAGAAATTCGACTGGGTGCTGATGATCGGGGTGTTCGAGTATTCACAAAAATACGGCACCTCGGCGGATCGCCAGCGCGAATACCTCGACATTGCACGCCGCCACCTGAAGCCGAATGGCACGCTGGTCATCGCCATCGAGAACAAGCTCGGCCTCAAATACCTGAACGGCGCCGGCGAAGACCATAACGGCAAACGCTTCTACGGCCCGCAAGACCTGTACGGCGACAACGACATCACCACCTGGGGACGCGTCGAGCTGCAAGACATGCTGGCAGCCGCGGGCTTCGCACAGACCAAATTCTTCGCGGCCTTCCCGGATTACAAACTGCCGAAAATCATCTTCAGCGAAGACATCGACCAGCACCGCCATTTCCGCGCCGAGGAACTGCTGCATTACACCAAGAGCCTCGACTACCGTGGCAAAAACGAGCGTATCTTCGACGAATCGCTGGTGATGGCCTCGCTGCGCAAGAACGGGATGATGGTCGACATGGCCAACTCCTTCCTGATCGCCTGCCGGCTGGATGAGCTGCAGGATGGCTTTGACCCGAACGTGCTGGCGCATTATTTCTCGGTCGACCGCCAGCGGCACCTGTGCACCCATACCCGCTTCATGAGCGGCGTCAATGGCCAGATCACCGTCATCAAGAAGCCGATCGACGCCGATCAGCCAACGCTTGCAGCCCCGATGTTCGTGACGACAGAAAGCGGCGACTTGCTGCAATTGACGCAATTCGAAGACAAGGCCGCCTCGGATTACTACCCGGGTCGCCTGATGGGCTTCGACATCAGCAAGGCGCTGAAGAAAGGCGATGCCGAACAGCTGAAGACCTTGCTGAAAACCTGGGCCGCCTTCCTGGTGCACAGCTTCCAGATCACTTGCCGCCACACCGGCCAGCGCCTGACGATGGCGGATCTCGAAGGTCGTCGCCTTGCATCGGTCATGATCGAAGGTGCTGCCATCGACTGCGGTCCGCAGAACATCATTTTGGGCGAGCGCATCCACGCCTTCGACCTCGAGTGGCAATCGGACCAGCCTGTGCCACTGGCCTGGGTCTTGAACCGCAACGCCAAGCACGCGGTGCGCCTGCGCCATTCAAACAAGCAAGTGATCCAGGTGACCGACATCGTGGGCTTCATCGCCGAAATGCTGGGCGTGACGGCCATGACGGAAGACATAGCCGAAGCCAACTACCTGGAGAAGCAATTCCAGTCCGGCGTGGCGCTGGTCGAGCCGTCCAACATCACGCCGCTGACCGAGGCACTCGACCTGCCCTGACCTGCTGATCGACGATTGACAATCAAATTCACGGGAGCTGCACGCCGCAGCCTCCCTGACCCGCCACAAAAAGCTTTGATGGGAGTCTGCTGATGGCAACTGTGTATATTGGACTGACCGTAGACGTGCTTCACCACGGTCACATCAACCTGATTCGAAAAGGCGCCGAGCATGGCGACGTCATCATCGGCCTGATGACCGACCGCGCCATTGCCCAACACAAGCGACTGCCGTACCTGACCTGGGAGCAGCGCCGCGACATCGTCGCCAGCATTTATGGCGTCAAGCGCGTCGTCAAGCAAGACTCCTGGAGCTACGCTGACAATATCCGCGAATACAAGCCCGATATCATGATCCATGGCGACGACTGGCGCACCGGCCCGGATTCGGCGCTGCGAACGGAAGCCATCAACGCACTGGACGAGCATGGCGGGAAGCTGATCGAGGTGCCTTACACCAAGGGCGTATCGTCCGGCGCGATCATGGCCGATTCGCTCATCATCGGTACCACGCCGGACATCCGCCGCAAGTCGCTGCGCCGCCTGCTGGATGCCAAGCCCATGGTGCGCCTGCTGGAAGCGCACAGCCCGCTGTCGGCGCTGATTGGCGAGTCCGTCAACGAGACCATCGAAGGCGAGCGTCGTGAATTCGACGGCTTCTGGTCCAGCTCGCTGACCGATTCCACCGAGCGCGGCAAGCCCGACATCGAGGCACTCGACATCTCGGCCCGCCTGCGCAACATCAATGACATTTTCGAAGTCACCACCAAGCCACTGGTGATGGATGGCGACACCGGCGGCAAGGAAGAACATTTC
Organism: Pseudomonadota bacterium; assembly: GCA_039806045.1. GTDB lineage: Bacteria > Pseudomonadota > Gammaproteobacteria > Burkholderiales > Burkholderiaceae_D > Pernthalerella. Next base: position 13,937 of record JBDKLN010000139.1, read on the forward strand.
GAGCTGAACGTGCGCTCGATGGAGCGCCTCGGCATTTCGGCCGTCATCATCGAGGACAAGACCGGCCTGAAGAAAAACAGCCTGTTGGGCAACGACACGGCCCAGACGCAGGAAGATGTCGACGTCTTCTGCGCGAAAATTCGCGCCGGCCGCTCGGCGCTGATCAGTGAAGATTTCATGATCATCGCCCGCATCGAGAGCCTGATCCTCGACAAGGGCATCGACGACGCGCTGATGCGCGCGCGTGCCTATGTCGCTGCAGGCGCGCACGGCATCATGATCCACAGCCGTCAAAAGCGTCCGGATGAAGTCTACAAATTCGCCAACAGCTTCCGCCAGGAATTCCCGACCATCCCGCTGGTGGCCGTCCCGACCAGCTACAACTCGGTTACCGAGCGCGACCTGCAAGAGCATGGCTTCAACATGGTGATCTATGCGAACCAGATGCTGCGCAGCGCCTACCCGGCGATGAAGAAGAATGCGCGCGCCATCCTGCGCCATGGTCGCTCGCTCGAGATCGATGAAGAGCTGATCAGCATTTCGGAAATCCTCGACCTGATCCCGGGAACCAAATAGTGATCGCCCCCTCGGCCTTCGTCGGCGCCCTGCAAAGGCAGGGCGTCGGCCTCGTCACCGGCGTGCCGGACTCGCTGCTGAAGGAGTTGTGCGCCGAGATACAGGCCACACTGCCGGCCGGCCAGCATTGCGTCGCACCCAGCGAGGGCGCCGCCGTGGGCATGGCGATCGGCCATTACCTGGCCACCCAACAGCCGGCGATGGTCTACCTGCAGAATTCGGGATTGGGCAATATCGTCAACCCGGTCACGTCGCTGGTCGCAGAGGCGATCTATGCGATACCGATGGTGCTGGTCATTGGCTGGCGCGGCGAGCTCACTGAGAATGGCGAACAGCTGGCTGACGAACCCCAGCACGTCATGCAAGGTCGCATCACGCCGGCGCAACTCGCGCTGCTGGACATCCCCTACCGCATCCTCGACGCCAGCTCGGATCCCGATGCTGCCGTCGATGAAGCCTTCGCCCGCACGCTGGCGTCGTCCAAACCGTTTGCGCTGCTGGTGCGCAAGGGCAGCTTCGCGAAATCGTCAGCCCCCTCCCTGCCCGGCCTGCAGGCCAGCCTGTCGCGTGAAGCCGCGATCGAACAGGTGCTTGCTGCGCTGCCGGACGATACGCCCGTGGTCTCGACCACCGGCATGGCGTCGCGCGAGGTATTCGAGATCCGCAAAAAGCGCCAGCAAGGCCATCTGCGTGACTTCCTCGTGGTCGGCGGCATGGGCCATGCCCTCGCGATCGCGACCGGCGTCGCGCAGGCGCGCACCGGCCAGCGCGTCGCCTGCATCGATGGTGACGGCGCCTTGCTGATGCACAGTGGCAGTCTGGCGATGGGCGCGCGCTGCGAAGGCCTGATCCATGTCGTACTGAACAACGAAGCCCACGATTCCGTCGGCGGCCAGCCAACGGTCGGCACTGGCCTGTCACTGGCCCGCATCGCCGACAGCTTTGGCTACCCGCATGCATGCCGCGTCAGCACGGCCGATGCACTGGCCCAGGCGCTGCAGGCCGCGCTAATCACCGTTGAAGCCAGCTTCATCGAAGTCCTCTGCAAAAAAGGCAACCGCGCCGATCTTGGTCGTCCTGACCGCTCGCCGCTGCAAAACCGTCATGAATTCCAGGCCTTCCTGCGCTCGAACCATCATGGATAAGCTTTCGTCCGCCAGCATCGCGTCCTTCGTCGGCCAGCGCAACCACGACCGGCTATTGTTCACGGCCGGTCCGGCCAGCCTGCTGGCAGAGAACCTGACTGGCCTGCGTCCCTGCTTCGGCCGCGGTGATGCGGATTACCTGAACGCGGAAACGCAGGTGTTGAACCAGCTGTCGCGCCTCTCCGGTCATGCCCAGATCATCCGCATGCAGGGATCGGCCAGCCTCGCACTGGAGATCGTGATCCGCAATTTCCTGGGCGGCCGCGTGCTGGTCGTCGACACCGGCTTTTATTCCGACCGTTTGAAAACGATGGCACAGTCGGCGCTCGCTTACCCCGGCGAGGTGAGCAGCGTCGACGGTATCGCATGGACAGAGCTTGCAGATTTCGCTGGCCGTTTCGACTGGGTGATGGCGTGCCCTACCGAGACCAGCACCGGATTCAGGCTGCCGATCACGAGTCTGCGCCAATTGGCCGACCGATTGGGCGCACGGCTCATGCTGGACGCCACCGCATCGATCGGACTCGAAGGCGACCACGAACTGGCCGATGTCATCGCCTACAGTTCCTGCAAAGGCCTGTTCGGCCTGACGGGCGCAGCCTTTATCGCCTCGCACGATTTGCCCGGATCTGAGGTGGATTCTTTCTACCTGAGCTATGCGAACCATCGCGACAAGCGCATGACCGGGCCCTATCACGCGATCCTGTCCCTGGCCGACGTTTTGCCGCGCCATGCCGACTTCCGCGAAGCGGTGGTCATCAACAAACAAGTCTTCACCGAGCGCATGCGCGCCTGGCTTCCGGTACCGGACCGCCACCAGCCCCTGCTGTGCACGCAGGTCCGCCGCAGGGTGAGCAGCGCCAATCCGGCGGCAGTGTTGTACTCGTCGCGCTACCCGATCGAGGGCAGCATCGTGTGCCACCTGGGCGAGGCCCACCTCGGACGCAACGCGCGGGGACAGATCCTCGATGCACTGGAGTTTGACGCATGAAGCGCATCATGGTTGACATGTCGGCCACCCTTATCCATCACGGCCATGTGCGCCTGCTGAAACAAGCCAAAGCGCATGGCCATGTCATCGTCGCGCTGACGACCGATGATGAGATAGAAAAGAAAAAGGGCTATGTGCCCGAGATCGCCTTCGAGCACCGCAAGGAAATCCTCGAGGCACTGCGCTATGTGGATGAAGTCGTTCCCAGTCCGTGGCTGCTCGACCAGTCCTTCCTCGACCGGCACCGCATCGACCTGCTGGTGCATGGCGACGACAATGCCAACCGGATCGAGCACGACAAATTATTGATTTTTCCGCGCACCGCCGGTATCAGCAGCACCCAGCTGCGGCAGCGCGCGAAGCAGATCCTTGAGGACAAGCACGATGAATGATCGCTGGCATGCCATCTGGAACCGTCGCGAAGCCGATGCCGGCGCTGCACTGTCGCTCGACAGCCTGATCGCGCTGAACGGCTTCGATGTCGGTGCGGGCGCCATTGGCGCTTCGGAATGGCGCTTGAACGCGCAGCGCATCGCATTCGCCCTCGGCATTCAGGACGGGGATTCCGTCTATGAAGTCGGCTGTGGCTGCGGCGCATTTTTGCTGGCCCTGCACGAGCAGGTCGACGTTCATGTGGGTGGCGCCGATTACTCGTCCGGGCTGATCGATGTCGCACGCAAGGTCTTTCCCGACAGTCCGTTCGACGTCATTGCAGCGACCGACATGGATGCGTCGGATCCGTACGATCACGTGCTGTCGCATTCGATGTTTCACTACCTGTCGCTCGGCGACGCGTCGGCGGTGATCGAGAAGATGCTGGCCAAGGCGCGGCGCACGGTCGGCATCTTCGACCTTCCCGACCTCGCCACGCGCGATGATGCCGAGGCCATGCGGCGCGGCAATCTCCCGGCCGGCGAGTATGACAAGAAATACGAAGGCCTGGCCCACACCTATTTTGACAAAGCCTGGCTGCTTTCCGAAGTCCGGCGCTTTGCGCCCGACGCATCGGTTGAATTCATGCCCAGCCAGATCGACAACAATCCGCAAAGCCCGTTTCGCTTTGGCATGACGGTGCGCCAAGCGCCGGCGGCCGGCAGCAAGCATCCATCCTCCGGAAATACGTGATGAGCACGAGCCTGAACATCATTTCGTTCTATGCGCCGCGACCGGCGGAGGACCTGTACAAACTGATGGCGGATCTCGAGCGTCACAAAGATCAGACTATCATCGTCATCAACAGCGACCAGCTGGATGGCGAGCCGCAATTTCACAGCTTGTCCGGGTGGCAGGCGATTGCCGCGCCCAACCGCGGCATGAACATCGGCGCCTGGCAACAGGGCTTCCTGGCCCGTCCGCATGAAGATTTTTACTTTTTCTTCCAGGATGAATGCTTCGTCAGGCAGCCCGGATTCTTTGACGCCTGCCTGCGCCGATTCAAAGACAATCCGAAACTGGGTATGCTGGGCGAGAGCCTGAACCTGAAGTGGAACCATCCGTGGGCTGCGATGCGCAATAGCGCCATGAACTGGCGCGACGCCGACCACGCGGTCGACGGCGTGCAGATCCCGCGCGTCGATTACTACCTGCTGGCACTGGCGGGGATGGGCATCGCCCCCGGCGACAGTGGCCTGCATTTGCGCTCGCTGTGCTGGGCCTTCCGGGGCGACACGCTGCGCGCCATTGGCGGCTTCCCTGTCGGCACCAGCAAGGGCGAATGCATCGCTGCTGAAATCGGCGTATCGCGCAAGGTTCTGCAGCACGGCTTCCAGTTTGACCAGCTATGCCCTACCCCATTCAGCTACATCGGCCACCGCGAGTGGAAAGCCGATGGCAGCAGCAAGCACTGACGCCATGGCCAAGACGACGATAGAGTGGCTGTGCGCCGCGCCGGCGAAAAATCTGCAAGATCTCGAGCAGAGTAACCTGGCTTCGGTGCGCCTGCGCACCGCGGTCGGCATCAAGGCCGCCCAAGCACTGGGTGTGCGGAACCTGCTGTCCGACGGCCGTGCGGGCGGCCCTGCGCAACTGGCCGTGGTCGGCAAGATTGACTATGTCTCCGACCCGATGCGTCCGGCGCGCTGGCTGCAACGGCTGCGGCAGTTGAAGGCCGGCGGTGCGCATGTGATCGTCGACTATACCGACCACCATCTGTCGACGCAGAGTCCGGCCGCCGATTTCTATCGCGACGCGCTGGCGCTGGCCGATACGATCCTCGCTTCGTCGCTGAAGCTGTGCGAGCACGTGCTGGCACATACCGGGCGGCAGGCGGTGATGATCGACGACCCGATTGAAGTCGCCGTGCAAGCGCCGGTGGCACGCGATCATGCGCTGAAGACCCTGCTGTGGTTCGGGCACGCGAGCAACCTGCCCTATTTGTTCGAGTTCCTGCTGGACCGTTACCGTTCGACCGTCGAACGCCGCCTGATCGTGATGACCAACCTGCATCCCTTGCCGGATCCCTATATGCAGGCACTGAACGCACCGCACTTGCAGGGTCTGCAGATCCATGTGGTCCCGTGGAGCATCAGGGACATGGTGACGGCCGCCGGCCTGTCCGACCTCTGCATCATTCCGGCCGGGATCGCCGACCCGCGCAAGAGCGGCGCCAGTTCCAACCGCTTGCTGACAGCGCTGGCGCTGGGCTTGCCGACGGCCGCCGACGTGCTGGATTCTTATGCGCCACTGCGTGCGTATTTCACGGACTTGCGCCATGCTGATCTCGATCGCCTGCTGGACGAGCCCGAAAGCCTGTTCCCGGCGGTGCGCGACGCGCAGCAACTGATCGCACAAGAGCACACGATCGCGGCGGCACGGCAGCGATGGGCGCAACTGCTGAGTCGACAATATCTCGTAGCGGCCTGACGCAGGCCAAGCGCAAAAGACACCGGATCCCGGCGTTCGCCGGGATGACGATGAAAGGCTGATGCCGATGGATGTGTCGTCCCGGCGCAGGCCGGGACCCCGTGCCGTTGGGTGACGGGCCACCAAGGATGGCCTGAAGAACCCGCTCGGCGCCACTTGCCGACAAAACAATCAGCCCAGTAATGCCTCCATCAGTCGGCTGGCCTCGGGAATGGCCGTCGCCACTGCCTGAATCGGCGGCACCACCACCGGATGCACCGACGCATACCAGGGATAGCGCTCCCTTTCCCCCAGCATCAGCCAGTTCTGGTGTCCCAGATAGACGGTCGGCCTGCCGCTCGCACCGGCAAACGCCAGCACGGCCGTCGATGGCGTGATCACCAGATCGAGGTGATGCATCAGGCCCAGCAAGGCCTCGAGATCATCCTTCAGGTTCAGGTCCGGCCAGCGCAGGATCTCGATGCCGAGCGCCTGCTCGATGTCGACGATCTCCTGCTCGCAGTCGCCATATTGCAGGTTCACGAACACGGTATCGGGACGACTGAGAATCGGCCCCCACGCATCGAGCGTCGTGTACTTGCGATTGCGGGTGGCCGACAGCTTGTGGCTGCGCCAGCAAATGCCGACAATGCGCTTGCCGGCATAGGCAGCAAGGCGACGGCCAAAGCGCTCAGCCTCGGCCTGCAGCGGCGTCAGGTACCCGCCCAGCCCGCCAAATGCGCTGCGGTCCCTCATCAGCATCATGGGCAGCGAGCCGATCGGCAGCTGGAAGTCATAATCGTTGAACAGCGGATCGCCGCCATCCGGCTCACTCATCGCTTGCGTGCGTACCGTGCAATGCGGGAAGGCGCGCTGCAGCATCGCCACCAGCCGCGCTTCGGCCTCGATGATCACGCGGCCCTGCCCGACGTCGAGCCGCTGCAGCAGCGTCGCGAAGCGCAATTCATCGCCGATGCCCTGCTCGCGCCAGATCATCAGCGTCTGTCCTTCTTGCAGCGGCTGACCTGTCCAGCGCGGGACGCTGAAGCGGCGCTCGGGGCGGCGTGCCAATGACAGCGGCACCCAGCGCGAGAAGCCCCGTTCATAGCCGCGCCATCCGGCGTCCAGCTCTCCCAGCGCGAGGTGCAGGTAGGACAGGTGGTATTCGACCAGCTCACGCTCGCGCGTGCCGACGCGCGGCGCCGCCAGCGCGAGCCGGAACGTCGCCAGCGCCGTGGCATGGTCGCCGGCATCGGCTGCGACGCACGCCTTGTTGAACCGCGCCTCGAAGGCGTCGGGATCCAGCATCAGGCTGGTGTCATACGCATGCACGGCTTCGGCCAGCAGGCCATTTTCGCGCAGCGCCGTGCCGAGGTTGTTGAAGGCGAGCGCCGAACCCGGCTGCAGTCCGACAGCCGTCAGCGCCACCTCCAGCTGCCGGTCGGTCAATCCCAGCTCCTTGTAGACGTCGCACAGGTTGTTCATCGCCGGCGCATACGATGCGTCGATCTGCAAAGCCTGTTCGAGCACGGCGCGCGCATTGCCCGCCTGCTTCTGGCGCATCAGGCACAGCCCGAGGTTGCTCCAGGCTTCGGGGTTATCCGGCGTCAGTTCAGTCCAGCGCGCAAACACTTGCGCAGCCAGTTCATAGCGCGCCACGGAAAAAAATCCGGCGGCCAGCTCGCCCATCGTGGCGACGTCGGGATGGTCTTGCTTCAGGTAGGCGGCGAGCAAGGCTTGCGCTTGCGCGATTGGCCCGTGGATCAGGGCCGGAAGGCTGGGTTTGTCGTTCACAGGTCAGTCTGCGGGCAGCGGGCAATTAATGAGCGGGATTATCGCCGATCGACGTCAGGGTGCCGCCCAATGAAAAAAGCCGGGGTATTGCTACCCCGGCTTTCGGTCAACTGCCTGGCTCGATTACTTGAGCAGGGCCAGCACGCCCTGGGCGCCCTGGTTGGCCTGTGCCAGCATCGCGGTGGCAGCCTGCTGGATGATCTGCTGCTTCGCCAGCTCGGTCGTCTCGGTCGCATAGTCAGTATCCAGGATACGGCTACGGGATGCAGACATGTTCTGCAGACCTTCGGACAAGTTGTTGACGATCACATCCAGTCGGTTGTTCATCGCGCCCGACTTGGCCTGCGCTGCCGACACTTGCTCGATCGCGGCATCGATCGTCTTGATCGAGTCGCTCGCACCCTGCTGGGTCGAGATATCGACCTCGGCAATCTTGGTGCCCTTGGCGCCGCCGAAGGTACCGGCACGGAAGCCCAGGTCCTCGAAGTTGTCGGTGCCTTCGTAGCCGGCTGCAACCGTGAACGCGGTATCCGACGACAGTTTGACGGTCGAGTAGTAGGTCGTTGCCGATGCTGCCGAAGCACCACCGATCGTTGCGCCACCCAGGCCGAGGTTGGCGGCCGATGCGTTGGTCGCGCCGATGCTGATGTTGCGGCCGTCGGCTGCGGTCAGCTGCAGCGAGTCGCCGAAGCGCGATGCCACCACGCCGGTCTGGCCCGACTTCTCGTTGATGCCGTCGATGATGTTCTGCAGGTCGCTGGTATCGAGCGAGATGTCCACGCCGTTCAGCGTGACCGCCGCCGACGACGACGCGGTGAAGCTCGAGCCGCGCAGCACGTTGGCCTGGGCTTCAGCCTTCACGCCGGTGCGCTCGGACTGCTTGTTGATGGCTGCGGCGATCGCGATGGCGCTGGCCGAACGCTGGCTGCCAGTCGTGGTGTCGCCCGTCTGGTACGAAGCGGTGTCGTCGGTGGCCAGTGCGGCGCCGATGCCGATGCCGTTGATGACCAGGGTGTCGCCGCTCAGGGTGCCGGTGCCGGCGCTGGACAGCGAGGTGCTGCCTTCAGCCGTCATGGCGCGCAGGCGGGTCGTGGTCTCGGCCTTGCCGGCTTCATAGGTACCGATGCGCAGGCCGGCTTTTTCGACGCCGTTGGTCTCGGTGTTGCCTTCCTTGCTGTCGACCTGGATCGCGCTGCCGTCTTTCGAGAACAGCTCGATGCTGCCGACATAGGTGTCTGCTGCGCCCACGCCGGTTGCTGCCGCGGTCAGGGTGCTGAAGGAGGTGGTGACGTTGCGGCCATCGGCTGCCGTCAGGGTGATGCCGTTGCTGTCGCTGCCGGTATCAACCGCGGTCACGCCAGTCGCCTTCGAGATCGCGTTGATCGCATCAGTGATCAGCTTGCGGCTCAGTGCGGTGTCAGTCGTGGTGCTGACCGATGCCGTGGTGTAGCCGTTGATGGTGATGGTACCGGTCAGTGCGGCGCCGGTCATGTCCGAGCCGGAAACCGTGGTCGCACCGGCCTTGGCGGTCACACCGCTCTGGTCGGAAACGCGGTTGATGGCGGCCGCTTTGGCGATCGCGCTCGACGACTGGGAGGCGCTCGACAGGGTATCGTCATCAGCGTAGGTCGGGCCGACCGAAACGCCGTTCAGGATCAGGTCGCCAGCGTTCAGCGAACCCAGCACCGACTGCTTGCCGCTGATGGTGGTCAGCGACGGCTGGATGTCCGAACCGATGTGGTTGGTCTGCACCGAATCAAACGACATCTGGATCTTGTCAGCCTGGTTGGCACCGGTCTGGATCACGACCTTCTGGGCGGAACCATCCAGCAGGTTGATGTTGTTGAAGTTGGTGGTCTTGGCGATGTGGTTGATTTCATCCTTGAGCTGGGTCACTTCCAGCTGCAGCGACGAACGGTCGCTGGCGCTCATGGTGCCCGACGACGACTGGACTGCCAGTTCACGCATGCGCTGCAGGATGTCGTTGACCTGGCCATACGCGCCTTCGGCGGTCTGGGTCATCGAGATTGCATCGTTCGAATTCTTGACAGCCATCTGGATGCCGCGAACCTGCGAGGTCATGCGGTTGCTGATGGCCAGGCCAGCAGCGTCGTCCTTGGCCGAGTTGATGCGCTTGCCGGTCGACAGGCGTTCCATCGACTGCGACAGCTTCAGGCTGGAAGCACGCGAGGACTCTTGCGAAACCAGCGCGTTGAGGTTGGTGTTAATCACGGACATGGTGGTTCTCCTTTAAAGTCCACTGCATTCTTCACGTTGAAACTTGGAGCCTGACTGCCCCACGGATTCAAAAATCGGCACTGCTGATACAAACTTGAGAAAAATCTTTCAAAATCCCTGCAACCGCACGCGCCTTGATCAGGCTGCCTCGTTATGAAGCATGCCCTTCAGGTCTTCGATGCTGTGCGCGACCTTGACCACGACCGCGTTCGGGATCTGGCGAATCACTTCGCCGGACTGCAGGTTGCGGACCTGGACCACCGGGCCGCCGACCGCCTCGTCAATACTGAAGTTCAAGCCGCGGCCGCCATCGCGCATCATGTCGTTGATGCGGTCGATCGCTTCCTTGAGGTTGGCGCGCTGCTTTTCTGTGTCGATATGGATCTCCGCTTTGGGGGGCGGCATGACGACAGGGCGCTGCGCGTCCGCGGAAGCGGGCGCAGCAGACTCGCGCGCAGACGACACCGATCCCCGGTTCGATACCGGTGCTGCAGGCGCTGCGCTGGATTGAATTGCTGTGACCATGTTTCCATCCTTTCCGGGCGGCGGAATGGAAATTCCACCCGTTCAGTCACGGAAATCGGTCTGAGCAAATGAAACTTTAGCGGGCATCTGAAAAATTTGTGTTTTCAAGATGCCAACCAAAGTCTTGGAAGGTATGTCAGGCGGCGAATTCACCGCCGGTTATTTACTTACTTGAGTACATGGACATCATGCCGTCGAAGGTCGATTTCAGGCTGGTCTTCTGCGAGTTGACGCTGCCCACCAGGCTCTCCATTTGCGAGAATTGCCGGGTGTAGCGGTACAGCAGAGACTCCATCCGTGACTTCAGCTTGTCCAGCTGGGTGTTGTACTTGGTGTTCTCGGTGGTGGCGTTATCCGACTTCGACTGCAGCGGGCCATCGTTGGCCAGCAGCTTGTTCAGGCGACGGAAGGTATCGCCGGCGATACCGGCCGGCTGCGTGCTGACCGAGCTGATATTGCTCTGGTTGCCCGTCATTAGCTTGACGACATCGCTGTAATTGTTCTTCAGCATGCCATCGAGCTTGGTCTCGTCCAGCGACAGCACCCCCTTCTGGTCCGTCTTGAACCCAAGATCGCCCAAACTGGTGAGCGCCGTCGTCGATGTGCTGGACTGGCCGAGGAACATCGATCGGATCTGCAAACGGATCATCTTCACCGTCGGGTCGCCGACCAGGGTCTTGCCGTACGTATCCAGCGTCGATTTGGGGTCGGTCGTTTCCTTGACGATGTTGTCGAAATCGTTGTACGCCGTCACCAGCGCGGTGATCTTTTCCTTGATCGCGCTGGTGTCCTGGGTCAGCGCCACCGTCGCGGCAGTCGATGTGGTCGAGCGCAATTCCAGCGTGACGCCGCTGATCACGTCGGACAGCGAATTGGATTTGCGCGTGTATTGCACGCCGTTGACGCTCAGGACCGCATCGCTGGCCTGGTTCTCGGCCGACGTGCCAAATGACAGGCCACCGGCGGCACTAGACGTCAGCGTGAAGGCCTCGCTGGCGCCGGACTGCCCGGTCACCATGATCTTGTAAGGCGAACCCGCGCTGCCGTCATTCACCAGCTCGGCCTTCACGCCGCGGTTCGCATCGTTGATGGCCGCGATGATCCCGTCCGGGCTGTCCGTATAGGTCGTGCGGCTCAGTCCGGCATTGGCGATCACCTTGTTGCTCTTGGACGTGATCGCGATGTCGGATCCGTTGGCCGTGACCGTCACATCATCATTGCCGTCGAGGATGCGCAAGCGCTTCTGGATATCGGCCGCCAGTGCCGACACGGTCGGCGCATCCGGCGCCGGAATGATGGTGCGGACGCTGTCGCCAATCTTGACCGTGAACGATTTGAAGTCGGTTACTTGCGGCGTCGTGCCGAACTTGATCCCGGTGATGCCGGAGCCGGTCGCCGTCGGAGAGCCCACGTCGGCGCCGGTGTCGAGGCGGATCACCGCCGATTGCGACAGCGTCGGCGCAGTAATCTTGCGGTTGTAATTCGACGACTGGAACTGCAGGCCAGACATGCCGCTGACCGTCACCGACAGCTCGTCGGTGCCATCCTGTGCGCGCAGCTGCTTCTGCAAGTCTTCCGCCAGGGCGCTCAAGTCGGCCGTGGCCGGATTGGGCGTGATATTGAATTGTTTGCCGCCGACCACGATCGAGAAGGACTTGAAGTCCGTGACCGACGGCGAACTGCCAAAACTGATGTCGGACAACGACGCCATGAAGGTGGCCGCCGGCGGCACCTGCTGGGTGCCGGTGGCGGCATCGGTCACGGCCGCATCGGCCGTCAGCGATACTGCCGAAATTCGCTTCGACAGGTCCGTCGAGCTGAACACCAGGTTGCCGCTATCGACACTGACCGAGATCGTGCTGTCGGTGGCGCGGATCTGGCTTTGCAGGTCGGCTGCCAGCGCGCTCAGATCGGCCGTGGCCGGCGCTGGCGTGAGGCTGATCGGACTGCCATTGATCGTGATTGAAAAATTGCTGAAGTCGGTCGTCTGCGGCGCGGAAGCGCCGAAGGATGGCGCGACCAGCTTTGCCACCGACGTCAGCGGATTGGCCGTGGTGCCGGTCGCCACGCCGGCCTTGCTGGACGACAGCGTCAGGTTGAACGGCTGCCCGCCATTGACCACGCTGCTCGATGCCGCATAGCCGCTCGAGACGCTGCGCTGCGGCTTGGCCAGCGAACTGACATTCACGTTGTAAGTGCCCGCGACCGCCGAATTGGTGGCCGTGACGTTGAGCGCGGTGGAATTGCTGTTGGATGCGGTCAGCGAGTTGTAGCTGGTCTTGTCTTTAAGATCAGCCAGCCTGGTCTTGAACTCGTTCATCATGAACATGACCGAGGACAAGCCGCTGATCTTGTTCTCGTTCTTCGTGATCTTGGCGTTGATCGCATTCTCTTTGGGAATGCGCTCCGCATCGACGAGGTTCTGGGCGAGCGAGGCCGTGTCCACGCCTGAACCTGCGTTCAGGGAGGTCAACAGCTTTTGCGCCGCCGACTTGTTCGCAGCCTGGATCTCGGCGGCGGTGACGGCAGTGCTGGTCGAAGAGCTGACAGAAGACGTGGCCATGGTCTGTTTACTGGAGTCGCGCCCGATCTGTATTTATCGGCACGGCCCCGGCATCCTTGAGTGGTCGATGCGGTGACTTGGTTTGCTGACTGTTTATTTAATGTAATC
>JBDKLN010000140.1:0-17453 GCA_039806045.1 Pseudomonadota bacterium
CTTCCAGCAGCTTGCGCACCAGGGCCTTGTCGCCGGTGATCCAGGTCTTCGACAGCGACACCCACTTCTTGCCGTCCCACTGCACCACCTTGACTGCGCCCGAACCTTCATGGTCGTCGCACGAGGTTTTGATCGGCGGGAACATGTCAGCCACGCCCAGCGCCTTCTGGCGTGCGAGGTCGATGTTCAGGTTCTCGAGGCCCCAGCGCACTTGTTCGCCGGTCATGGTCTTGCCCTTGCCGAACTTGCCCTGCGCATTGCGCATCGCTTCGACCATCATCACCGCCGCCGCAATACCGCGCATGTACATCACGTTGCCGACGCGGTCCAGCTCCTTCAGGTTGCCCTGGCCATTCTTGTACAGCTTGGTGCGGATCTCGTCGAGGATCGGGAACTCGCCCGGCGTGGTGAAGCTCATCGCCGAGAAGCCCTTGGCCGCTTCGCCGGCCGGTTCAGTGTCTTCTTCCGAACCAGCCCACCAGACACCGAGGATCTTCTCGCGCGGGAAACCGTTGCGTTGCGCGGTCTTCAGCCCGACCGCGCTCATCACGCCGAAGGTCCACATGATCACGTAGTCAGGGTTGGCCTGGCGGATCTGCAGCCATTGCGATTGCTGCTCGCTGCCCGGCGGCGTGATCGGGATCTTGATCAGTTCGAAGCCCCATTTCGCGGCTTCGGCTTCCAGCACCGGCAACGGCTCCTTGCCATAGGCCGAGTCGTGGTACAGGTGGACGATCTTCTTGCCCTTGAGCTTGTCCATGCCGCCGGATTTCTCGCCGAGGTAGACGACCATCGCCGCGGCCTGATTCCAGTAAGTCGTCAGCAGCGGGAACACATACGGGAAGACTTTGCCGTTGGCGGCATCCGAGCGGCCGTAGCCGAGGGTGGTCATCGGGATCTTGTCCTTGCCGACGCGATCGAGGATGCCGTACGCAATGCCGGTCGACAGCGGTTCAACGATGGCCGCGCCGCCATTCTTGCTCTTCAGGCGCTCGTAGCATTCGACTCCGCGCGCGGCGTTGTATTCAGTCTCGCACTCTTCCCAGGTCAGCTTGACGCCATTGATGCCGCCCGCCTGGTTGACCAGGTTCATGTAGTCGATCATGCCGCCGTAGAACGACGTGCCATTCGAGCCGTAAGGGCCGACGCGGTAGGACAGTAGCGGCACAAACTGCTCGGACGCTGCTGCAATGCCGGCCGTGGCCAGCAGCACGGTCGCTGCAGTGGCGGCGACCAGGGTCTTGATGAGTTTCATCATTGCCTCCTTGTGGAAAGGGAAAGTGTGATCAGTGTGACTGTTTTCGAATTCTTGCTGTGCCGGCCACCGCCGCCCGTCAATGCGGGAATGGCCACAGGCGCAGTTTTTCCTTCGCGATCTGCCACAGGCGCGCCAGTCCATGCGGCTCGACGATCAGGAAGAAGATGATCAGGGCGCCGAACACCATCAGTTCGAGGTTCGATGCGACCGCCGTCGAGATGCCAGCGGCATGCACCACGGTGCTCAGCACGATGGGCAGCAGCACGATGAAGGCCGCGCCGAGGAAGGAACCGAGGATGGAGCCAAGGCCGCCGATGATCACCATGAACAGCACCCGGAATGACAGGTCCAGACCATAGGCTTCCGGTTCCACGGTGCCGAGGTAGGCATATGCATACAGCGCGCCCGCCACGCCGCAGTAGAAGGAGCTGACGGCGAACGCGAGCAGCTTGGTGCGCATCAGGCGGATGCCAATCACCTCAGCGGCCACGTCCATGTCACGCACCGCCATCCAGCAGCGGCCGATATTGGAGCGCACCATGTTCTTCGCCGCCAGCGCCAGCACGGTCACGACGGCCAGCACCAGCAGGTACTTCATGTCCGGCGTTTCGAAATCGACGCCGAAGATGCTCATCTTTTGCGCCGTGATCACGCCCGACGAACTGAAGTTGGTGAACCAGCGCACCTTGGTCAGCGCCCACAGCACAAAGAACTGGGTCGCCAGCGTCGAGGCCGCGAGGTAGAAGCCACGCACCCGCAGCGAAGGCAAGCCGAACACGATGCCGACCATCGCAGCACAGACGCCGCCCAGCACAAACGCGGCCAGCAGCGGTATGCCCGGCACGCGCAACATGAAGTTGTACGACGCGAACGCGCCCACGGCCATGAAGGCGGCCGAGCCCAGCGACAGCTGGCCCGCGTAGCCGGTCAGGATATTCAGCCCCAACGCCGCCAGCGACAGCACCAGGAAGGGAATCAGGATCGCGGAAAAAAAGTAGGGTGTCGCCACCTGTGGCACGACGACGAAGGCGATGACCAGCAGCAGCGCCATGGCAATACGGTCCTGCCGGATCGGCAGGATCTGGCCATCGGCCTCGTAGGTCGTCTTGAATTGTCCGGCTTCGCGGTAGAGCATGGGTCAAATCCTTCGAATGATCTTTTCGCCGAACAGGCCTTCCGGGCGCACCAGCAGGAACATCAGCGCCAGCACGTACGGGAACCAGCCTTCGATGCCGCCGCCGACAAACGGGCCGATGTAAACCTCGGCCAGCTTTTCCGACGAGCCGATGATCAGGCCGCCGACGATGGCGCCCGGCACTGACGTGAAACCGCCCAGGATCAGCACCGGCAGCGCCTTGAGCGCGACGAAAGTCAGCGAGAATTGCACGCCATTGCGCGAACCCCACAGCAGGCCCGCGACCAGCGCGACGAAACCGGCCACGCCCCAGACGATGGCCCAGATCTGTTGCAGCGGGATGCCGACCGCGAGCGCGGCCTGGTGGTCATCGGCCACCGCGCGCAGGGCGCGGCCAACCTTGGTGCGCGAGAAGAACAGCGCCAGCCCCGTGACCAGCAGCGCGCAGACCAGCGCGGCGATCACGTCAAACTTGGAGACGATGATGTTGAAGGCATTCAGCAGGCTTTCCATTGGCACGTCGTCGATGCCGAGGTCGAGGCGCTTGACCTCCGAGCCCCACATCAGCTGCGCCATGCCTTCGATGAAGAAGGTCAGGCCGATGGTGGCCATGAAGAGCGAGATCTCCGGCTGGTTGACCAGCGGGCGCAACACCAGCCGCTCGATCGCCAGCCCCAGCACCGCCATCACGACCACCGTGGCGCCGATGGCCACCCACAGCGGCATGCCGAACTCAGTCAATGACACGCAGGTCAGCGCGGCAAAGAACACCATCGCGCCCTGCGAGAAGTTGAACACGCCCGATGCCTTGTAGATCAGCACGAAGCCCAGGGCTACCAGCGCGTACATCACGCCCGACAGCAGGCCGCCGATCAGCACTTCAAAGAAAAAATTGATTCCCATGCTTCCTTCCAAGTCGCTGGATCCCGGCATGCGCCGGGATGACGATCAACGGTCTGCGGCATCTCGCAACCGCCATGCCGGCGTGTGCCGGGATAAAAATCGATGCTGCGCTGCCATTCACACCCGTCATGCCGGCGCAGGCCGGCATCCGGTGTCGTCACGCCGCCTTTTCAGTGAGCCACGCCCAGATAGGCGTTGATCACGTCCTGGTTGCTCCTTACTTCGTCCGGTGTGCCGTCGCCGATCTTCTTGCCGTAGTCGAGCACGACCACGCGGTCCGAGATATCCATCACCACGCCCATGTCATGCTCGATGAGCACGATGGTGGTGCCGAACTGCTCGTTGACGTCGAGGATGAAGCGGCACATGTCCTGCTTCTCTTCGACGTTCATGCCGGCCATCGGCTCGTCCAGCAGCAGCATGTTGGGTTCGGCAGCCAGTGCGCGGCCCAGCTCGACGCGCTTTTGCAGCCCGTAAGGCAGGCGGCCGACCGGGGTCTTGCGGATGTGCTGGATCTCGAGGAAGTCAATCACTTCCTCGACCTTCTTGCGGTGCGCGATCTCTTCACGCTGCGCCGGCCCCGCGTACAGTGCCTGCAGCAGGAAGTTCGAGCGCATCTTCAGGTTGCGGCCGGTCATGATGTTGTCGAGCACGGTCATGCCCTTGAACAGCGCAATGTTCTGGAAAGTGCGCGCGATGCCGCTCTTGGCCGCCGCATAGGTATCCATGTCGCGCCGGTGCTCGCCGTGATAAATGATCTCGCCTTGCTGCGGACGATAGACGCCGTTGATCACGTTGAGCATCGAGCTCTTGCCGGCACCGTTGGGGCCGATGATGGCGCGGATCTCGTGCTCGCGCACATTGAAGGAAATGTCGGTCAGCGCCTTCACGCCGCCGAACGACAGCGAGATGTTGCGCAGATCAAGGATGACGTCGCCGATCTTGCGGCCGCCGGTCTCGGGCATCGTGGAAGTCGTCATGGTGTCGGGCGCGTTCATCATGCCGCCTTGCGTTGCGCGCTGAAGGTCTTCACGTCGCGGATCTGCAGGTCGGCGCTGATGGATCCCTGGCGGCCGTCTTCGAATTTGACCTGCGTCTCGATGAACTGGTGCTGCTTGCCGGCATACAGCGCATCGATCAGCACCGCATATTTTTCGGCGATGAAGCGGCGACGCACCTTGCGGGTGCGGGTCAGCTCGTCGTCATCCGGGTCCAGCTCCTTGTGCAGCACGAGGAAGCGATGGATTTGCGAACCGGCCAGCAATTCATCATGGGCGAGGTCGGCATTGACCTTCTCGACGCAGTCGGCGATCAGATCATAGACAGCCTCTTGCGAAGCCAGGTCGGTATAGCCGCTGTAAGGCAGGTTACGGCGCTCGGCCCAGTTGCCGACGGCTTCCATGTCGATGTTGATGAAGGCGTTGCAGGCGTCGCGGCCATCGCCGAAGGCCACCGCTTCCTTGATGAAGGGGAAGAACTTCAGCTTGTTTTCGATGTACTTCGGCGCAAACAGTGAGCCGTCCGCCATCTTGCCCACATCCTTGGCACGATCGATGATCTTCAGGTGACCATCGCTGTCGAAGAAGCCGGCGTCGCCGGTATGGAAATAACCGCTGGCGTCGATTGCTTCGGCCGTGTCTTCCGGCTTCTTGTAGTAACCCACCATCAGGCCCGGCGAGCGCACCAGCACTTCGCCGCTGTCGGCAATCTTGACCTCGACGTTCTTCATCGGCTTGCCGACGGTGTCGAGCTTGACTTCGCCCGAGCGTTGCATGCAGACGGTGACGCAAGTTTCGGTCATGCCATACAGCTGCTTGAGGTTGATGCCGATCGAGCGGTAGAAGTCGAACAAGTCGGGGCCAATCGCCTCGCCGCCGGTGTACGCGACCTTGATGCGCGACAGGCCCAGCACGTTCTTCAGCGGGCCGTAGACAAAGATCTCGCCCAGCGCGTACAGCAGGCGATCGGAGATGGACACGCCGCCTTTTTTGTCGAGCAGCTTCAGGCCGGCGCGACGCGCAATCTTCATGAAGTAATGGAACATCGAGCGCTTGATGAAGCTTGCATCCTCGATGCGGATCATCACCTGCGTCAGGGTGTTCTCATACACGCGCGGCGGGCCGAAGTAATAGGTGGGGCCGATCTCGCGCAGGTCGGTGCCGACGGTGGCCGGCGATTCCGGGCAATTCAGGCAGAAGCCGGCGATGCTCGACATCGCATAGGAATACAGGAAGTCGCCGACCCAGGCCAGCGGCAGGTAGCACAGCACTTCGTCGTCAGCCGTCACCTGATCGAATTCGACCAGCGTGTTGCCGGTGGCGATCATGGCCTTGTGCGAATGGCAGACGCCCTTTGGCTTGCCGGTGGTGCCCGAGGTGTAGAGGATGACGGCGATGTCGTCGCTGCTGCCGGCGTCGACTTCGCGCTGGTACAGCCCCGGGTCCTTCCGCATCAGCTCGCGGCCCAGCGCCTGCACCGCATCGAAGCCATGCAGGCCGGCCGTCGTGTAATTGCGCAGCCCGCGGCCGTCGTCATAAATGATGTGCGACAGGCCGGGCACGTTGGCGCGGGCCTCGACCAGCTTGTCGACCTGTTCCTGGTCCTCGACCACCGCGAAATCGATGCCGGCGTTCTCCAGCACATAGGCCATGTCGGCCGCAGGGGCGTCTTGATAGAGCGGTACGGCGACGCCACCCAGGCTCTGCGCGGCAGCCATCGCCCAGTACAGGCGCGGCCGGTTGTCGCCGACCACGGCGAGGTTCATCCCGCGCTTGAAGCCCAGCGCCGCCAGTCCGCAGGCGAAAGCCTGCACCTCGGCGGCCAGTTGCGACCAGGTCGTGGTTTGCCAGATGCCGAGGTCCTTCTCGCGGAAGGCCGGGCGGTCGGGGCGCGCATGCGCGTGCCGTTGCAGCAGGCGCGGAAAAGTATCCGCCTGCCGGGTCTGCGTCTCCAACATCGGCTGTCTCTTTATATTTTTGTCGGACTGGTCGCCGTGGTGCCATTCGCGCCAGCTTTTCATGCCATCATAGCCCCGTTCAGATTTTCCGATTGTCATTTGCCAGACAATTACTGAAGTTTTAATTTTGCAGCGCAGCACGCCGCATGCGCCGCATGTGTGCGCCTCAAGGTCGGCAGCAACAGCGGCGCTGTCTGCGGTATCGCCTTCGTCAACATAATCATCACACCAGCCATCGCATCGCCTCCTGCATGAGCACTGTCACCCGTCCGTCCTTGTCCGATGCGCTTGCGCAGACCCTGTGGGCCGGCACGCTGACGCCCGAGCAGAGGGCGCGCGTGCTGCGCGACATCACCGAGCGCCACTTCGAGGCCGGCAGCTATATCTGCCGCAAGGGCGAACCGGTAGATTACTGGCTGGGCGTGACCGAGGGCTTGCTGAAGATGAGCAGTGTCTCGCCGCAAGGCAAGGCCGTCAGCTTCACCGGCATGCTAGCCGGCGGCTGGTTCGGCGAGGGTTCGTTGTTGAAGACCGAGGGCCGCATGTATGACGTTGTCGCTTTGCGCGACAGTCATGTCGCCTTCATGCCACGAGCGACCTTCACCTGGCTGCTCGACAACAGCATTGCCTTCAACCGTTTCCTGTTAAAGCAATTGAATGCAAGACTGGGCTTGTTCATCTCGCTGATCGAATACGATCGCAGCCTCGACACCGATGCCCGCGTTGCGCGTTGCATCGCCTCGCTGTTCAATCCTGACCTCAATCCGGCCGGCGGCACGGAGCTGCAGATTTCGCAGGAAGAGATCGGCTACCTGTGCAGCGTGTCGCGCCAGCGCGCGAACCAGGCGCTGCAATTGCTCGAACGCGCCGGGCTGATCAAGCTCGACTATCGGGGCTTGACCGTGCTCGACCTGCAAGGCTTGCGCAATTACTGACCAGCCATTGTCGGAACTGTATCGACGTTCCTGTTGTCCATCGGCTTGTCCTGCACGTTTCGCAAACAAGCAAAACTTTTCCGAAGCGTAGGTATCCACCGGGTGCCGCAGGGCCGGGCAATGTTGCCCGACCTCAGGCCTGCCGATGCGCCCATTCCAGATATCGCTGCGCTTCATCTTTCCCCTCGCGCTCGTACTCGGCGGCTTCGCGCTGGTGATGTTGCCGCTGGTCGATGAACTGACGCAGCGCTGGTTCCTGCGCGATCTCGACACGCGCTCCGAATTGCTGGCATCGTCATTGAATCCGCCGCTGCTGGACCTCGTGACACTGCAAGATGCGGAGGGCGTGCGCGAACTTTTCGATCGTTCCGTGCATGACGCGCATGTGCGGGCCATCGCTTTCTGCGATGCGTCCGGTCGCCTGCTGTACGCAAGCGGTGGCTTCCCGTCCGGGCTGGGTTGCCAGGGCAAGGCGCCCGATGGCTTGCGGGTCACTGAAAGCGTGCTCGAGCAGGATGGCCTGACCCTGGGAAAACTGGTGCTCGCGCAAGACACCAGTTTCATCGAGCGGCGCACCAATGAATTCCGCAATTACCTGTTT
Organism: Pseudomonadota bacterium; assembly: GCA_039806045.1. Taxonomy (GTDB): domain Bacteria; phylum Pseudomonadota; class Gammaproteobacteria; order Burkholderiales; family Burkholderiaceae_D; genus Pernthalerella. The sequence goes on from JBDKLN010000140.1 coordinate 7,789, forward strand.
GCGCTGTTCCTGATGATGTTCATCGTCATCTCGGCACTGGGCGCGTGGATGGCGCACTGGAGCTGGCAGGGCTGGATGCGTTCGCTCAAGAGCCTGTTGCGACGCGACCCTGCGCGCGGGCCATTGAATGCGCCGCCTGAATTTCGTCCCTTGTTTGGTGACCTGCGCGCGATGCTGCACGAGATGCATGTCGAGCGTCGCGCACGGCAAGACTCGCCGCAGGCCTGGACGCCGGAAAAGCTGCGCTCGCTGTTGCATGACGAACTGGCCGGCGACCAGGTGCTGGTGGTATCCAACCGCGAGCCTTACATCCATGAGCAGCGCGAGCAGGGCATTGTCGTGCGCCGCCCGGCCAGCGGCCTGGTGACAGCGGTCGAGCCGGTGATGCGCGCCTGTTCCGGCACCTGGATTGCGCATGGCAGCGGCTCAGCCGATCGCGTCACCGTTGATGCGCAAGACCGCGTCAGCGTGCCGCCCAAGCGGCCGGCCTACACCTTGCGTCGCGTCTGGCTGAGTGAAGACGAAGAGCAGGGCTATTACTACGGCTTCTCGAACGAAGGCCTGTGGCCGCTGTGCCATATGGCCCATGTGCGGCCCGTGTTCCGCACGTCGGACTGGGATCAGTACGTGACCGTCAACCAGCGCTTCGCCGAGGCGGTGGTGGCCGAGGCCCATGTCGATGACCCGGTGGTGCTGGTGCAGGACTATCACTTCGCGCTGTTGCCGCGCATGGTGCGCGAGCGATTGCCCAAAGCGACCATCATCATGTTCTGGCATATCCCCTGGCCGAATCCGGAATCCTTCGGCATCTGCCCGTGGCGCGAGGAATTGCTGGAAGGTTTGCTGGGCAATACGTTGCTGGGCTTTCATACGCCATTCCACTGCAAGAACTTCATCGAGACGGTCGACCGTTATCTGGAGACCCGCATCGAGCACGAGGCGTCGACCATCTCCTATGGCGGCGAACTGACGCAGGTCGAGCCCTATCCGATCTCGATCGCCTGGCCCGAGACGGAAGTGCCACTCGATGTCGTGCAGTGCCGGCGTGACCTGCGCCACGAACTGGGACTGCCGCCCACGCACCAGCTGGCGCTGGGCGTGGACCGGCTCGATTACACCAAGGGCATTGTCGAACGCATACAGGCAGTCGATCGTCTGTTGACCCTGCACCCGGAACTGGTCGGCCGCGTCTCGCTGCTGCAAGTGGCCGCGCCCAGCCGTTCGTCGCTGGATGAATACCAGTCGCTCGAGGCACGCGTGCGCAAGCTGGCGCTGCAGGTGAACCAGCACCATGCGAATCCGGTTGCGCCGCCGATCCTGCTGCGCATCGAGCATTTCGATGAAGACCGGCTGGCCTGCTGCTACCGCGCCGCCGACATCTGCATGGTGACCAGCCTGCATGACGGCATGAACCTGGTGGCCAAGGAATTCATCGCAGCGCGCGACGACGAGCTGGGCGTGTTGATCCTGTCGCAATTCACCGGCGCGGCGCGCGAGCTGCATGAGGCCCTGATCATCAACCCGTACCACATCGAGCAGGGCGCGCAGGCGCTGTACCGCGCGCTGGCCATGCCCGAGGCCGAGCAGCGCGAGCGCATGCGCAGCATGCGCAGCGTGGTACGGGACTTCAATGTCTACCGCTGGGCCGGCCTGATGTTATTGGATGCGGCTAGGCTGCGGCGCCGGCAGCGGGTGTCCGAGAAGATCCATTCCCACAGCCGGCAAGCGCTGCGCCGGGCGATATGAGCGACGCGGCATGAACGGGCGCAGGCGGATGGCGCGGCGCGATACGGCATGAGGGACGTGCTTTCGCCGGAAGGTCTGCAGGCATTGCGCAGCTTCGTTGCGCGACCCTGGCTGTGCCTGTTTGATTTCGATGGCACGCTCGCACCGCTGGTGGCCGACCCGGATGCGGTAGTGCTGCCGGCAGACATCCAGGTGCGCTTGCGTGCATTGCAGCAGCGGGTGCCGGTCGGCATCGTTACCGGCCGTGCGCTGGACGACTTGCGGCCCCGCTTGTCCTTTGTTGCCGACTACCTGATCGGCAACCACGGCCTGGAAGGCGTACCCGGCGCACCGACGGCCGCAAAGCAGGCCGCTTTGATCAAGCGCGTCGCGCGCTGGAAAGCGCAGCTCGAATCTGAGGTGGCCTGGCTCGATCCCGGCATCCGCATCGAAGACAAGCATTACTCGCTGTCGCTGCATTACCTGCAGTCGCGCGACCACGCGCGTGCCGAACAGGCGCTGCGCGAGCGCCTCAGCACCCTGAAGCCGCCACCGCGCGTCATCGCGGGCAAATGCCTGCTCAATGTGTTGCCGGCCGATGCCGGCGACAAGGGCAGTGCCGTGCAGGCCTTGCTGTCCTCGGTCGGCATTGCGCGAGCGCTGTATGTCGGCGATGACCTGACTGACGAAGATGTGTTTCGCCTGGCGCAGCCCGGCCTGTTTACGGTGCATGTCGGACGCGACAACGACAGCGCCGCGCAATGGCGCCTCCCCGCACAGCGGAATGTGGCGCGCTTGCTGGACTGGCTGGTCGGCGAGATTCCGGTGCCGGTCCAAGGTGTGAGGCGATGAGCCATCTCGACCTCGCCTTGATCGGCAACTCGCGCACCAGCGCGCTGGTTGACAGGTCGGCACGCATTGCATGGTGGTGCTATCCGCATTTCGACAGCAACCCGCTGTGCTGCTGCCTGCTGCGCTCGGATGAAAAAAATGCGGCAGCCGATGCCTTCGGCTTCATCGATTTGCTGTTTGAAGGCAGCCATACGGTGCGCCAGTATTACCAGCGCAATTCAGCCATCCTGGAAACGCGGCTGCAAGATGGCGAAGGCAATGTCATCGACGTCACCGATTTCGCGCCGCGCTTTTACCTGCATGGCCGCATGTTTGCGCCGGCAATGCTGGTGCGCATGATCCGCCGCGTGGCCGGGCGACCGCGCATCGGCGTGCGGCTGCGGCCGGCCTTGAATTACGGGCAGTCGCGTGCCGCATCGCGTACCGGCGCCCACCATGTCACGTTTTACGGCGGTTCGCAGGCCATGCGCGTGACCACCGATGCCTCGGTGACTTCGCTGACGGAAGAGCGCTTGTTTTTCCTGCACGAGTCGGTAACCCTGCTGATGGGGCCCGATGAGACCGTCGATGGCGCGCCGCGCGAACTGGGGCGCAGCTTTTACGAGTCGACCGCCTCCTACTGGCATCGCTGGGTACGCAACCTCGCGATTCCCTTCGAGTGGCAAGACGTGGTGATACGGTCGGCCATCACGCTCAAGCTGAATGCCTTCGATGACACCGGAGCGATCATCGCGGCCTGCACGACCTCGATCCCCGAATCGCCGAATTCGGGCCGCAACTGGGACTACCGTTATTGCTGGCTGCGCGATGCGTATTTCGTCGTCAACGCGCTCAACCAGCTCGGCGTGACGGCGACCATGCAGCACTATCTGGAGTACATCCTTAACATCATTGCCGATTCGCGCGATACGCCGCTGCAGCCGGTGTATGGCATACGCCGCGAGACGGCGCTGGAAGAATGGGTGGCACCGTCACTCGATGGCTTTCGCGGCATGGGCCCGGTACGGGTTGGCAATCTCGCCTGGAGCCAGATACAGAACGATGTGTTCGGCGCCGCCGTGCTGGCCAGCACGCATGCCTTCTTCGACACACGCCTCGAACGGCCTGCGGGCCGGCAGATCTTCGCCGACCTCGAGCGCCTCGGCGAGCAGGCGATACAGTGCTACCTGAAGCCCGACGCCGGCATCTGGGAGCTGCGCGGCACCCGGCGCGTGCATACCTTTTCTTCGCTGATGTGCTGGGCTGCTTGCGATCGCCTCGCAGCGATCGCCGCGAGGCTGCGGCTGCCACAACGCTCGCATCGCTGGGCGCAGGAAGCCGAACGCATACGGCAGGCCATCATCGACCATGCGTGGAATCCGGCGCTTGGCAGTTTCGTGTCCACCTTTGGCGGCGAAAACCTCGATGCCAGCCTGTTGCTGATGGGTGAATTCCAGTTCCTGATGCCTGACGACCCGCGCTTCGTGGGTACCTTGCGCGCGATCGAGCGCCAGTTGCAGCGCGGCGACTTCCTGTTGCGGTATGACGAAGCCGATGACTTCGGCCAGCCGGACGCCGCCTTTACGGTCTGCACCTTGTGGTGGATCTTGTCGCTGGCGCGCAATGGCGAGAAAGCGAGGGCGCGTGAATTGTTCGAGCGCGTACTGTCGCGCCGCAACCATGTGGGACTGCTGTCGGAAGACGTGTCGATTGATGGCAGCGAGTTGTGGGGCAATTTTCCGCAGACTTACAGCATGGTGGGCCTGATCCAGTGCGCGGCACGGCTGTCGATCAGCTGGGAAGAAGCGTACTGAGCATGGGCCGGATGCGGCCGTGGTCGTGCCGAGACACGGTCTGGTATGGCGCGCAATGGCGGCTGAACAAGGAGTGGGGCGCAGCCCTCGAGTATGCGTACTTTGGAAAGGCCGCCGGCCTTGTGCTCGGCCAGTCCACGCTGTCCGCGGTTTGCCATTCCTGACCGCACGCATTTCGCCTGCCATCGTTCGCCTGCTTGCAAGGGATTTGGCCGTGCGTCGATGCTTGCGCGCAGGCTGTCATTTTTTAACAACCCCGCTGTTATCAGAAGCCCAGCGCCTGCCTAGAATCCGCGCGTCCCGCTCAGACCGGGATTGCGCCGGCACCCCTGCCGGCTGTTCGCCACCTTTAGGAACAGGAAAATCATCATGCAGAAACCATTGTTGGCCGCGCTGCTGGGCGTGGCCTTGGTCGTGCCATGTGCAGCACACGCCGAAGGGAGTTATGTCGGCCTCAATGTGGGCGAGTCCAAGTACCAGGACATGCCCTTGCTGGGCGGCGACAAATCCAAGACCGTGGTCGGTCTTACCTATGGCGTGAACATCAACCCGAATTTCGATATCGAGCTCGGCTACCTGCATCACGGCAGCGCCAGCCAGACCGACACCGCGACGGCCACGTCGCTGAAGCTGGTCACGCAATCGCTGTATCTGGCGGCCGTCGGCAAGCTGCCGGTCACCGATGGCTTCAACGTGTATGCCAAGGGTGGCTTGTCGGTCAATCACAACAAGGCCACCGCGTCCACCGGGCTGGGCTCGGCGGATGACACCAACACCAAGGCCGGCATCATTGTGGGCGTCGGCGCCAGCTATCAGTTCACCAAGGAGTGGTCGGGCATCATCGAGTACGCGTACTTCGACAAGCCCTCCGACGGTGACTTCAAGCTCAGCAACTGGAGTGTCGGCGCCCGCTATCACTTCTGACGATGTCTGCAACGAGCAAGGGGCTGCGTTCGCGCAGCCTTTTTTGCTTGGTCCGCCTCAATGCAGCCACGGTTTCAGCACCACCTTCACGCAGCCATCCAGCTTGTCGCGGAACATCCGATAGGCGTGCGGCGCATCGTCCAGCGGCAGCCGATGCGTGACCAGGCGCTCGGGATGAAAATCGCCGCGTCGTACGCGTTCCAGCAAGGGTTGCAGATAGCGCTGCACATGGGTCTGTCCGGTTTTGAGCGTCAATGCGCGGTTCATCACCGAGCCCATCGGCAGCTTGTCGATGAAGCCGCCATAGACGCCGGGTATCGAGACCGTGCCGCCATTGCGGCAACTGCGCAGTAGCTCGCGCAAGACCATGGGCCGGTCGGACTCCAGCCGCATGATCTGCTTGATACGGTCGTAGGTCGCCAGCGTGCCGGTACCATGGGCTTCCATGCCGACGGCATCGATGCAGGCATCCGGGCCACGGCCGCCGGTCATCTCGCGCAGCGCATCGCCGACATCGACCTCTTCGTAATTTAGCGTCTCCGCGCGCGACCACTCGCGCGCCATGGCGAGCCGCTCGGGAAAGCGGTCGATCGCAATCACGCGCCCGGCGCCCAGCAGCCACGCGCTCTGTATCGCGAATTGACCGACCGGCCCGCAGCCCCAGACGGCAACGACGTCGCCACCCTGGAGGCTGCAATTCTCGGCCGCCATGTATCCGGTGGGCAGCACATCGGACAGGAACAGCACCTGCTCGTCCGCCAAGCCGTCGTCGATGCGCAAGGGTCCGGCATCGGCATACGGCACGCGTGCGTATTGCGCTTGCCCTCCGGCATAGCCGCCGGTCAGGTGCGAGTAACCAAACACGCCGGCCGGCGAATGTCCCCACATCTTTTCGGCCATCCATGCATTCGGGTTCGAGTTCTCGCACAGTGAATGTTCGCGCCGCTGGCAGAAGAAGCAATTGCCGCAGGCAATCGTGAATGGCACCACCACCCGGTCGCCAACGCGCAAATTTTTGACCGCGCTGCCGACGTCGACCACCTCGCCCATGAACTCGTGGCCGAGGATATCGCCCGCCTCCATCGTCGGCACATAGCCGCCATACAGGTGCAGGTCCGACCCGCAGATCGCGGTTGACGTGATCTTCACGATCGCATCGCGCGGGTTCAGGATGCGTGGATCAGGGACCTGCTCAATGCGCATGTCGCCCTTGCCATGCCAGACGTTGGCTTTCATCCCGCCTTCCCGGGATGCAGCAATCTGCCGACCAGGCTGCGCTGGCCAGCCGATTGGCCGACAGTGGTCGGTATCTCGCCGGTCTCGATCAGCTGCTTGAAGCGTCGCAGGTCGTCGTCGATTTGCTGCGCCGGCACTTCGCCCAACAGACTGGCGATGCGGCCACCCGGCTTGCCCGGCGGTGCGCGGTAGCTGAGATCGACTTCAACGGTGGTGGCGCGCCCACCGCTGGCTGGCATGAAGCGCACCACGCCCGCATGATCGACCTCGGCGCCGGGCAGCGTGCGCCAGCCCAGCTGCTGCGACGGTACGTCGCTGGCCAGTTCCGCGGTCCATTCCATGGGGCGTCCGGGTGGTGAGCGCAACGTCCAGTGCGAGCGGGTCGCATCCAGCGTATGCACTTCTTCGACATGGTGCATGAAGCGCGGGAAATTCTCGACGTTACGCCAGAAGCGGTAGCACGTTTCCGGACTCTGGTTGATCGCGATCGATTTCTTGATGCGGAGAGCGCCCGTTGCATCAAGCTCGTCGCGTTGTGGTCCGTAGCGCAGCCCCAGCTGCTTCAACCGGCCTTGCTCATAAGCGGCCAGCATGTCGAGCACCATCACGCCTGCCAGTGCCGCTGACGCGAACATCAGGCGCTGGCGCGAATTCACGTGGCGTGCTTCAGCATCGACGGCATTGCGCCGGCCTGACAGGCCAAGCAGGGCCAGGTCCATCGCATCGCCGGCCACGCGCATCCACAACCAGCCGGGCCGCTGCGGCCTCAGCAAGATGCCGGCGCCGCTGGCCAGTTCGCGCAGACCCATCGCGCGCATGGCGCGCAGCGTGCGCTGGTTCGTGAAGAGCCCGGCCGATCGCGCCACCGGACCCGGCATCAGCAGGCTGGCTGCACCGGCCGCGAGGCTGAACCAGCCCAGCGAGCCGCCCAGCCGGGCCGCTGCCGTTGGCTGTACCGATACATGGCCTGCCATGGGCATGGCTTGCTCCGGTGATGGATGTGGGAATTAGGCCGGGCGCTGGCGATGCAAGTTCCGGCCGGGCTGGCGGCGCGGCCTCAGCCGGCGACGCAGATCAAGCATGGGTCAGGCGAATGTGGCAGGAAAGCCCGGCGTTGCATGCCGCGAGCCATCCTTGCCGATGCAAAAGACGTCCACACCCGGGGTGCGCGCGGCAAGGTCCAGCGAGGCTTGCAGGCCGAGCACCATCATGGCCGTCGACAGGCCATCGGCCTGCAGGCCGGTCGGCGCCAGCACGCTGACGCTGGCCAGCTCGCGCGGCGAGTCGCCGGTGGCCGGGTCGACGATATGGTGCTTCGAAAAATCTTCGCTGAAACGGGTCTCGTAATCACCGGAGGTCGCCAGGCAACGTCCGTCCGCGGGCATCACGCGCGCATATGCCTGCTCGTCACGCGGGTCGCGCACGGCCAGTGTCCACGGCTGGCCGTCGTCACGCCTGCCCAGCGTCGAGAATTCGCCGGTATCAAGCAAGGCATCCGTGATGCCGTGCTGCCTGAGCGCGGCGAGCGCGACGTCGGCGCCGTAGCCTTGAGCGAGTCCGTTGAGCGTGACGGCCATGCCGGGCGCACCGAAGGCAATCCGCGTGGCGCTGACGTCGAGCTTGCGCCAGCCAATGCGGGCCAGTTCTGCATGCCTGTCGCGGCCCGAGGCTGCCGCATTCCACAAGGGCTGCACGGTCACATCGAAGGCGCCGTTGGTCTGGCGGGACAATGCCTGCGCATGCAGCAGCACGGCCAGCACGCGCGCGTCGGGGGAGGCAAGCTGGCCGTTGCGGTTCAGGCGGCTGATCTCGCTGTCTGCCCGATACAGGCTCATCAACCGGTCGATGTCACGCACCGCTGCGAGCGCGGCCTGCATGGCCTGGCGCGCAGCGGCTTCGTCCGTGTGCAGCACTTTCAATGACACCGTCGTGCCGAAGGCGAGGTCGGCGGCAGTGAATTCGCGCAAGCTCCGCCGTTCATGGGCAGGAGGCAGCCATAGCGATGCGGCGCCGACGCCGGCAGCGCCGGCGAAGGCGGTGCCCAGCGCAGCCTTCAGAATCGTGCGTCGCCGGGTTCCGTGATACCGGCGCGAATCCGTCGGCTGTTTCATGCGACCTCCTTGTCGGCCGGCACGGCACGCACCGGTATCGTCACGCCACGCTTCGCTTGCAGGATGCGCGGCGCGCACTGCGTGTCGCTGTGATAAATGACGACGCAATCCATGCACTGGAAGCATTCGTCATAAGCGATGGCGCCACTCGGGCGGATGGCCTGGTAATCGCAGCGATGGCGGCAGGTCTGGCAGGGCGTGCCGCATTCGGCGCGGCGCGGCAGCCATTGGAAGAGGCGCAGCTTGCCCAGCACCGCGAGGCCGGCGCCGAACGGGCACAGGTAGCGGCAGAAGAACTTGTAGACCACCGCGCTGGCGACCAGCAGGCCACCGGCGTAGACGACGAAGGGCCACGAGCGCACGAAGTACAGCGTGATCGCCGTCTTGAACGGCTCGATCTCGACCAGCTTGTCCGCCAGCTGCGGCGCGAACAGCGCCGACACCAGCACGCCGGCCAGCAGCACGTATTTGATCCACTTCAGTTTCGCGTCGACGGCGGTGCGCAGGCGTACCTGCGGCACGCGCAGCACCCGCGCAATGCGCGATACGAGCTCTTGAAGCGCGCCGAACGGGCACAGCCAGCCGCAGAAAGTGGCGCGGCCCCAGAGGAAGAAAGTGACGGCAACGAAGCCCCACAGGCAGACCGTCATCGGGTCGTACAGGAAGAAGGCCAGGCTGCGTCCCTCTTTGATCGACTGCAGCAGGCCCGTCATGTTCACGATCGACAGCTGGCCTTGCGCGTACCAGCCGATGAAGCCGACCGTGAACGACAGGAATGCGACGCGGATCACGGTGAAGCGGCGCGCATGCGCGGTCAGCCACTTTTGCTGCGCCAGCAGCAGGGCCAGCAGCAGCAGGGCGCCGCCCAGCACGGCCAGCTCCGGGGCACGCTGCTGCCAGATCCCGATCCAGGTCTTGTCGCTGCTGTCGGGCACGTCATAGAAACGCTCGGGGAGCTGCAGCTGGTAGGGCAGCGCGACGCGGATGATCTCCGGGTAGACCATGCCTTTTTCGCGCTTCACGT